>JANXOM010000266.1 GCA_025353585.1 Deltaproteobacteria bacterium
GGGCGCGGCCGGGCCCGACGCGAAGCCGCCGGCGCGCGCCACGTCGCCGCGGGTCGAGCGGGCGCTCGATGCGCTCGCCGCGGCGTGGGATCCGGCGGAGCGCGCGCGCCTCGCGCCCGAGCTCGCGGCCGCGCTCGCCGAGACCTGGCCCGTCGCCGGCATCGTCGCCGAGGTGCCGCACGGCCTCATCTCGCGCCGCCTCACCGGCGTCCGCACCTGGGACGGCTGGCTCGACCTGAGCGCGCTGCGGTTCGTGGCCACGCCCTAGCTTCGAATTACCCGCCTTGGCGGTTAATCTGGCACGAGCATGCCATCCCAGCTGCGGGTCGCCCTCGACGCCTCGTTCGCGGCGCTGCCGGCGCGGCTGCGCGTGGTGGGCGAGGGCGACGCGGCGTGCCGGACCCTCAGCGAGCTCTACGATCGCGAGCTCGCGACGCGGTTCCTGCTCGCGACCGCGGGGCAGCGCGCGCCGCTGGCCCTGGTCGCGACGGGCGGCTGGGCACGCCGCGAGCTCGCGCCGTACAGCGACATCGACTTCATCGTGCTCCACGGTGGCGACGAGGTCGCCGCGAAGGCGGTCGCGGACAAGCTCCTCTATCCTCTCTGGGACGACAAGCTCGCCGTCGGGCACCAGCTCCGCGAGCCCCGCGCGGCCGCGCGCCTGGCGAAAGATGATCTCGCGACCGCCACCGCGCTCCTCGACGCGCGCCACATCGCCGGGTCTCGTTCGCTGACCGCCGAGCTCGTGCGCGCGACCCTCGCCGCGACCAGCGGCGTCGATGTCATCGGCATGCTCGCCGAGGAGCAGCGCGCCCGCCACGCGCGGTTCGGCGCGTCGCTCTATCTCCTCGAGCCGAACCTCAAGCAAGGCATCGGGGCGCTGCGCGACCTCGCGACCGCGCTGTGGGCCGGCGCGGCGCGCTGGCAGCCGCCGCCGCCCGATGGGGCCCCGCCGACCGCGCGCGAGCTGATCGCGGCCCTCGTCCGCGGCGGCCACCTGACGCCGCGCCAGGCGTTCATCCTCACCGGCGCCCGCGACTTCCAGCTGCGCCTGCGCGCCCTCGTCCAGCTGACGGCGCGCCGCCGCTTCGACCAGCTGACCTTCGAGATCCAGGAGGCGATCGGGCCGCAGCTCTATCCCGCCGCCGCCGTGGTCGACGACAAGCTCGCCGTCGCCCCCGCCGTCGAGGCGCTCATGCAGCAGTACTACCTGCACGCCCGCGGCGTCGTGCAAGTCACGGAGCGGCTGCTCGAGGCCGCGCGCGTGCCCGGCAAGCGCAAGCCGCAGGTCCAGCGCCTCGACGCGGACTTCGACCAGATCGACGGGGCGGTCGGGGCCCGCGATCCGGCCGTCTTCGCGGCGCGGCCGAGCGAGATGGTGCGCATCTTCCGCGTCGCCGTCGGGCGTGGCCTCCCCGTCGCCGGCGCGACGTGCGCGCAGATCGCCGAGACCCTCGCGCGCGATCCGGCCACGCTCGCGGCCGACCCCCAGACCGCGCGCCTCTGGCTCGAGGCGCTCGCCGATCCGCGCGACGCGGCACAGCCGAGCGCGCTCGAGGTCATGCACCAGCTCGGCATCCTCTCGGCGCTGATGCCCGAGTGGGCGCCGTGCACCGCGCGCGTCCAGCACGACCTCTATCACGTGTACACGGTGGACCAGCACCAGCTCTACGCCGTCGCGATGATGAAGCGCCTCGCGCGCGGCGAGCTCGCGACCCAGCACCCGCTCGCCACCGCGCTCTGGACGACCGTCGCGCGGCCGGGGCCGCTCTACCTCGGGACGCTGCTTCACGACGTCGGCAAGCCGCTCGGTACGGGGCACGCCGAGAAGGGCGCCGTGCTCGCCCGCGCCGTCGCCACGCGGCTCGGGCTGGCCGCCGCGGACGGCGAGCTCGTGGAGACGCTCGTGCGTCAGCACCTCATGATGAGCCACCTGTCCCAGCGCCGCGATCTCGGCGATCCCGAGGTCATCACGCGCTTTGCCGAGAAGATCGGAGACGCGGAGCAGCTGGTGCAGCTCTACTTGCTCACGCTCTGCGATGCCGCGATGACCGCGCCCGACAACCTGACCGCCTGGAAGACGGAGCTCCTCGCCGAGCTGGTGACACGGACGCGGGCGCACCTCGAGTCCTCGGCGCTCGGATCGCTCGCGCCGGAGAGTCACGACCGCGTGGTCGCCGCGGTCGCCGCGGCGCGAGAGCGGACGCCCCCGCTCGCGATCCACGTGGCGGTCCTCGCCGAGCGCGGGTGCAGCGAGGTGATCGTGGTCGCGCCAAACGCGCCCGGCCTCCTCGCCCAGCTCGCCGGCGTGTTCACCGCGAACCGCGTGGACGTGCTGTCCGCCGTCGTCGGCGGCGGCCCAGAGCCCGGCGGCCCGGTGGTGGCGGATGTCTTCTCGGTCCGCGACGGCAAGGGTGACGCGATCCTCGCGGACGATGCGCGCTGGGTTCGCATCGGGGCGGACCTCCGCGCCGTGCTCGGCGGCCTGACCGTCGCAGCGCTGATCGCGCGTCGCCGTCCGCCGTCTGGCTTGCCGCCGCGCGTGACGCCAGGCGTCGCGACGGAGGTCCGCCTGGTCGATGACGCCGCGCGCGCCACGATCCTCGAGGTCACGACGCGCGATCGCATGGGGGTCCTCCACGCCATCACCGACGCCATCGCCGTCGCCGGGCTCGACATCTCGTTCGCGAAGGTCGCGACCGAAGGGGAGAAGGTCGCGGACGTGTTTTACGTGACGCAGGGCGGCGCGAAGCTCGCCGATCCCGACGCGCGCGCCGCGCTCGTCGCCCGCGTGCACGCTGCGCTCGAGGCGCTCGCATGACGGCGATCGATCTCCCGCCGGGCATCGGCCTCGTCGGCACGCCGCTCGGGGTCTTCCGCGCGCCGCGCCGCGCGCGCCGGCTCGCGATCCTGGCCGCGGTGCTCGTGGTGGGGCTCGGCGCGCTCACCTGGTACGCGGTCTCCCGCCACCCGTACCGCTACCATTCGAGCACGCAGGTCGTCCTACCCGTGGCGTTCGTGGCGTTCGCCGGCCTCGGTGTGCTGGTCCGCGGCGCGCGCGTGACCGTGACGCGCGATGGCGTGCGCTGGGGCTGGGCCGCGATCGGGTTCCACCAGCCGGCGGCGCGCATCGCGCGCGCGCACGTGTACGCGGACGGCGTGGCCCTGCAGGCGCGGCGTGGGTCGTGGTGGTTCC
The DNA here is from genome assembly GCA_025353585.1 of Deltaproteobacteria bacterium. Classification (GTDB taxonomy): domain Bacteria; phylum Myxococcota_A; class Polyangia; order Haliangiales; family Haliangiaceae; genus JABFXX01. The sequence goes on from JANXOM010000266.1 coordinate 3,197, forward strand.
TCGCCGCGCGTGACTGGGACCGCTTCGACGCGCTGGTCCGGCAGGTGCGCCGCGCCGACTTACCGCTGGAGCTCCACGGCGGACGGGCCCCGCTCCGCGCTCGCCTACAGAGCTACGGGCGCTTCCTCGACGGGCTGCTGCTCGGAAGTGTGCTCGCTGCGCTCGGTGTCCTGATCTGGGCTGTGTAGGCGCGCGCGAGCGCACAGCGTCGAAGCAGGCACGCGCGCTGCACGAAGGACGGCTCATGAACACGCTCATGAAGATCAAGAACCCGGTGTGGAACTCCGAATCTGGCAAGGCGGGCTGGGCCCTGGCGTGGCTCCTCGGCGTGCCGCTGCCGGTCCTGCTCGTGATCTATGCCATCTCGCGCTGCTAGCGGCGTCGACGCTCCGGCCTCATCCCTGCTTCCAGCCGCCGGCGACCCAGACGCGCCGGTTCCCGCTCCGCTGCCAGCGACCCTCGACGTACCGCTGGTGCGCGCGCTCTCGTTCGTAGCGGCCGCCGGCCCACCGCCAGTGACCTCGCTCGTTGACGTAGTTTCCGTGAATGAACAGGTAGCCCGGCCGCGCGACCACGGTCTCTTCGCGGGGTGGCGGCGGGTCGTCGTATGCGACGTAGCCCTCCGTGCTCGCGAAGCAGCCGGCGGCGGGCGCGATGGCCGCGCCGGTGAGAAGGAGCACGAACAGCTTGCTGCCATGACGCATCGGGGCCTCCGTTGTTGAACGGGTGAGCAGCAAGCCGGAGACCACGCGCCTCGCCGCACGGCGTGCTCAGGGGCCCAGCGCAGCGTGCCGTTCATCGCCGCGAGAGACATCCCTCGGCCTCGGCGCCCGGTTCGTCGGAGAGCAAGAGCCGCGCGCGCTCGTCGCGGCGGCGGTCCGGGGCGAGCGTCCGCGTGACGCGCGAGAGCGAACGGGGGCACGCGGACGTCGCGCCGATGTCGGGCTGGGGTGCGCGATGCGGGAGTCGCACTGGGTCGTGCTCGTTGCCCGGCGCCGTCCCGAGCAGTGTCGTGATCACCGACGAGCGCGCCGCGCGCCGAGCCGTCGGAGCCGAGCGCGGCCGCCCCGTACCAGGACTCGGGCAGGCCGCCTCGTCGACCGACGCGACGACCGCGGCGAGCGCGGCGCCGGCGAGGTCGCCCGCCGTCAGCCGCTGCGGGCACTCCGAGCGGAGCCGCCGGCGTCGCCGCGCAGGCCCGGGCGATCGGGCGCGACGAGGCAGCTCGCCGCGGTCGGGAGAGAAGGACGGCGAGGGTGTGCCGCGCGCGCATCAGCAAGAACGTCCGGCGCGCGGACGCCTCTGTCGGGGCCGGCCATGTCGTGCCGAGCCGGTCGCGCGCCCCGGCGGGTCTCGTGCTGGCTCACCGCGTCCACGCGAGCGTGATGAGCGTGATGCCATGCTGCGACGCCGCGCCGAGCTGGACGGCGGGTGTGCGCCCGCGCTGGCGCAGCACGACACCGGCGACAACCGCGAGCGCGCTCGTCGCGAGGAACCCGACGGTGACGTCGCGCGAGACGGTGTACGCCGACGGCCGCCTCGCGTACGCGCCGTCGTCGGGGGCGCTCGCGAGGTCGGAGCGCGTGCGCACGGCCGTGACATCGACGATACCGGCCGCCGCAAGACGCGAGGCGCTAGGGCTTCGCGCCCTTCTTGATCCAGGTCAAGAAGAGCTGGTAGTCGGGGTCGTTCACGTCGAGGAACGTCGCGTTCGGGTGGTCCTGGGGGAGCGGCGGCGCCTCGTAGAGCGGGCGCACGAGGAGGAGCGACTGCGCCGGGTGGGCGAGGTTGACGACCACGAGCTCGACGGCGGAGCCAGAGCCGCTGCCGGACCCGCTGCCAGAGCCGCTGCCGGACCCGCTGCCAGAGCCGCTGCCAGAGCCGCTGCCAGAGCCGCTACCGCTGCCGCCCGAGCCTTCGCCGGCGGCGAGCATCGCGGCGAGCACGGTAGAGGCCTCGCCATCGTACGGGAGGATGGACCCGAGGCCGCCGGGCGTGTGGCAGTCGGCGCAGCCGAGGCCGCCCTTGGAGGCACGCTGGAGGCGCGGGTAGATGTCGATGGCGAAGCTCGGGTCGGTGAGGTTTCCGCTGCCCTGCGACGCGCCGGGGGTCGCGCTATCCGCGAGCGACGCGCCGTCCGCGATCGCGGTGACGGAGACCTTTTGGGTCATCTCGGAGCCGCTGCCGGATCCGGACCCGGAACCACTGCCGGAACCGGAACCGCTGCCGGAACCCGAACCGCTACCGGAACCCGAACCCGAACCGGAACCGCTGCCGCCGCCGCCCGCGAACGAGACGTCGAGCTCGTAGGTTCCGGGCTCCACGTCGAGCAGCAGGGCGCGCGAGTGCCCGTTGAACGCGGTCGCGACCGTCACCGTCGGATCCACGTCTCCCGATGCGCCGAGAAAGAACGGGCCGAGCGCGCCCGGGACCGGCGCCCCCGTCGCGTCCTTGAGCATGATGTCCGCCGCCGAGATGCCGGTGAGCGGCATACCGTTGTTCCGCACGAGCTCGACGACGATCATCGCCTTGCCCGCCGTCGGGGTCTTGCCCGCGGCCGTCGTGTACTGCTGGCGCTCGTACGCGTCGGAGACGGCCCACAGATCCTGCGTCATGTCGGCGTCCGCGACCTTCACGGCCGGGTTCCGCGTGGCGCGGTAGTCCGTTCGCGTCACCTGCAGGAACATGCTCGTCCCCGCCGCGATGTGCGCGAGCTCGTAGGCGCCGTCCGCGGCGGTCGTCACCATCACGGGCGGCGTGATGCCATCCGTGGCGACCGCGACCGTGTCGAGCGGCTGGTGCGTCCGGAAGTCCATCACGTGACCGCTGACGGCGTGGCCGTCCGGCGCGACGCCCGGCGCATCTGCCACCGTGCCAGGGCCGCCGGGGACGGTGCCTTCGCAGGCGGCGAGCGCCACGAACGCGATCGAGTGCAGGGTTTTGCGCATGAAGGCTCCGCCCGAGCCCTTACCAATGACCGTGCCACGTTCGCCTGTTACAGAACCGTGTGTTGGCCGGGCGTGGATGGGGACCTCCCCCTCGGGTCTGGGGACCGAGACCCCAGCCCGCCCATGGCTTGTCACCATCAGACCCGTCCCGTATGGTGCGCGCCTCTCATCACTAAAGAGGCCACGTGCTCGACCTGGAACCGCTTCGCGAAGCCCTCACGTTCGACGACGTCCTGCTCGTGCCGGGCTTCAGCGAGGTGATCCCGCGCGACGTCGACACGTCGACCCGCCTCACGTCCGCGATCCCGCTGCGGATGCCGCTCATCAGCTCCGCGATGGACACGGTCACCGAGGCCGCCACGGCCATCCGCATGGCGCGCGAGGGCGGGATCGGCTTCCTGCACAAGAACCTCAAGATCGAGGAGCAGGCGCGCGAGGTCACGCGCGTGAAGAAGGCGCAATCCGGCCTCGTCGTCGACCCGGTGACGATCGCGCCGTCGCGCACGCTCGAAGAGGCGCTCGGCGTGATGCGCCACTACAAGATCAGCAGCCTCCCGGTGGTCGACGCCGAGAAGCGGCCCGTCGGCATCCTGACCAACCGCGACGTACGCTTCGAGAAGCGGCTGACGCTGCCGGTCAGCGACGTCATGACCACGCAGCTCGTGACCGCGCGGGACGGCGTGGGGCTCGAGGAGGCCAAGGACCTCCTGCACAAGCACCGCATCGAGAAGCTGCTCGTCGTCGATGGCGCCGGCAAGCTCCGCGGCCTCATCACGATCCGTGACATCGAGCAGGCCGAGGCGCACCCGACCGCCGTGACGGACGACCAGGGCCGCCTCCGGGTGGGCGCGGCCGTCGGCGTCGGTGATGACCGCGACGCGCGCATCGAGGCCCTGCTCGCCGCCGGCTGCGACGTCATCTGCGTCGACACCGCGCACGGGCACTCGGCCGGCGTCATCGAGGCGGTGCGGCAGATCCGCAAGAAGTTCCCGCGTATGCAGCTCGTCGCGGGCAACGTGGCCACGGGCGCGGCCACGAAGGCGCTCGTCGAGGCCGGCGTGGATGCGGTCAAGGTCGGCGTGGGGCCGGGCTCGATCTGCACCACGCGCATCGTCGCGGGCGTCGGCGTCCCGCAGTTGACGGCCATCGCGGACGCGGTCGCGGCGGTCAAGGGCACGCACGTCGCGATCATCGCGGACGGCGGCATCAAGTACTCGGGTGACGTCGCGAAGGCCCTCGCCGCCGGCGCGGACACCGTGATGATCGGATCGCTCTTCGCCGGCACCGACGAGGCGCCGGGCGAGACCGTGCTGCTCGGCGGCCGCTCGTACAAGAGCTACCGCGGCATGGGCTCGATCGGCGCGATGGCCGATGGCAGCAAGGATCGCTACTTCCAGGGCGACGTCGAGGCGCCGAGCAAGCTCGTGCCCGAGGGCATCGAGGGCCGCGTCCCGTACAAGGGTCCGCTGCGCGAGTCGATCTACCAGCTCGTGGGCGGCCTTCGCTCGTCGATGGGCTACCTCGGCTGCGCGACCATCCCGGAGATGCACGCGAAGGCGCGCTTCGTGAAGATCTCGTCGGCCGGCCTCCGCGAGAGTCACGTCCACGACGTGATCATCACGAAGGAAGCGCCGAATTACCGCACGGAGTAGCTCATGGCCCACCAGCTCGTCCTCGTCCTCGACTTCGGCTCGCAGTACACGCAGCTGATCGCGCGCCGCATCCGCGAGCAGTCGGTCTACTGCGAGATCCACCCGTGCACGCTCGCGCAGGACCCCGAGCTGCGCGCGGTGCGGGCGCTCAACCCGATCGGCATCGTGCTCTCGGGCGGACCGTCGTCGGTGTACGAGGAAGGCGCGCCGCACATCCACGAGGCGCTGTTCGACCTCGGCATCCCCGTGCTCGGCATCTGCTACGGCGCGCAGCTGACGGCGTTCCTGCTCGGCGGCAAGGTCACGAAGGCCGAGCGCCGCGAGTTCGGGCGCGCGAGCGTCAAGGTGCTGCGGCCCGAGGGCGTGTTCAAGTCAGTCGGCGCCGGCGAGGAGCTGCAGGTCTGGGCCTCGCATGGCGACCACGTCGAGGCGCTGCCGCCGGGCTTCGTGCAGACGGCGGAGTCCGCGAACTGCGCGATGAGCGGCTTCGCTCACGCGGCGCGGAAGATCGACTGCATCCAGTTCCACGCCGAGGTGGTCCACACGCCGCGCGGCGCGGAGCTCCTGCACAACTGGCTGTTCGCGGCGTGCGGAGCCACGGCCGACTGGTCGATGGCCTCGTTCGTCGACGAGGCGATCGCGCGCATTCGCGCGCAGGTCGGCGCGACAGGCCGCGTGATCTGCGGGCTCTCCGGCGGCGTGGACTCGAGCGTCGCGGCGGCGCTGATCCACAAGGCGATCGGCGACCGGCTGACATGCATCTTCGTCGACAACGGCGTCCTGCGCCGGGGCGAGCGCGAGTACGTGGCGTCGATCTTCAAGGACCACTTTCACGTGGATCTGCGCGTCATCGACGCCGAGGACCGGTTCCTCACCGCGCTCGCGGGCTGCACGGACCCCGAGAAGAAGCGGAAGATCATCGGCGGCGAGTTCATCGCCGTGTTCGAGGAGCAGGCCAAGACGATCGCGGACGCGAAGTGGCTCGCCCAGGGCACGCTCTACCCGGACGTCATCGAGAGCGTCTCGTTCAAGGGGCCGAGCGCGGTCATCAAGAGCCACCACAACGTCGGCGGCTTGCCGGAGAAGATGAACCTCGTGCTCGTCGAGCCCTTGCGCGAGCTGTTCAAGGACGAGGTCCGCCAGCTCGGGCTCGAGCTCGGGTTGCCGCACCACATGGTGTGGCGGCAGCCATTCCCGGGGCCGGGGCTCGCGGTGCGGTGCCTGGGGCCGCTCACCAAGGCGCGGCTCGACGTCCTGCGCGCGGCCGAGGCGATCATCGACGAGGAGATCCGGGCGGCGGGGCTCTACGAGTCGATCTGGCAGAGCTTCGGCGTGCTGCTGCCCGTGAAGTCGGTCGGCGTGATGGGGGACGCGCGAACGTACGAGGAGACGCTCGCGCTGCGCGCGGTGCACTCGCGCGACGGCATGACGGCGGACTGGGTCCACCTGCCGTACGAGGTGCTCGGGACGATCTCGTCGCGCGTGATCAACGAGGTGCGCGGCATCAACCGCGTGGTCTACGACATCACGAGCAAGCCGCCCGGCACGATCGAATGGGAGTAGCGGCGGCGCGCGGTCTGGCCGCGGCGGTGGGGCTGTTGCTCGCGAGCGGCGCGGCGCAGGCGGAGAACCGGGACGCGGCGCGCATCGACTGGGCGCGGGGCCTGGTGATCGCGGGCGGCGTGGGGGTCGCGGATCGGCACGCGCCGAGCCCGGCTGTCGCGCGCGGGACGTCGCGGCGCGGCGCCGAGGACGCGGCGAAGGCGGCGCTCGGCGCGGCGCTCGCGGCGCTGCCGCTCGCGGCGGGGGGAACGGCGGGCGCCAGGGCGCAAGGCGCGCTCGCGGCGGTCGTCGAGCTCGAGGTGGAGCCGGAGACCGACGGCGCGTGGCACGTGGTGATGGCGGTCCCGATCGAGGCCGTGCGGCAGGCCGTGGCAGGGAGCGGCCGGGCCGTCGCGGCGGCGGGCGACCACGCGGCGGCGGTGGTGGTGATCGATGGTATGCCCGCGACGGCGAAGCCCGCCGTCGGCTGGACCATCGGCGGCAAGGCGGCCGCGACGCTCTGGGTGACCGCGCTGCCCGCGTGGGCGAAGGACGCGCCGCACGTGAAGGCGACCGGCGCGACGGCCGGCGACATCGCGGCCGCGCTGCCCGCGGGCGCGGGGCCAGGGACCCTCGTGCTGGTCGTGGCAGCGCGTTGATGCTCGATCCCCGCACGCCCAAACCGCCCAGTGCTAGGTTCACGCTCGTGAGACTCTGCCTTGCCTTGGCGCTCGTGCTCGCCGGCGCCGCCGTCGCCCGCGCCGAGGACGTCGTGGCCTACGAGGTGGAGGGGCAGGCGGACGCCGCCGGCGCCGACGCGCGCACGGCCGCGCTGGACGACGCCTTCGCCCACGCGACCGAGCGCGCGCTCGCCGAGCTCGTCCCCGCCGAGGCCCGCAAGGCGCACCGGGCCGACCTCGATCGCGAGATCGTCGCGCGGGCGCGCCTGTGGGTCGCGAAGTTCTCCGTCGGCAAGGACGGCACCGACGACGGCCGTCGCGAGCTCGCGGTCAGCGTGCGCATCGATCGCGACAAGCTCCGCACGCGCCTCGCCGAGCTCGGCATCAACGACGCCGACGCGCCGCCCGTCCCGGCCGGCACGCCGCCGCCCTCCGGCGCACGAGCCCGCAGCGTCGCCGTGCTCCTCCGCGTGGCGCGCCCCGGCGGCGTCGTCGCGGATTTTGGCCCCGATGCGGTCGCCGACGCGCCGGGCGTTGCCGCGCTGACGGGCGCCCTGCGCGCCGCGGGCATGACGGTGAAGCGCGCGCCCGCGGGCGGCGCCCCGCCGCGCCCGGCCGGTGACCTCCCGCTCGACGATGACGAGGCCGACGCGCTCGCCGGCTCCGCGAAGGCCGAGCTCGCGCTCGTCGCCGGCGTCATCGTGAGCCCGCCCACGCAGGTCCGCGGCGTCGCGGGCCCGGCCGCGCTGGTCATCGCGCATGTCCGCCTCGTCCAGCGTGGCGACCACAGGGTGATCGGCGAGGGCGCCGCGTCCGTCGCGCTGCAGGGTGACGACGAGGCTCACGCGATCGACCGCGCGCTCGCCGCGGCGGTCGCCGATGTGGTTCCGCCGCCCGCGCACGAGGCCCACGTCGCGGCCGCGTTCCACGGTGACGACACGCCGATCGCCGAGGCGGGCGTCGTGCTCGTGCGCATGTCCCCGCGCACGCCGTACGCGCTCGTCGTCGCCGAGCAGAAGTACCTGACGGGCGCGAAGGGCGTCCGCGCCGCGACCCTGCGCCGGCTCTCGCCGGGCGGTTGGGTGCTCGGCGTCGCCACGAGCGAATCCGTCGAGCGCGTCGCGCAGCTCGCGAAGAAGGCGCCGTCGAGCGACACGCAGGTCACCGTCAAGGTCGTCGGCGAGGTCGTCGAGCTGGACCTGTCGGGGACGCCGTGACGCGCATCGCCGCCGCGCTCGCGCTCGCGCTCGTGGCGTGCGCCCACCCGCAACCCACCGGCCCCGCCGGCGGCGCCGTCACCGCGGACACGAAGCTCTACATCGAGACCAACGTCAAAGACGCCGACCTCGTGATCGACGGTCACTTCATGGGCCGCCTGCGCAACAAGGGCGGCATCGACGGCCTCGACCCCGGCCGGCACCAGCTCGAGCTGCGGCGCGACGATTACTTCTCCGCGTATCAGGAAGTCGAGCTCGCCCCCGGCGAGAAGAAGTCGATCGTCCTCGACCTCGCGCCGATCCTCCCCTGATGATCCCGTCGCAGTCGTCCACGACCCTCCAGCAGGTGATCGCGCTCACGCGCTGGCTGCTGATCGCGGTGGCCGTGGTCGTCGCCTGGACGACCGTCAGCTTCCTCGCGACCGTGCTCGCGCCGATCCTGACCGCGCTCGGCATCGCGTACCTCCTGAACCCGGTGCTCGAGCGGCTCGTCAAGCGCGGCGTCAACCGCGCGGCGGCGGCGCTCCTTCTCCTCGGCACGTTCATCTTCGTCGTGGTCGCGGCGCTCACGGTCATCGCGCCGCGCGTCGTCGACCAGCTCCAGACGTTCGCGGCGGGCCTGCCGCGCATGCTCGACAACCTATCGGCGTGGACGACCCAGCACTTCAACGTCGCGATCCCGAAGGACTGGAAGGGGTACGTGGAGAACCCCGACGTGCGGGACTCGCTCGGCGACGCGAGCGGCCCCCTGCGCAACATCGCCACCGCCGCGCTCGGTGGCGTGTTCAGCCTGCTCGGCGTGCTCGCCGAGTTCCTGCTCGTGCCCGTCTTCGCGTTTTACTTCCTCTCTGACTTCCCGCACCTCATCCGCCGCATCGAGCACATGATCCCGCCGCGCTCGCGCAGCACGGTCCGCGAGATCGTCCGCGAGATCGACCGCGTCGTCGCCGGGTGGGTGCGCGGCCAGGCCATCGTGACCGCGATCCTCGCCGTCCTCTACGCGACGCTGTTCACGGCGGTCGGGATGCCGCTGTCCCTGCCGATCGGCCTCCTCGTGGCCCTGCTCACCGTCATCCCGTTCATCGGCACGTTCGTCGGCTTTAGCATCGCGCTGCTCGTCACGCTCGCGGACGGCGGCGGCGGCTCGACCATGGGCGCGGTCGCGGGCGTGATCCTCGTCCTCCACCTCCTCGAGGCGGGCGTCCTGACGCCGAAGATCGTCGGCCATCGCGTCGGCCTCTCCGAGTCGGGCGCGCTGTTCGCGGTCGTCGCGGGCGGCAAGCTGCTCGGGTTCATCGGCGTGGTGCTCGCGGTGCCGATCGCGGCCACGTGCGCGGTGCTCGTGCGCTACGCCGTCCGCTACTACGAGCACACCGCCTTCTTCGGCCACGAGTCCGACGCCGACATCGTGATCACGCCCGCGATGGCGATGATCATGCCGGGCGTGGCCTCGATGCGCGACGTCCACATGACGAGCGGGGACACCGGGGCGATCCTCACCCACGAGGTGCAAGAGGCCGAGCTGACCCCGGGCCTCGCGACCGATGGCCCGCGCCTCGCCACCGGCGCCGAGAGTGACGACTGGGCCCTCGAGCCCGAGCTCGGCGCCGCCGGCGCGCCGAAACCGCCCGAGCTGTGACGTCACCTCGGCACGGGCACTCGCACCGGTTCCGGTTGATCCCGGTCAATCCCGCCGCGGACGTGGGCTCCCCCGCTCGGGCGCCTGGGGCATCGACCCACTCGCGTACGCGCCGCGCTAAGCTCGCCGGCCCATGACCGATCAGCCCGCAGATCTCCACGTCGACGATCGCGACGGCGTCCGCACGCTCACCCTCGATCGCCCCGGCACGCGCAACGCGCTGACGGTGGACCTCGTCGCTCGCCTCGGCGCGGCGGTCGCGGCGGTGCCGGCGACCACGCGCGTCATCGTCCTCGCCGGCGCGGGCGGCGCGTTCTGCTCGGGTCTCGATCTGAAGGACGCGATGACGCGCGGCCAGACCGGCGCCGAGACGCGCGAGGCGGATCTGCGCGGCAAGTTTCACGTGCTGATCCGCGCGCTCGTCGACAGTGACCGCCCGACGATCGCCGCCGTCGACGGTGCGGCGGCCGGCTTCGGCTGCGATCTCGCGCTCGCGTGCGACATGCGTATCGCGAGCGAGCGCGCGTCGTTCGGCGAGATCTTCGTGCGCCGCGGCCTCATGCCTGACGGCGGCGGCACGTGGCTCTTGCCGCACATCGTTGGCCTCGGGCGCGCCCTCGAGCTGCTGATGACCGGCGACATGATTCCGTCGCACGAGGCGCTGCGCATCGGCCTCGTGACGCGGGTGTTCCCCGTGGCCGGCCACGCCGCGGCCGTCGCCGAGCTCGCGGCGCGGATCGCGGCCGGTCCGCCGCTCGTGCACCGGCTGGTCAAGCGCGCGGTCTACGCCGGGCTCGACGGCAACCTGACGGCCGCGCTCGATCGCGAGGCCACCGGGCAGATGCAGCTGCTCGGCAGCAAGGACTTCATGGAGGGCGTCGCGGCGTTCCTGCAGAAGCGCGAGCCGAGCTTCAAGGGCGAGTAGCGCTGCCGGCGCTGCCGGGTGCGGCGCTGCCGGGTGCGGCGCTGCCGGGGGCGTCGGGATCCTCGCTCGCCGCCGCCGCCGTCGCCGCCTGATCGATCTTCGCGAGGCAGTCGAGCATCGCCGTGGCGAGCGCCTGCGTCCGATGGTCGGACCGGATGTCCGTCTTCGGCAGCTTCGCCATCGCCGCCTCCGCGCATGCCGGCTGCTTGCACGCGCAGACCTCGGCGCGGACGGCCTCGAGGGCGGCGAGCTGCTTGTCACCGCACGCGGCGAGGCCGGCGCACGCGGCAAGGCCGACGCACGCGACGACCGGGGCGAGCCAGCAGACCACGAGGGTCAGCTAATCACACTTGGCGGCGACGGTGCCGCTGCGGAGCGCCGATGCCTGCCGCTGCACGGTCCGTAACATCTTGTCCGGCCCGAGCTCCTTGTCGACGCGCCCGACCGGGCTGTTCTCGGACGTGCGGAACGCGACGGAGGGCAGGGTCGGCGAGTCGTAGCGGGCCTTCGCGTCATCGGCCGCGTCGTCGTTCGCCGAGACGTCCATCTTGAGCGGCACGAAGTCCTTCACGATCGCGGCGTACACGTCGTCATCGCCGAACGTCTTCTCGAGCTCGCGGCACGGGTTACACCACGAGGCGGCGAAGTCGACCATCACGCCCTTGTGCTCGGCCTGCGCCTGCGCGAACGCGACCTTCTCGTCGTGGAGCCACGGCAGGTGCTGCTTCGGCGTCAGGTGCCAGCACCAGAGCGCCGAGAGCCCGCCGACGACGAGCACCGTGCCGACGCCCTTGAGCGCGACCTGCCTCGCGCCGTCGTGGAACGAACGGTTGATGGCGCCCATCGCGACGCCGATGACGACGGCCGCGATCGAGGCGATGACGAACCAGGTGTCCGCGGGGACCGCCTCGACGATGCTGGGGAACAGCGGCTGCAGGAAGTAGACGCCGGCGAACAGCAGCAGGATGCCGCCCACCGACTTGCCCGAGTCCATCCACGCGCCGCTCTTGGGCAGCGACATGGCGAACGCGGCGAGCGCCCAGAACAGGACGCCCATGCCGAGGGCGTAGACGAACAGCAGCGAGCCGCCCGCGACGACGTTGCGGCTGCTCGCGACGAACGTCAGCAGGCCGAGCAGGAACGGGCCGGTGCACGGCGCGGCGATGAGCCCGCCGACGAGGCCCATGGCGAACGCGCCGCCGAAGCCCTTGCCACCGATCTGGTTGAGCCGGAGCTGGACCGACGCGGGCAGGTTCAGATCGAACGCACCGAACAGCGACGCGGCGAGGGCGGCGAACAGGAGGCAGATCGGGACGACGAGCCAGGGCGAGTTGAGTTGGCTGCCGAAGTCCGTCGTCTTGCCGAGCAGCGCGACCGCGACGCCGAACACCGCGTACGTCAGGCCCATGCCGACGACGTACGCCGACGCGAGGAGGATGGCGCGGCGCTTGGTGACGTCGCCGCCGCGCGCGCCGAAGATCGCGAGGGTGATCGGGATCATCGGGTAGACGCACGGGGTCAGGGACGTCAGGAACCCGAAGCCGAACGAGCCGAGATAGAGCCAGCCCCAGCCCTTCTGCTGGTACTCGTCGAACGCGGAGCCGCAGCTGGCGGCGGCGGGGGCCGCGTGGGCGAGGTGGGGCAGCGCGATGACCGCGAGGACGCAGGCGGCCGCGAGGGCCCATAGTTGAGGACGGCGCATCGGTGGACGGGACTATAGACCGGCTCGGCAGGAGCAGCATTCCCGGTCATCTGATGTAATCTGCGACCGTGATCGACGAGCTCGTGCCGGCCCACATCCGGGGCCTGGACGTCTACCAACCCGGCAAGCCCATCGAGGAGCTCGAGCGCGAGCTCGGGATCACCGGCGCCATCAAGGTGGCCTCGAACGAGAATCCGCTCGGGCCGTCCCCGCGGGCGCTCGCCGTGCTGCCGGCGGCCCTCGCCAGCCTCCACCTCTACCCGGACGCCGGCGGGTTCGCGCTGCGCCGCGCGCTGGCGGACAAGCTCGACGTCAAGCTCGACGAGCTCGCCCTCGGCAACGGCAGCAACGACATCCTCTACCAGCTCGTGCTCGCGACCTGCGCGGGCACGGACGAGGTCCTGACCCACAAGTACGCGTTCCTGAGCTACCGGCTCGCGGCGCAGATCCCGGGGCAGCCGTTCGTCGCCGTGCCGACGACGGCGGCGTACGGGTGCGATGCCGACGCGCTGATCGCCGCCATCACGCCGCGGACCAAGCTCGTCGTCCTCGGGACGCCCAACAACCCCACCGGCTCGATCGTCTCCCGGGCGGACGCGAAGAAGATCCTCGCCGCGCTGCCGGAGCGCGCGCTGCTCGTCATCGACGAGGCCTACGTGGAGTACGCGGCGGCGTGGCCCGAGATCGATCATGTCGACGGGCTCGCGCTCTTCCGCTCGCACCCGCGCGTCATCGTGCTGCGCACGTTCTCCAAGATCTACGGGCTCGCGGGGCTGCGCGTCGGGTACGCGATCGCGCCGCGCGTCGTGTGCGACATGCTCGGGCGCGTCGGGCGGACGTTCCATGTCGGCTCGCTGGCCCACGTCGGCGCGGTCGCGGCGCTGGCCGATGACGCCCACGTCGCCCAGAGCGCGGCGCAGGCGCGAGCCGCGATCGAGAAGCTGCGCGCCGAGGTCCACGGGCCCGGCGTCACCGTGCTGCCGTCGCTGGCGAACTTCGTGCTGATCGACTGCGGCCGGCCATCGACGCCGATCTACGACAAGCTGCTCCGCGCGGGCGTGATCGTACGGCCCCTCGCGGCGTGGGGCCTGCCGAGCTGCCTGCGCGTGTCGGTCGGACGCGATCAGGACATGCCGCGCGTCATCGGCGCGCTGAACGAGTGCCTGGCGTGAAGCTCGCGCTGCTCCTGTGCGTCGCGGCGTGTGGCCACGGCGCGGCGGGGGTGGCGGCAGGTGCGGGCCCCGGAGGGCCGCGCGTGCTCGGCGATGCGGACCGGCTCGTCGGGCTCTTGCCCGATGGCGCGCAGGTGATCGTGGAGCTCGACCTCGCGCGGCTGCGGGCGAACCCGGTGGTGGGCGACGTGGTGCGGCGGGCCCTCGATGACGTGGCCGTCAGCACGGACGTCGAGCTGCCGATGAAGCTGCCGACCTCGCCGCTGTCCGCGACGACCGTGGTGGTGCTCGCGGCGTACGGGGTCGGGACGGCGCAGGCCGCCACGATCACGCTGCTCGCGACGACGGGCGAGGTCCCGGGCGGGCGGCGGGTCGGGGCCGGCGTGGTGGCGCTTGGACCCGACAGCTGGCTCGATCAGGTCGACGCGCGGGCGGCGGTCGCGGGGCGGGCGCCCGGCGGACAGCTCGGGCCGTCCGCGGACATGATCAAGCTCCGCGACCACGCGATGCCGGAGGGCGCGACGGGCGCGGCGATCCGGCTGACGGCGCGGCTCTCGTTCGACGCGCGGATCGCGCTGGCGCGGCAGACGGGCGTCGAGCTGGCGCCGGCGCAGATGTCGGCGTGGGCGGACGTGGCGGATGACTTCGCGCTCGTGGTCGATGCGGACGCGGGGCGGGAGGCGCCGAAGAAGCTCGCGTCGATGCTGCGGGGCGTGCTGGCGACGGTCGCGGACGCGCCGGCGCTGCGGGCGCTCGGGCTGCCGAACGCGCTGCGCGACGCGCGCCAGGTCAAGCACGGGACCTGGGTGCGGACGATCGTCGCGATCGGGCCGGCGCAGCTGCGGCGGGCGGTCGCGCGGGCGAACACGCTGCTCGGGCCAGAGCACGTGGGCTCGGGGGGCTCAGCCGCGGTCGGCTCCGGGAGCGCGTCGTGAGGCTGATCGTCGAACCGGCGACGCGACCGCTCGCGGGGCGGGTCGTCATCCCTGGCGACAAGTCCATCGGGCACCGGGCGCTCCTGTTCTCGCTGCTGTCGGCGACGCCGGTGCGCGTGCTCGGCCTCGGCGACGGCGCGGACAACGGGCGCTCCGCGAAGGCCATCGCGGCCCTCGGCGCGACGATCGTGCGCGCGGGCGATGCGTTCGTGATCACGGGGGCCGGGCTCGACGGCATGCGCGCGCCGGCCGCGCCGCTCGACTGCGGCAACTCCGGCACCACGATCCGGCTCCTGTGCGGCCTCCTCGCCGGGCAGCGGTTCGCGTCGACGCTGGTCGGCGACGACTCGCTGTCCAAGCGTCCGATGCGGCGCGTGATGGAGCCGCTCGCGGCGATGGGCGCGCGCATCACCGGCATCGGGACGGGCGTCAATGTCACGCCGCCGCTCGTCGTGGGGCCCGCGCCGCACCCGCTGCGCGCGATCGCATACACGCTGCCGATGGCGTCGGCGCAGGTGAAGACGGCGATCTTGCTCGCGGCGCTGTATGCGGACGGCGCGACGACGGTGACGGAGCCCGGGCCGAGCCGCGATCACAGCGAGCGCATGCTCGCGTACCTCGGGGCGCCGCTGACGGTGGCGGGGCGGGCCACGACGATCGATACGCGCGGCTGGGATCGCCGGCTCGCGGGCGCGGGGTTCGAGGTGCCGGCGGACCCGTCGTCGTCGGCGTTCCTGGTGGCGGCGGCGCTGATCGCGGGGGCGGGCGAGGGCGGCGTGCGGCTGCCGGGCGTGTGCACGAACCCGACGCGCATCGGCTTTCTGGATGCGGTCGCGGCGATGGGCGGCGGCGTCACGTGCGAGGCCGCCCGCATGGCGGGGCCCGAGCCGGTGGCGGACCTGGTGGTGCGCGGCGCGGCGCCCGCGCTGCGCGCGACGGAGATCGCCGGCGACCTCGCGGTGCGCTCGATCGACGAGCTGCCGATCCTGGCGGTGCTGGCGGCGCGGGCCCACGGCACGACGATCGTGCGCGACGCCGAGGAGCTGCGCGTCAAGGAGAGCGACCGCATCGCGACGACGTGCGCGATGCTGCGGGCGTTCGGCGTGGAGTGCGAGGTCCACCCCGACGGGTTCGCCGTGCAAGGCAGGCCGGACGGGCCGCTGCGAGCGGCGCGCGTGCACGCGGATGGCGACCACCGCATCGCGATGGCGGCGGCGGTGGCGGCGCTGGTGGCGGACGGGACGACGGTGATCGATGACGCCGATAACGTGGCGACGTCGTATCCGGGGTTCGCGGCCGCGCTGGGCGCGCTGGGCGCGACGATCCGCGTGGAGTAGACTGGCGCCATGGGCGCGACCAGGCAGTTCGTGGCGGCGGCGGCGGTGGCTTCGGTCGTTGCGTGCGGCGGGGATGGGGGCGCGGTGGATGGCGGCGGCAGCGGCGCCGCATCGGGGTACACGTTCGAGGTGAGCCTCGGGTTCCAGGGCTCGAGTCGCGGCAGCGAGCAGCCGCTGACGTACGCCGATGGCTCGGCGTTCGTGAACCAGTACTCCGTGCACTACGACGACTAGGCGACGGGCGTCGCCGTGAACCATGTCATCGAGCTGCGGTCGGGGAGCGCGGTGGTCGCGTCGTTCAGCCTGTACGGCGAGCAGTACTGCGACCCGCAGGCATCGCCGGACTCGCGGATCATCGACTACACGGCGGATCTGTTCGCCTATCCGAGCGGCGAGCTCTGGTACATGTACGACAAGGGCGTCGTCGTCGATGGCTTCAACGCGTGCGTCGGCGACGGGAGCGGCGGGCGCGGCTGCGATGCTCCGTGCGCCACGGGAACGTCGTGCGGCGTCCGCGCGGTGCTGCTGGAGCCGCTGTATAGCCAGGCGCGCTGCGTGCCGACCGGCGCGGCCACGGCGGGAAGCGCCTGCGCGTACGCGCCGGGCTCCGATGGGTTCCTGTACGCGGACTGCGCGGCGGGGCTCACCTGCTACGACGGCACGTGCCACGCGAGCTGCGGCTCGGATTGCACGTGCATCACGGACGCCGGGCTCCCGCCCGGCACGTCGCTCTGCGAGTGAGCGGCGCCTGAAGTAGCGCGGGACCGCCGAACGCGGCACCCACGTTCGATGCGTGAGCGTGCTAGCGCGAAGCGGAACGGCTCCGCAGGCGCGCGACGCCGCCGGGGTTGGCACGCGTAGAATAATCGATGGCGGTCGCGCGTCTGCCGTGATACCGCCCGCCCATGCGCACGCCGCTCCTCGCCCTGCTGTTGACCGCGACCGCGGCGACCACCGCCGTGGCGGACCCGGCCCCCGCCGCCGGCACGGACTTTGGCCCGCAGGTGCGGCAGATGTTTCGCGTCGCGGCCTGCGGCGGCGAGGACGCGCTCCCCGCGCGCTACGCGGCGCGCACGATCAACGCCCACTGCCAGGAGATGGCGGCGCTGTACAAGTCTTACAAGAGCCAGTGGGCGGATCCGGTCGAGAAGTTCATGGCCGACCTGCGGCCGCACGACCTGACGACGACGGTCATCTATCCGTTCGGCGGCGGCGACCTGTCGTCGGCGCTGGCGGTGTATCCGGACGCGACGGAGCTGACGACGATCTCGCTCGAGGCGGCGGGCGACATCCGCGTGGTCGATACGATCAAGCCGGGCAAGCTCGCGAATGACCTCGACGAGATCGGCACGGACATTCGCCGGCTCTATCGCTCGGCGTATAGCGCGACGAAGTCGCTGCAGGCGGCGTCGCACTCGACCCTGCCGGGCACGATCATGATGGCGCTCGCAGGCCTCACCGTGCACGACATGGAGCCGGTCGCGCTGCGCTACTTCGACATCGAGCCGGATGGCTCGATCACGTACCTGACGAACGACCAGCTCGACGCGCGCGCGGCCGAGTACGCGGCGACGAAGCGGGGCCAGACGCCGCCGAAGGCGTACACGCACTACTGGTACGTGCAGGACTCGCCGTTCGCGAACGTCGAGATCTCGTTCCGGCCGCGCAAGGATCCGAGCGCGCCGCTCCGTACGTACCGCCACATCGTGGCGAACCTCGACGACCCGCACGTCAACGCGGACGACCGCGTGATCAAGCACCTCGCGCGCAAGGGCAAGGTCGCCGTGATGACAAAGGCCGCCACGTTCCTGCTCTGGTACGACGACTTCTCGCGGATCCGGACGTACCTGCTCGGCAACATCGCGTGGATGGTGTCGGACGCGTCGGGCATCCCGCCGTCCTACGCGGGCCCGGCCGGCTACGAGCAGATCACCTACGGCGACTTCACGGGCCCCTACTTCGTCATCGACGAGAAGAACACCCGCGCCGAGTTCGTGAAGCTGTGGAAGGACAACCCCCACCACGACCTGCCGTTCCGCTTCGGCTACCCCGACAACGCCAAGCACAACCACCTCATGGTCACCCGCCCCCACTAGGGGGACGGAGTCAAAGTTGTCAAGCACTGGGGTCAACTGACCCCATTTGATTTCAGCTGTTTACCCGGGGACGGAGTCAAAGTTGTCAAGCGCGCCGGGTCGCGCGCGCGGTGGCAAACCAGTGGCCGTCGATCTCGCGCCAGCGTGCGTCGACCGTGACCGGGAGGCGGACCGGGTCGAGGACGACGACGCGGCAGTGGCCGCTCGGCGCGAGGTCGACCTCGACCTCGGTGAAGCCGACGTAGCGGCGCACGAACGGATCGACCGCCTTGTAGATGGCCTCCTTGATCGCGAAGCGCAGCGTCACGGCGCGGCCGTAGGCAAGCGGGTCGAGGCCGGCGAGCGCGGCGCGTTCGCGCGCGGTCAAGACGCGGCTGCCGATGTCGAGCCGGGGTGGCGCTGCGACCTCCAGGTCGACGCCGATGCGCGCGCCAACGTCGCGCGTGACGATGGCGGCAGCGCGAGCGCCCTTGTGGCTGATCGAGCCGGTCCAGCCGGCGGGGAGGATCGGCGCGCCGCGGTCGTCGGCGACGATGGCTTCGCCCGCGGCGGCGGCGCCTGCGACATCCGCCAGGACGGTGCGCAGCGCGGCGCGGCCGGCCAGCATCTCGCGTCGGCGCGGGCCGGATAGCGCGGCCGCGCGCGTGCGCTCGGCTTCCGGGAGCGCGGCGATGGCGAGCTCCACGTCGTGCTCGGACGCGGCGATGATCACGCAGCGGCCGTGCTCGTCGTCGAACGCGCCGGTCGGGTCGCTGCTTGACAACTTTGACTCCGTCCCCAGGTAAGTCGATGAGATCATTTGGGGTCAGTTGTCCCCGCGCTTGACAACTTTGACTCCGTCCCCGGCTAGCGGCTAGCGGCGGGGGCGGGGGAGGTCGCGGTCGAGGACGGTCTTGCGCTCGTCGCGGGCGGCGGCGCGGATGGCGTCGTCGCAGAGGGCGCGCACGTGGTCGCTGAGGAGCTCGGCCACGGAGTCGCCGCAGTTCATGCCGCTCCGGTCCTTGATGTACTTCTTCATCTTGGAGACGACGACGAGCATGTCGCGCTCGGCCTCCGTGAGCGTCACGCCGTCCACGGCCGCGGCCGCCGAGGGCGAGGCTTCGCCGACCACGCGCCGCACCGCGGGCGCGGCCGTCGAGACCACCGTGCGCGTCGCGGGAGCCGGCGCGGCGGCGGCGGCCGCGGCTTCGGAGGCCTGCTCGCGCACCCAGACTTCCTTGCTCGGCGCGCGCGCCTCGACGGCCCACGCGTCGCGGTGCCGGAGCATCGCCACGTGACTGTCCCAGCACGAGACCGTGCAGAACACGAGGCGCGTTCGCGAGCGGTTGCACGTCGAGACGCTGCACACCTGGTGCACCGCGCCGTACGTGATGTCGTTGCGGCAGGCGCTGCACTTCAGCCAGGTCTCGGGCATCGGACCGAGGATAGACCAAGGCGGGCTAGGCGTGTCGACGCCGCAGGAGCACGAGCACCGCGAGCGCGAGCGGGGCGCTCCCCGCCGCCCCGGCGCCCGCGTCGCAGCAGCCGCCGCCGTCGCCCGCGCCGAGCCCGTCGGCGAACGCGGTTGGATCGCAAGCGCCGGGCGCCGTCGCGGTCGCCGCGGCAACTCCGAACACTTGATCCACCGCGCGCGTCGCGTCGGCCGCGTCCGTCACGGTGACCGTGACCGCATCGGCGCCCGAGCCACCGCCGTCGCTGCACACGCGCAGCCGGCCGTCCGGCCGGATCACCGCCGCGCCATGGGCCGGCGCCACCGCGATCGCGAAGACGTGCGCCGTCGCGAGCGGATCGCCCGCCACGACCGTCGCCTCCGCGCCATCGCCTCCGCCGACGAGCGCCGCGTCCAGCGTCGGCTCCGGCCCGTGCGTCACGCGTCCGCCCGCGACCTGCTCGATCCACGCGATCACCTTCTCCGGCCGCACGTAGATCCCGCCCGCGCCGCACGCCTGCGCCGCGCCGTCGTACCCGCGAGAAGTCACGCCGGCGAGGAAGGTCCCGAAGCTCGTCGTCACGTACAGCGGCCCGCCGGAGTCCCCGGGGCACGTGTCGATGCCCCTCCCGCCCGCGCCGAGCTCGCCGTCGGGCCGCGCCGTCGCGTGGCACCCCGAGCTCGTCGTGCAGTCGAAGTCGGTGATCGCCGACGCGGCCTCCTGCAGCGCCGGCACCGTCGTGCGCCCGCTCGCGTCGATCGCGCCGAAGCCGACGAGCTCGATCGCCGCCCCGTTCCGCACCGCGAGCTGGGCCCAGCCCGTCGCGAGCGCGCGGGGGGCGAACGTCGACGGCGCGGTCAGCACCAGCACGCCGAGGTCGAACGTCGCCTGCGAGTCCGGGTACTCGATGACGCGGCCAATGTGCCGCACCTCGCCGCGCTCCGGGTGGTCGAGCGCGTTCGTGCCGACGAGCACGTTGTCGGGCAGGGGCGGCTCCGCGAGCGTCGCGCAATGTCCCGCGGTCAGGACCACCGTCGGCGCGATCAGCGTGCCGGTGCATTCGGGCAGGTCGGCTCCCGAGCCCGAGCCCGAACCGGAGCCCGCGCCCGAGCCCGCGCCCGAGCCCTCGAAAAACCGCACCGACGCGACGTCGGGCCACATGCCAGCCGGCGCGTCGCTCCCGCCGAGCACCGGCGCGGCCGCCGCCAGCGCGGGGGCGCCGAGCGCCGCTGCCAGCCAGACCCACGTGCCGCGCATCCCCTGACTCTCGCACGTCGCGTCGCACGCGAAGGCTTCGTCTCGCCCGCGCGGACGGATGCTCGCGATCTCGAATCACCTCGAGTGGTCACCGGGTCAGCGCAGCGGCGCGGACCGAGTATTGTCCAACCCCATGCGCGTCTGGCTGCCGGTTGTCCTCGCTCTCTCCGCGTGCCACGGCGGCCCCGCCGCTCTCCCGCCCGCGCGCCTCGGCCCGGACGTTGACCCCGTCGGCCCGCACAAGGATGCGATCGCCGAGATCGTCAAGCCCTTCATCGACGGCGAGATCGTGTCGGCGATGGTGATCGGCGTGTACGACAACGGCAAGCAGGAGATCTACGGCTTCGGCGCCGGCCCCGGGGGCAAAGCCCCGACCGGCCGCTCGCTGTTCGAGATCGGCGCGGTCACGAAGGTCTTAACCTCGTTGATGCTCGCTGACGCCGTGCAGCGCAAGGAGGTCGACCTCGACACCCCCATCAGCGAGCTCCTCCCGCCCGGCGTCACCGTCCCGACGGCCGACAAGAAGGTCATCACGCTCAAGCACCTCGCGCTGCACAGCTCCGGCTTGCCTCGCCTCCCACCGAGCCTCGCGAACGCGGCGTCGCTCGCCGATCCGTACGGCGCGTATCACGAGGACGCCCTGTACGCCGACCTCGACCAGACGGCGCTCGAGAGCCCGCCCGGCACGCAGGTCGTCTACTCGAACTACGGCTCGGGCCTGCTCGGCTTCGGCCTCGGCCGCAAGCTCGGCGGCGGCTACGCGGCGGCGCTGACCGCGCGCGTCCTCAAGGTGCTCGAGCTGCGCGACACGTACGTCGTCGTCCCCGACGCGCAGCTCGGTCGCCGCGTAGCTGGCATGACGGACGACCTCACGCCCGCCGCGCCGTGGACGTGGGACGTCCTCGCGGGCGCGGGCGGTATCGTGTCCGACGCGCACGACCTCCTCGCCCTGACCGTCGCCGAGCTCGACGCCGCGCAGGGGGGCGAGCGCCCGCTCGTGCACGCGATGAAGCTCTCGCAAGAGTCGCAGCTCGACCACCAGGGCGACAACGAGGGCCTCGGCTGGATGATCGACGCGGCCGGGCGCTTCTGGCACAACGGCGCGACCGGCGGCTATCACACGTTCGTCGGCTTCGACACGAAGGCGCGGCGCGCGATCGTGATCCTCGTCGCGACGCAGATCACGCCGATCGATCACCTCGCGGACCTGCTGTACGGCGTCCTCGAGGGCAAGCCGCTCGCGCCGCCGCAGTTCCCGCGCGCGAGCGCGTTCGCGAAGTACGCGGGCGGCTACGACTTCTCGGGGACGAAGATCGAGGTCATCGCCGAGGGCAAGCGGTTGTACATCGCGGGGCCGGGCGAGCCGCGCCACCGGCTCGTCCCGCTGTCGGACCACGAGTTCTGGGTCGAGGAGCTGCAGGGCATCGCGGTGTTCGAGCGCGACGCGCAGAACAAGCTCGAGGTGGTGTTCGTGGTGAACAACCACAGCATCACGGCGCCGCGGATCGGCGAGTCGCCGCCGGAAGATCGGCCGCCGCCGGTGCCGGTTGCGCCTGGGGCGCCGGCTGCGCCTGGGGCGCCGGCTCCTGCGACGAAGTAGGGGGCTCGAGGCTTTGAGGCTCGAGGCGAAGGGCTCGAGGCTCGAGGCTCGCGGCGGCAGACGCGTGGTTGACGGACGCCCATGCCGGCGCGGTTCGGGGCCGCGCGCCCCGGCCGCGCGTGGAATCGCGCCGATCCCCGCGACGCTCCGTCGCTTGCTGGGCCTGCTCTGGGGCCTGCCGCGCGGGCGCTCTGCCACGGGGACGGTGTCGTACTTGTCAACGCGCAGCTTTCAGAAAACCGTTTAATCTCCTAGCCTTGACCGGGGACGGTGTCGCACCTGTCCGCCCGGCGCTCGAGACCGGCGAAGTCGCCGCGAGGAGATCGTCGGCGCCGGCCGTGCCCGCCTCGCCGGCGAGTTGCTACGACGTCCACTTCCAGCTTGGCTCGTCCGCCAGCGGACGGTTCGCGACGACCGTCTCGCCGTCGCGGTTGACGAGCTCGACCTTCGTGGCGCCAGTGAGCGCATCGACCAGCGGCGCGGCGTGCGAGACGACGATCAGCTGAGACCGCGTGGCCGCGTCCGCGATCTGGCGGGCCAGGGGCGCCAGGAGCTACGGATGCAAGCTGATCTCGGGCTCGTTCAGCACGAGCAGCTCGGGCGGTCTCGGCGAATGCAGGGCGGCGAGGAGCGCGATGTAGCGGAGCGTTCCGTCGGAGAGCTCCGCCGCGGCGAGCGGTCGTGAGGTCTTCGGCATCGCGAGCATGACCTCGAACTGCGCGCCCGAGACATCGATGTGGACGCCGGCGCCGCCGAACGCGTCCGCTACGGCGGCCGCCCGCGCCGTCGGATCACCGTTCTCGATGTTCGTCTGGATCGCCGCCGCGAGGTCATGCCCGTCGTGCGCGAGCACCGGCGTCCGCGCGCCGATCTGGACCGCGCGCACCGGGCTGTCGGCGTCGGTCCGGATCTGGTGCTAGAAGCGCCACCGCCGCAGGCGCTCGCGGAGCACCGACAGGATCGGATAGCGGTGCGGCTCCGCGAGCGGCGAGAGCACGCTCTCCTCGAGCGCGAGCTCGGCCCCGAAGGTCACGGGACGCCCGTCGTCGTCGCGCAGCATGGCCGACGCTCCGCGGCGCTCGAGGATGTGGACGCGCGGCTTGCCGATCAAGCGGATCGTCTCTTCCTCGATCTCTGGATCCTGCTGGAACGCCGTCCAGCCCGGGTCCCCGCGCGAGATCGGCTGCTGGTTCGGCCGTCCGCGGCGAAGCTCGTAGGCGGTCACGTCATCGGCAAAGCCGATGCTCACGCGCGCCACCGCCGTCACGTGCCCACACACCCGCCCACATCGCGGACGGCACGCCGCCCTCACGCGCCAGCGCTCGCCCGAGGGTGCCATCCGCCGCATCCACGAGCAGCCTCAGCGCGCGATACGTGTTCGACTTGCCAGCGCCGTTGCCGCCGGTGATCACCGGCAGCGGGCCGAGATGGAACTTCAGGTCGCGCAGCGAACGGTAGCCGGCGAACGCGAGCGTGGTGATCACGCCAAACCGCTCAGTCGCAGGGCGTCTCGGGCGCGGGGATCGTCGTCGAGCGCAGCCACGCCTGGGCGCAGGCGGTGGCGTCGAAGCCGGTGCTCGCCTGGATCGTCGGGAGCATGTCCGCCATGTGCGCCGACTTACCCTTTTTCGCCACGTAAAAGGCATGGAGCGCGGCGTCGAGCTTGTCGGCGCCGACCTTGAGCGCCACGGCGCGATAGAAGAACGCGCCGCGCATGTAGGGCGCGTTCGTGTAGAGGTTGTCCTTCAGCACGTCGACCGTGCCGCAGCTGTCCGGCCACGTCAGGTCGGTGCCCGCCACCCCCCGCAGCTCGCGCGCGTACTCGGTCCACGACGCCGCGCCGACCGACGGCGCCACCACGTCGAGCGCGCGCCCGGCGAGGTAGCTGACGGTCCCCTCGGACAACACGAAGTCTTCCCAGCAGCCGATGCGGATGCCGTCGCCGTACCAGCCGTGCGCGGCCTCGTGGACCTGCGTGTTCTCGTCGGCGAAGTCGCCCGCCGCGACGTGCCAGAACGGGTGATGCTCCATGCCGCCCGCGAACCCGTCCGGCCACGGCACCGAGGCGCCGCCGACCTTGCCGCCGAACCCGTACGGCCCGATCGTCCGCTCGAGCCAGTCGAACGCGGCGACCAGGTGCGCGCCGCCCTTGGTCGCCGCCGCCAGCTCACCCGTCCGGTAGAAGAGCGAGACCGTCGTGCCGGCCGTCGTCGTGCCGAGCGGCAGCTCGGTGTACGCGCCGATCGTCCACGCGAGCTGGTAGGCCGGCGCCGGCTGCGCGATCGTCGCCGGGAACACCGACACGAGGCCCGCCGGCGCGTTCGCGAGGGCCAGCGTGAAGGTCGTCCCCTCCGCCGGGTCCGAGTGGCACGGGAACATGTTCCCGCAGTAGTAGGGCCAGTTGAACGTGTAGCCATCCTTCGAGATGCCCGTGAAGCTCTCGTGGTTCGCCCACTTGTACGCGATGGTCACCGTCACCGGATCCGCGGACGCCGGCACGCCGAGCGTCAGCCGCGAGCGCACGTCGGCCGGGGTCGAGTCGGCGGTCTTTGCCGAGGCGAACTCGATCGCGGCCCCGCTGCCGTCGGTCACGGCCGTCACGACGAGGTCGCCGCTCTCGAACCCCGCGCCCGCCTTCTCGCTCGGGGCCAGGGTCAGGGTCGCCGTCGCCGTCTTCCCGGCGAGGTCGAACGCGAGGTCCGTCGCGGTGACCGCGCGCGCCGGGTTGTCCGACGGCGTCGTGACGCTCGCGTCGGGGCCGGCGCCGCCACCGCTACCGCCACACCCTGCGAGTAACCCGACGACCAGGACCGTGCGCTTCATCGCGGCGGAACATGCCCGCACGCACCGCCGAGCACAATGATGATCTACGGTAGGTCCCGCCGATGAAGCCCACGAACGCCCAGCTGTCTCAGACCGGCACCACCATCTTCGAGGCGATGTCCGGGCTCGCGCGCCAGCACGGCGCCACGAACCTCGGGCAGGGCTTCCCCGACGACCCGGGCCCGCTCGCGCTCCGCCAGGCCGCGGCCGCGTACGTCCTCGACGGCCCCAACCAGTACCCGCCGATGATGGGCTTGCCCGCGCTGCGGCAGGCCGTCGCCGCCCACGACAAGCGCTTCTACGGCCTCGACGTCGACTGGCAGACCGAGGTCCTCGTGACCTCCGGCGCGACCGAGGCCCTGCTCGACTGCTTCCTCGGCCTCCTCGAGCCTGGCGACGAGGTCGTCCTCCTCGAGCCCGCCTACGACACCTACGCGCCCGCGCTCCGCCGGATCGGCGCCGTCCCGCGCGCCGTGCGGCTCGTGCCGCCGGACTGGTCGCTGCCCCGCGCCGAGCTCGCCGCGGCGTTCACGCCAAGGACGAAGCTGCTGCTGCTCAACTCGCCGCTCAACCCGGCCGGCAAGGTCTTCACCCGCGCCGAGCTCGAGGTGCTCGCGGAGCTCTGCATCGCTCACGACGCGTACGCCGTCTGCGACGAGGTCTACGAGCACCTCGTGTTCGGCGCCGCCCGGCACGTCCCGCTGATGACGTTGCCCGGCATGCGCGAGCGCACCGCGCGCATCGGCTCCGCCGGCAAGACGTTCTCGGTCACCGGCTGGAAGGTCGGCTACATCACGGCGCCGCCGGCGATGCTGCACCCGATCGCGAAGGCGCATCAGCTCGTCACGTTCACGACGCCGCCGAACCTGCAGCACGCCGTCGCGCTCGGCCTCGCCCAGGACGACGCCTACTTCGCGAGCCTCGGCGCCACGCTCGCGCGCAGCCGCGACCGCCTCGCGACGGGCCTCACCGCGCTCGGCATCCCGATCCTGCCCTGCGACGGCACGTACTTCCTCGTCGCGGATTTCTCGCGCTGGCTCCGTGCCGGCGAGGACGATCTGGCGCTGTGCCGCCGGCTCGTGACCGAGGTGGGCGTGGTCCTCATCCCGCTGTCGGCGTTCTATGACCGCGAGCCGCCGCGCGGCCTCGTGCGCTTCTGCTACTGCAAGCTCGACCAGACGATCGACGCGGCCCTCGGCAAGCTCGCCGCGCTGGCCGGGCCGGCGGTGGGGGCCGCTCCATGATGTGGCGCGCCGCGCTGGCCCTGCCGCTGATCTTCGCCGCGTGCTCGTCGCCCGCGCTCGACCAAACGGACACCGTGCGCCTCCTGACGACGCCGGACACCGGCGTGATCGCGGGGATCTACCTCGGCGAGCCGTGGGATCGCGTCGTCGGTGACCACCCGGGGTTCGCGCTCGACCCGATCAAGCCGGGCGCAGACCGCGCGGGCGTGAAGACGCTGCGCACGGGCGCGCCCGAGGGCTACGTCGCGGTCGCCTGCTTCCTCGACGATGCGGGCAAGGTCCGCCGGATCGAGGCCACGGTCGGCGGGCGGCCCGCGCAGAACGCGCGCGTGGTGGACGCGGTCTTTCGCGACCTCCGCGCGTTCTACGACCACGCGACGGATGCGAAGTCCCGGTGCACGGAGCGCCACTGCGACTACACCACGCGGACCGGAGCCGGCCTCGCCGTGGAGTTCGTGGAGCTCGCCGACCAGGCCGCGATCGCGACGATCACGGCCGAGCCGAAGCCCGACATCTAGGGCAGCGCCGGCGCTCCGCCGCGAGCCTCTCACGGCGCCCCGGGCTCAACCCTGGTAGCGCCGCGCGCGGGCGCCGCTCGCGTCGTGCTCGACGAGGAACGTCTGCCCGTTGCCGATCAGCGCCACCGGCTCGGCCATCACGCTCATCAGCCACAGCCGCATCACGCCGCCGTGCGATACGACGAGCAGCGGGCCGCCGTCGTCGCTGGCGCTCGCGATCCGGGCCAGCACGGCCCCCATGCGCGCGGCCGCGGCCTCGCGCGGCTCGCCTCCGGGCGGCGAGCCTGTCTGCGCGATCCAGGCGGCCCACGCGTCGGGGTGCTGCGCCGCGCACTCGTCGCGCGTCAGGCCCTCGAACACGCCGAACGCGCGCTCGCGCAGTTGCGGCTCCACCCGCGGGGGCGGCAACCCGAGCGCCGCCGCGACGATCGCGCCGGTCTCGCGCGCTCGCGCGAGGTCGCTCGTCACGACCCCGCCGACGCCCGCCGGCCTCACGGCCGAGGCCAGCTCGCGCGCCTGCGCGCGGCCGGTCTCGTGGAGCTCGATATCGGTGTGGCCCTGCAGCTTGCCCAGCGCGTTCCACGGCGTCTCGCCATGCCGCGCGAGCAACAGCGTTCGCACGCGCTCAGTACCGCGGGATCTTCGTGTCGATGTCCTTTGACCAGGCGTCGATGCCGCCGGCCATGTTGTAGACGGTCTTGAACCCTTCCTTCAGGAAGTGCTCTGCCGCCGCGCGGCTGCGACCGCCGTGGTGACAGTGGAACGCGATCGGCGTGTCCTTCGACAGCGCCGAGATCGCGCCCATCGCCGCGTCGTCGAGCAGGACGCCGCCGATGGTGGCCTGGGCCTGCTCCTTCGGCGTGCGCACGTCGTAGAGGTGCTTGACGCTGCCGTTGTCGAGCAGGGTCTTGAGGTCCTTCGGCGCGATCTCGCGGACCGCCGCGGGGCGGTTCGGGTTGTCGATCTTGAAGCCGCCGCCGTCCGCCGCCTCGACGAAGTCGATCGTGACGCCGTTCGCCCGCGCCGCGCTCGTGCGGTCGAGCTGCACCGTGATGCCGCCGCTCTCGACGGTGACGTGCGACGTCTCCTTCGGGCCGAGGTCGAGCTGGTGCTCCCACGCGTTGGTGATCGTCAGGTGGACGACGTCGCCGGCGCCGCTGTCGGCGACCGCCGCCGCGAGCTCCGTGGCCGCGCGCGCCGAGACCGTCACGGTCGGGGCCGGGGGCGCCGCCGCGACATCGCCGAGCTTCTTCTCGAGATCGCCCGACTCGTACATCTGCTTGACGATGTCGGCGCCGCCGACGAACTCGCCCTTGACGTAGAGCTGCGGAAACGTCGGCCAGTCCGAGTACTCCTTCATGCCGTTTCGCACATCACCCTCCGTGAGGATGTTGACGGTGGTGTACTTGGGCACCAAGGTGTTGAGCATGTTGACGACAGACGCGGAGAACCCGCACTGCGGGAAGCTCCGGGTCCCCTTCATGAAGAGGACGACGGCGTCCGACGAAACGAGCGAGTCGAGCTTCTGGCGGGTCTGGGCGTCAAGCGACATGAGGAACCTCGGTGACTGATCTCGCATCTTCTAGCACGAAGTCCCGCGATGGAAGCGCCCCGAACATCGTGGTCCGGGCCGCAGGCAAGCTGGCGGGTGTCGACCAGGCGGCATGGGACGCCCTGGACCACGGGCCGTCGCCGTTCTTGAAGTTCGGGTTCCTGCGCGCCCTCGAGGACTCGCAGTCCATCGGCGGGCGCTCGGGGTGGACGCCCGTGTTCCTGATGGCCGACGTGGGCGGCAAGCTCGTGGGCGGCGTCCCCGCGTTCGTGAAGAGCCACTCGTACGGCGAGTACATCTTCGACTGGGGCTGGGCGAGCGCGGCGCAGCGGGCGGGACTCGCGTACTACCCGAAGCTCGTCATCGCGGCCCCCGCCACGCCGGCGACCGGCCACCGGATGCTGCTCGCGCCGGGGTTATCGGCGACCGACGGTGCCGCGGTGCGAGCCGCGCTGGTCGGCGCCGTGCGCGCCGTCGCGGACGAGACCGGCTGCTCGTCGATCCACTGGCTTTTCTGCTCGGAGGCCGAGCAGGCGGTGCTCGCAGGCGCCGGCTACATCGCGCGCACGACGTTCCAGTTTCACTGGAAGAACCGCGGGTACGGCACGTTCGATGACTTCCTCGGCGAGCTCAAGAGCCGCAAGCGGAAGCAGCTGCGCAAGGAGCGCGCGAAGGCGCGAGGCGCCATCGAGTCGCTGCAGTGGCTCGAGGGCGCGGCGCTGACGACGGCCGCGCTCGACGATCTCGACCGCTTCTATCGCACCACGACGGACAACCACGGCGGCCGCGACTACCTGCGCCCCGGGTTCTTTCATCGCGTCGCCGAGACGCTGCCCGAGGCGACGCGCATGGTGTCCGTCGAGGCGGGCGGCCGGCGGATCGCAGGCGCGCTGTTCTTCGAGACGGCGAGCGGGCTCTACGGCCGGTACTGGGGGGCCGACGCGCACGTCGATCTCTTGCACTTCGAGACCGCGTACTACGCCGGCATCGACCGCGCGATCGCGAAGCGGCTGCCGCTCTTCGAGGCGGGCGCGCAGGGCGAGCACAAGCTCCTGCGCGGGTTCGAGCCGTCGCCGACGTACTCGGCGCACTGGATCCGGCACCCGGGCCTCGCGGACGCGATCGCCGAGCACTGCGCGCGCGAGGCCGAGGGGATCCGCCTCGAGCTGGCGGAGATGGCGAAGTTCGGGCCGTATCGCGACGCCAGCGGCGACGATGACTCCGGGTCGGACTGATACCCTCCGGCCATGAAGCAGATCGTTCTCGCGCTGGTCGTCGGGCTCGGCACGGCGTGCGGCAAGAGCCAGGTGGATCGGCTCAAGGAAGACAACGCAAAAGCCGTGGCGGCCGCGGAGGCCGAGGCCGCCGCGCACCCTGCGCCACCGCCGGCCACGCGGACGCTCCCACCCAGCGCCGCGAAGGCGGTCGAGCCGGCTGCGCCCGAGCCCACGACGCCCGCCGACATCGAGCACGCCCGCAACCAGGCGATGATCGACGGCAAGGATAAGGACGTCCTCAAGTACTGCGAGCTCGGGAAGCTCGACGACAAGAGCAACCCGCAGGCGCTGCTCGGCTGCACGCTGTCGGCGTGCCGCGTGAAGGACGAGGCCACGGCGCAGCGGTACTCGAAGGCGCTGCCGAAGCTGCTGATGGATCAGGCGCGCCGCGTGTGCCTGACGAGCCAGATCTCGATCTGACGACCGGCGCTAGACGATCAGCCCGACGAGCGCGGCCGCCAGCGCGCCGACGGCGACGGCCGGCCCGAGCCAGCGGCGGGCGAGCCGCGACAGGATCCCCGTGGGGCTCACGGCCGGTCGCGGCGCGGGCGGCACCGGCGCGCTGGCCCCACGCGCGATGACCGCGACCGGCAGGGGCGGCGGCGTGGCGGAGGCCGCGGTCAGCTCGGCGCGGGCGGCGGCGAGCCCGGCCGCCACGTCCGCGAGCGTGGGCCGCTCGGCCGGCTGCTTCGCGAGCATGCCGAAGAGGAGCTGCGCGAGGACGTCGGGGCACGTCGGCCACGTCGCGTGCGCCGATGGGGGAGGCGCCTTGAGGTGCAGGCGCAGGAGCTCCAGATCATCCTCGGCCGCAAACGGCGGATGGCCGAGGAGCAGCTCGAACGCGAGCACGGCGAGCGAGTAGACGTCGGTCGCGGCGGTGACGCCGTCGCCGCGGATCTGCTCGGGCGCGACGTAGGTGAGCGTGCCGGCGATCATGCCCGTGAGCGGGTCGGGCTCGCTCGTCACGTACGCGACGCCCCAGTCGATGAGCTTCACGCGGCGGCCGGCGGCGCAGGGGGCGTCGAGCACGATGACATTGGCCAGCTTCAGGTCCCGGTGGACCAGCCCGGCCGCGTGGGCCGCCGCCAGGACCTCGCACAGCTCGCCGAGCACGCAGAGCGCCTCGCGCCGGGCGATCTTCTTGCCGCGCACGAGGTCCGCCAGGGTCGCGCCGGCGAGCCGGTCCATGACGATGTACGGCCGGCCGTCGAACGTACCGGTCGCGAACACATCCGGCACGCACGGGTGGTCGACGAGGTGAACGATCCGCGCCTCGCGCAGGAACGCCTCCGCCGGCAGCTTGTCGGTGACGAGGTCGCGGTGCGCGAGTTTGAGCGCGGCGCGCTTGCCGAACTTAGTGTGCACGACCGCGTACACCGTCGCCATGCCCCCGCGGCCGAGCTCGCCCTCGATGCGCCAGGGCCCGACGCGGCCGCCCGGAGCGAGCGTCTCGGCGCGGCGCCGCTTGCGGGCCGCGGAGACGGGACCCATCTCGACGGTGGTCAGGGCGGTGGTCGCGTCCATCTCGCAACAGGGCAGTTGCACGAAGCGGACCGTCCCCGCGAGCGCCGCCGACGTGCGCGGGCTGCACCATCCGCGCGGGGCGGCCCGGCGTGGCGCGCATGTCGCGCACGGGTCAGCGACGAACCAAGCGCGGTCTCTGTCCATCGGCTTGTCGGCTCCGCCGCCGGCGCCTGTCCGGAGGAGATCGCCCGCGAAGACGCCGTCTCAGTTCGTGAACTTCGCGCCGACGGCGACGGCCATGGTCGGCGTGAGCGTGCACGTCGGATCGCTACCAGCGCAGGCGCCGTTCCACATCGAGAACATGCGGTTCCCCTGCGGGCTCGCGACGAGGTGATGCGCCATCTGCGTCTTCACGCCGAACATGCAATCGCCGCCGTTGCCGAACGCGCCGCAGATCATGAGCGGGCTCGCGTCGACCTGGACCGAGCCCTTGCCCTCGACCATGACGTGCAGCATCACGGTCGTGGGCGCCGGCCCGGCGTCGGGCTGCTCGGCAGCGCACGTGGACACGCCGGCCCCGACGCAAAGCCCCCCGCTGCCGCAGGTCTGGTCCCCGGCGCAATCGCCGTCGGCCGCGCACGTCACCTTACATTCGGCGAGCGTCGGGTCGTAGCACCCGGCTGTCATCGTAAAGCCGACCAGCGCCGCCACGACGACGCTGCGCGCTAGAAGCGCCACGCTGCGTGAACCTCGGCGCCGTGGATCGTCGGGATGACGGCCACGTGGCTCGCGCGCTCGTCGCGCGTGCCCAGGTAGTACAGGGCCACCCCCGCGCCGACGGCCGCGACGCCCGTCACCCCGAGCACGTCGGCGACGAGCGCGTCGTGGCGGCCGCGCTTGTCGAGGTCGACGATGGTCTTGCCGGCGGCGCCGGCCGCGTACGCGTCGCTGACCTGCTGCGAGGCGGAGTGCGCGCGCAGCTCGTAGCCGAGCGCGCCGACGAGCGCGAGGCCGCCGCCGAGGCCGAGCCCGATGCCGACGTCACTCTCGACGTGCGCGCGAGGCTCACGAGGCGAGCGGAGGAACGTGAGCGAGGACGTGCCGGGGGGCGTGGCCGGGCCAGGGCCGGGGACGCTGACGGGGCGCAGCGCCTCGGCGCATTGCTCGACGGAGATTAGGTGCGTCTCGGCGAGGGCACGTGCGTCCGCCGGCGGGTCCGTCGCGAGGAACCGCTTGTACATCGTCGCGGCGTCGTCGCAGTGCCCGCCGAGCCGGTACGACTGCGCGAGGTTGAACAGCAGCGCGGGGCTCGGTGCGAGCGCGTACGCCTCGGTGAAGGCGGCGATCGCGGCCGCGTAGTTCCCCTCGTCGTGGTGCTTGCGACCGCGCTCCGCGAGGGCGCGCGCCCGCGCCGGGATGTCGTTCCGGATCACGTCGGGCGCGTCGGCCCGCGCCGCGGGCGCGGCCACGAGGACCAGCAGCGTGACCGCCGGGACGCAGCGCAGCAATAGCCGGGGCATCAGTAGGCTGCCATCGTGCCGTTGGACGAGAGCGCGGGTGGCCGCGCGCCCGTCGGCGCCAGCCCAGCCGGGGGGCGCTTCCGGTTGGCGGCCGCGGTCGGTGCGGTCGGCGTCA
>JANXOM010000270.1 GCA_025353585.1 Deltaproteobacteria bacterium
GAGCTACCGCTCCCAGGGATTCGACGGTTTCGGCCCTGCATGTCGCTCAGAAGGATGTGGGCGCCGAGATCGCAACTCGCGAACGGCCCGTCGTCGTCCAAGGCGCACCGGATGACGCCGTCCGCCAGGTACCGGCGCCCACATCCTTCTGAGCGACATGCAGGGCCGAAACCGTCGAATCCCTGGGAGCGGTAGCTCTCCCAGGGATTCTCAGGTGTTCGCAAAGAGTAGCGGGGGCAGGATTTGAACCTGCGACCTTCGGGTTATGAGCCCGACGAGCTACCAGGCTGCTCCACCCCGCACCAAGTTGTCAGCCCGTTGCCAGGCCAACGCTTTCTGCCACGTGCATTCGTGCGCGTCAAGCTCAAGTGGCGATACTCGAAGACATGGTTGCCACGGGCGCGGGGACAACGCGGACCTGGCGGGCCGATGGACCCGCCAGGCCCCGCGGGCGCGCGCGCAATGTCCCGTTTGCGACGGCCGTCCTCGCCACGCTGGCGGCCCTCGCCCTCCTCGCGGTCCACGTGCACGTCCGGCCGCTCCCGGGGCTCGAGGATCTCGAGGGCCTGACCATCGACGCGCGCTTTCGCGTCCGCGGGCCGCGCGCCCCGGCGAGGCCGGACATCGTCATCGTCGGGCTCGACGACCGCACGCGCCGCGCCAACTACGACATCTTCGTCTCGCGCGCCGCCTGGGCGGAGCTCCTCGACAAGCTCGCGGCCAAGCACCCGCGGCTCGTCGCGCTCGACCTGTTCTTCGACGAGCCCGAGGTCGTTCTCCCGCCCGAGCTCGCCGCACGCGTGCGCGCCCTCGCGGCGGAGGGCCCCGAGCCCGTTGCGCCCGGCTCGCAGCTCGCGCGCGTGCAGGCCGCGCTCTCCGAGGTCGCCGACCGCCTCCGCGGCGACGAGCGGCTCGCCCGCTCCATCGCGGCCGCCGGCAACGTGTACCTCGGCGCGTCGTTCACCGGCGGCGCCGTCACCACGGCGGCGCCGCCGCGCGAGCTCGACGCCGCGGCGATCGGGCAAGTCGCCGGCGCCGATGGCGGCGGCGCGCGCCGGCCGGACACCGCCGGTTCGGTCGCCGTCACCCTGCCCGCCCTCGCCGCCGGGGCGGCCGGGGCCGGCTCCGTCAACTACACGCGCGACCCGGACGGCGTCACGCGCAGCATGCCGCTCGCCCTCGCGTACGGGGGCCGTTACTACACGTCGCTCGGCGTGTCCGTCGCGCTCGCCGCGACGAACCAGGCGCGCCAGACCTCGTACATCGTGGGCGCCCGGACGCTCCAGGCCGGCGACCGCGCGCTCCCGCTCGGCCCGCATGCCTCCGCCACCCTCGATGTCCTCGGCCCCGGCGCGTTCCCGCGCATCTCCGCCGCCGACATCATGACCGGCGCCACGCCCGACGCCGATCTCGCCGGCAAGCTCGTCTTCGTCGGCTTCACGCACCAGGCCTACGACAAGGTCGCCACGCCGCTCGACCGCCTCGCCGACGGCGTCGAGCTCCACGCCACCCTGGCCGAGAACATCCTCGCGAATCGCCTCCTCGACCGCGCCGGGCCGCTGTCCACCGGCCTTGCGACCGCCGCGCTGTGCGTGCTCGTCGCGCTCGCCCAGCTGCGCCGGATCCGGCGCCGCGCGTGGGTGCCGCCCGTCATCGCGCTCGCGGCGATCGCCGGTTATCTCGCCATCGCGTACTCGCTGTTCCTGCGCGGCACGATCATCGACGTCGGCGCGCCCTGCGCGCTCGCCACGGCCGTCCTCCTCTTCGCGACGATCGGCGGGCTGGCCACGGAAGGCCGCGAGAAGGCGCAGCTGCGCGCCACGTTCTCGCGCTATGTCAGCGGCGAGGTCGTCGACCAGCTCGTCGCCGATCCGTCGCGCGCCCGGCTCGGCGGCGAGCGCCGCGAGCTGACCGTGCTGTTCTCCGACATCCGCGGCTTCTCGAAGCTCGCCGAGGCCATGGCCCCCGAGGCGCTCGCCGCGCTGCTCGGCGAGTACCTGACGCCGATGACGGAGCTCGTCCTCGCGTCCGGCGGCACGCTCGACAAGTACATCGGCGACGCGGTCATGGCGATGTGGTCCGCGCCGTTGCCGCTCCCCGACCACGCCGCGCGCGCGTGCGAGGTCGCCCTCCGCATGCAGGAGGAGCTCGCCGCGCTGAACCTGACCTGGGCCGCCGCCGGCAAGCCGACGCTCGCGATCGGCGTCGGGCTCAACACGGGCACGATGGTCGTCGGCAACATGGGATCGGCTGCGCGCTTCGACTACACGGTGATCGGCGACGAGGTGAACCTCGCGTCGCGGCTCGAGGGGCTGACGAAGGAGTACGGGGCGGCCGTGCTCGTCGGCGAGGCGACCGCGCGCGCGGCCGGGGCCGGCTTCGTGCTGCGCGAGCTCGATGTCGTGCGCGTCAGCGGCCGCGCCACCGCCGCCCCGGTGTTCGAGCTGCTCGGGCGCACCGGGGTCACCGGCGCGCCCGCCTACGCCGCGGCGCTCGCGCTCTATCGCGCCCACGCGTTCGCCCCGGCACGCGCCGCGTTCGCCGCGATTCCCGGGGATCGACCGGCCGCCGTCATGGCCGCGCGGTGCGCCGTGCTCGAGGCCGCGCCGCCGCCCGCCGGCTGGGACGGCGTGTACGACCAGCGAGGCAAGTAAACCCGACCCGACTTGTGCTTGAATGCGCGCTCATGCCGGCGCCCCGCGTCCTCGTCCTCGACTTCGACGGCACG
Source organism: Deltaproteobacteria bacterium (assembly GCA_025353585.1). Taxonomy (GTDB): domain Bacteria; phylum Myxococcota_A; class Polyangia; order Haliangiales; family Haliangiaceae; genus JABFXX01. The sequence continues at coordinate 2,729 of JANXOM010000270.1, forward strand.
ATGACCGACGCGGAGGCCGAGGGCCGCCCGTTCCGCGATGGCTACCTCGAGGACCTGTGCACGCTCGTGGGCAAGAAGCCCGGCGACGCCGAGGTCACCGCCATCGCCGACGGCGTCGAGGACGACCTCGCCCGCGCGCCGGGCGCCCACGCGTTCACCTGGATGGGGCGCCTCGTCGCGCCGGCCACCGTCGATCCGTACCTCCGCATGGTGCCGATCGCGCACGCGATCCTCGATCAATTCGGCGCGTTCCCCGGCGCGGTCGATCGCGGGCGCCTGCTCGGGAGCATCCTCTACAAGTACAACTACGCGAAGACGCTCGGGCACCCCGTGTTTCGCGCGGGCGCGGGCGAGGTCCTCCGCGCGCTCGGCGGCACGCCGACCTGGATCGTCACGAACAGCGACACGCACGCGGTCGCCGGCAAGGTCGCCGCGCTCGATCACGTCACTCCGGGCGTCGCCTGGCTCACCTCGCGCGTCCGCGGCATGGCCCGCAAGTTCGACGTCGACGACGCGTGGACCGGCGTCGCGGCCGAGCTCGCCGTCCCCGGGCTCGACCGCCCGGTGTTGCTGCGCCGCCACGCGTACTTCGAGATCCTGCAGGCCGTCCTCTCCGACGCGGGCGGCGCGTGGACCGACCTGACCGTCATCGGCGACATCTTCGAGCTCGATCTGGCCTTGCCACTCGCGCTTGGCGCGCGCGTGGGCCTGGTCGCCTCGCCGCGCACGCCGCCGTACGAGCGCGCGTTCGTCGAGGCGCACCCGCGGGCGCGCATGATCGAGGACCTCGCCGAGATCCCGGCGTACGCGCTCCCCGCGAGCGCCTGATCTGTACGATGTCCGCGATGCCCGCGATGCCCGCGAAGCCCCCGATGCCCGCGATGCTCACGCTCTACAAGACGAGCCGCGGCCGCGTGAATTACTGGGAAGCGTGGAAGCGCGACACCAAGCTCTGGGTCCACACCGGCCTCCTGGGCCATTACGGCCGCATCACGAAGCAGCCGATGAAGGGCCGCGAGACCGAGGCGGCCGCCGTCAAGCGGTACGCCGCCCTGGCGCGCGCGGACGGCTACGCGCCCATCCCCGACGACGACCTCCGGGACCTGGTCGTGCAATACCCGAACGCGCTCGCCGGTGCCGCCGATCCGATGGACATCCGCGAGGAGTTCTACGCGCTCTTGAACGAGCGCCTCGGCTGGATCGGCAACGGCACGTGCCTCGGCGGAGACGCCGAGACCACGGTCATGAACATGCGGTGCCGCGTCGTCGATCCCGCGCTCGCGACGAAGCCGCTCGTGGCGGATCTGCGCAAGACGAAGAAGATCACCGGCGTCGTGATCGCGGCCCGCGTCGGGCGCAGCGGGTCCGTGCTGTGGCCCGCCGCGGGCGGCACGAAGTTCTCGCTCCGCCGATAGCGGCATCAGTCCGGCCTCGCCGCCGCGCTCGCGTGGAAGAACATCCCGAGCATCGCGATGGCCCGCCCGGCCACCCGCTGCGCGTGCTCGAGCCGCGGGTCCACGACGCCCATCGCGCGCGCGACATCCACCGTCGCCGCGAGCGCGATCGCCGAGACCAGCGCCGACCGGAGGCAGCGCCGCCGCCCCGCGCTCCCGTGCGCGTGCGCGATGCCCTCCGCCGTCGTCATGACCGCGCCGAGGGCCGCGTGGTGGGCCTGCGCCGCGAGCGCGGCCGGCCACACGCCGTCGACGTGATGCACCGCCGCGAGCGCGTGTTGCGCCGCCACGTACGCCGCGCACCGATCGAGTGATTCGAATTCGACGTCGAGCTCGCTCACGCTGCGCAGCCAGAGCACGCCCCGTGCCCGCCGCAACGCGCCGATCCCGGGGGCGGTCTTGTCCGAGATGTCCGGCGCACGGACCACCTGTCCGGCGGACGTGAGGCCAGCCGTCCGCAGCCCGGCCGGCGACCGCGGCCGGCATCAGCGGGCTACCCGGGAGGTGACAGGTGTGACACCGTCCCCGTCGTGGCCGACCAAGTCATCCTGTCCTGCGCTCTGACGGGCGCCGTCACGACGAAGAAGCACTGCCCGGCGATCCCGTACACGCCGGTCGAGATTGCCGAGGAGGCCCGCCGCGCGCACGAGGCCGGAGCGGCCGTGGTGCACATCCACGCGCGCAACGACGACGGCTCGCCGACCTGGAGTGCGGACACGTTCGCCGCGATCCAGCGCGAGATCGCCGCCCGCTGCCCGATCCTCATCAACTGGTCCACCGGGGGCGCCGGCCCGATGACGGAGCGGGTCTCGCACCTGGCGCTTCGCCCCGCGATCGCGGCCCTCAACATGGGTTCGATGAACTACGCGAAGTGGAACGCCGCGAAGCAGCAGTTCGCCTTCAACTTCGTGTTCGCCAACAGCTTCGACGACATCGTCGCGTTCGCGCGCGCGATGAAGGAGCACGGCGTCAAGCCCGAGATGGAGTGCTTCGACGTCGGCCACACCAACTCGCACAAGGTCCTCGTGGACCTCGGGCTCCTCGAGGGCCCGTTCCACTTCTCGTTCATCATGGGGGTCCTCGGCGGCATCCCCGCGACGGCGCGCCACCTCGCGTTCCAGGCCGAGCAGGTCCCGGCCGGCTCGCGCTGGAAGGTCATCGGCATCTCGCGCGAGCAGTGGCCGCTCGCGATGGCCGCGCTCTCGCTCGGCGGCGACGTGCGCGTCGGCCTCGAGGACAACTTCTACCTGCCGACCGGCGAGATGGCGAAGAGCAACGGCGAGCTGGTCGCCGCCGCCGCCGGGCTCGTGAAGCTGTCGGGTCGCACGGTCGCCTCGGTGGCCGACGCCAAGAAGCTCCTGTGGCCGAGCGGCGGCGGGAACCAGGCCTAGGACATGGCCCTCGATACGCTGAAGCTGCCCGGGGTCCTCGGGGACCTCGGGCGCGAGCTCCTCCTCGCGATCGACCTCGCGCGCGCGGCCGGGGCCGAGGCCGTGCGCATCCGGGCCGGCGGCGCGCTCGGCGTCGAGATGAAGCCCGGCGACGAGCCCGTCACGATCGCGGACCGCGCCGCGTCCGACATGATCATCGCCGGCATCGCCGCGCACTTCCCCGCCGACCCCGTGATCTCCGAGGAGGCCGTCCCGACGGCCGCGGCCCTCACCGCCCGGCGCGCGTGGCTGATCGACCCGATCGACGGCACGAAGGAC
>JANXOM010000326.1 GCA_025353585.1 Deltaproteobacteria bacterium
GAGGGGTTAGGTGTTGCGCTCATCGATTGAATCCAAGCTGGCCCCTTTGTTAGTCCGAAGTTCGGACTAACAAAGGGGCCAGGCCCCTGTTAGGCCGAAGTTCGGACTAACAAAGGGGCCAGGCCCGAGTGGGAGACGACGGGCTACTCGTCGCGCGTCATGCCCGCGTACTCGAGCTTCGGGTCGTAGTCGGGGTCCATCGGCTCCGGCGGCGGACGTTGCGCCTCGGGCACGCTCTTCAAGTTGATCCGCACGCGGTACCACGCCGTCGCGCGGCCGCGATTGGTGTCGACGAGGACGTCCGCCGGCGCGAGGTACGCGGCGACCGCCGGGTGCCGCGCCTTCCAGCGCTCGAGCCCCGCGAGCGCATCGGGCTTCTGCTTCGCCTGCGCGATCGTGATGACGGGCAGCTTCGCGCGCGGCGGCGCGGCGGCCTTCTTCGCGCGGCTCGGCGTCACGCGCGGCGCCTCGCCCTCGCCCTTCGCGAAGTGCGGCGGCCACGGCGCGTCCGCCTCGCCCTCCGCTTCCTGCGCGGCCGCGAGCGCGAGCAGCTTGTCGAGCCGCCCCGGCGCGGCGTCGATGCCCGCGTGCGCGTCGCCCTGCGCGGCGAATCGCTCGGGCACCGTGAACAGCGTGTAGTCCGTCGGCGTGCAGCGCAGGAACTCGTCCCACGGCAGCGGCATCGAGACGCGCGCCTCCGGCGTCGGCCGCACCGAGTAGGCGCTGCAGGTGGTCCGGTCGCGCGCGTTCTGGTTGTAGTCGACGAACACCCCGTGCCGCTCCTCCTTCCACCACTTCGCCGTGGCGATCGCAGGCGCCCGCCGGGCGACTTCTCGCGCGAACGCGAGCGAGGCGCGGCGCACCTTCACGAACGGCCATTCGGGCACGATGCGCACCCACACGTGCGCGCCGCGCGAGCCGCTCGTCTTCACCCAGCCGACGAGATCCATGTCCGTCAGCACCTCGCGCGCCACGGCGGCGACATCGCGGATCTGCTCCCAGGACACGCCCGGGACGGGGTCGAGGTCGACGCGCAGCTCGTCGGGCCGATCCATGTCCTCGGCGCGTACGGCGTGCGGGTTGAGGTCGAGGCAGCCGAGGTTCACGACCCAGACGAGCTGGGCCGCGTTGTTCACGACGACCTCGTCGGCGCTGCGGCCGGACGGAAACGTGAAGCGCGCCGTGTCGATCCAGGCCGGCTGCTTGCCGTCGACGCGCTTCTGATAGAACGGCTCGCTCTCGGCGCCGTTGACGAAGCGCTTCAAGATCATCGGCCGGCGCGCCACGCCGCGGAGCGCCCCGTCGGCGACGGCGAGGTAGTAGCGCACGAGCTGGAGCTTCGTGATCCCCGCCTGCGGGAAGTACACCTTGTCGGGGTTCGACACCGTGACCTCGCGGCCGCCGATGTCGAGGAGCTCCTTCGGCGTCTTCGCCACGCGCCCGGCTTCTCGTGCTCGGCGCTAGTGTCCGAAGCGGCCGCGCAGCGACAGCGACGCGACGAACGCCGAGATGTCGAACTGGCCCTTGTTCGGCGGCTCGTTACCCGTCGTCGCCGTCTGGCGCGACGTCGGCAGCACGACGAGCAGGCCGAGCGCCACCGCGTAGTCCGGCGTCACGTGGTACGTGGCGCCGGCCGTGATGTCGTTGCGGTTCGCGTCCGGCAGCTGCACCGTGAGGAACTCCGGCTTGATCGGCGTCGGATCATAGATGTACCCGAGGCGCAGCGCGAGGTGCTGCTCCGGCAGGCGGTACTCGGCGCCGACGCGCACCGTCAGCGTGTCCTTGTACTGCTCCTGCGTGACCTGGTGCGTGCCGTTCGGCAGCGTGATGTCGAGCGTGTTGAAGCTCGACCAGCCGACCCACGACAGATCCGCCTCGACCTGCAGCGGCTTGATCGGCCGATACGCGACGCCGCCGGAGATGCTCTGCGGCATCGTCACCGACGTCGCGATCTTGCCGTCGGGCGGCAGGACGCTGCGGTACTCCGGCGCGGAGTTGAAGTCCGCGTTGCCGGTGTAGTCTTCTTTGACCTTGCTGCGCCACATCACGCCGAGCTCGAGCTGCCGGAGCGCGGCGGGGTGGTACTGGATGCCGGCGCGCCCGCCGATGCCGGTCGCGGTGCCGCCGAGGTGCGCGCTGCCGCGATCCGTGCCGAAGTAGATCGCCTGCGTGATCTCGACCGTCGACGGCACGATGTCGAGGCCGCCGCCGATCGAGAGGCCCGGCACGTACTTGCCGAGGTTGATGCCGACGACCGGCGAGATGAAGTACGTGCGGAGCGAGATGTGCTGGAGCACGTTCGCCGTCGGCGCGTCCTCGGGCCAGTCGATCGCGCTGCCGAACGGCGCGTGGAAGCCGATGCCCACCGCCACGAGATCGTGCACGCGGGACGTGATGAACGCGTTCGGCAGGACCTGCGGGCTCGTGGTGGTGGAGAACTTGCTGCCGCCATCGGGCGTGAACGACGCGTTCGCGAACACGAGCGAGCCGCCGACGCTGACGGCGGTGCCCTGCCCCACGGCGATGCCGCCCGGGTTGTAGACGATGGACGACGGCTCGTCGTCGGACGCGGCGTTCGCGAAGCCGCGACCCACGGCCTCGGCGTCGTGCTCGGACAGGTAGAACGCGTTCGCGTGAGCGACGCCGGAGGTCGCGCCGACGGCGGCGAGCGCGGAGATCAAAGTGCTGCGCAAGGTATGCATGATCTGGGAGGTCTCGGGTCGGGGCGACTATTTGTTGGCGAACAGGAACGTGAGCGCGTCGGTCTCGACGCGGGCGGTGCCGAGGATGCCCGCGATATTCGGGCCGACCGGCGCGAGCAGCGAGGCGTGCTGGAACGCGTTGCCCGGGAACGCGGGCGTCTGCGTGGCGTCGGCCGGCAGCGTCGGATATCGGAGCCAGTTGTTCGCGGTGATCGAGGCGAGGAGCGCCGCCGAGGCCGGCGGCGGCGAGGCCTGCGCGTTGACGAGCGTGAACGGATCCGCCGTCTTCGGCGTGAGGCCCACGAGCGCGCCCTCGTCATCGGTGGCGACGTTCGGCACGACCTGATCGCCGACGACCTCCTGGATGAAGAACTTCTGCGCGGCGAGCTTCGGCGTGTAGTTCGCGCCGTCCGCCGAATCGAGGATCCAGCGGGCGACGCTCGAGAATTGCACGTAGCCCGGCTGCTGCTGCCACGCGTTTGTCGCGCAGAGCGCGGGGTGCGAGGCGTCCGCCATGCTGCTCGGCGTGCCGCTCAGGATGCCCGCGCCGATCAGCGCGTCGACGAGCGAGCACGAGATCTGGGGGTTCGCGGTGTTCTCGAGGATGTCGAGCCAGCCGACGCCGGGGACGTTGAGCACGGCGGCCTTGAGGTCCGCGGTGGCCGTGAACGTCGAGCCCATGATGCCGGCGAGCGAGATGCCGATGTACTCGATGTGCGTCTTGTCGACGGCGAGCTGCCCGCAGCCGGCCGGCGTCGGGGTCTCGCCGCACGCGAGGAGGGCCGCGTGCACGCGGTGCAGGTCGACGATCGACTGGCGGATGTTGTCACGCGTGGTGGCGAGGTCGGCCGAGAGGAACGGCGCGAAGCACTGCGGCGAGACGGACGCGTCGGGCGGCGGCGACGTGGCGTCACAGCCGAGGGCCGCGCTGTTCGTGACCTGAACGGCGCGCGAGCCGTGCGCGACGAAGTCGATGCCGACCGACGCGAAGCCGAGCGCCGCGAGCTGCGGGCCGATCGCGATCAGCGTCTCCTTCTTGCTGCCGAGGCCGTGGCCGTACATGACGACGGGCCAGCCGGTGGCGGGCGCGGTGCCCTTCGGGATCATCGCGATCACTTCAAGAGGCTGGTTTGCATGAATCACGACCGGGCTGACGGGATCGCTCCACGGCCCCGGAATCGGCTTCGTCGCGTCGAAGGCATTCGGCGAGTCGGACTGATAGACGTCTTCGAGCAGAGCGCCGCCGAGGATGTCCCCGACCTTGTCACACGGGATGTAGCCGCCGTTCGCGGGGTGATCGGTGCAGAGCGGGCCGATCGGGCTGGCCTCCAGCACCGCCTGCGAGTTAGCACCACCGCCAGGAACTTGGGAGACGATGCCTGCGAACGGCGTGGTCGGGACCTTGCCGGCCGGGCTCGTCGCGACGTGCGCGTCGAGGACGTCGGTGGTGGTCTGCGTGTTGAAGTCCCACGCGAGGAGGATCTTGCTGCGATCGGTGCTCTTGAGGGCGCCGTCGAGGAACGTCAGCGCGCCGGCGTGGGCCTTCCAGAGGAGGTCGATGCCCTGGAGCTGCGCGAGCTGCGTCGGGTCGGTCGGATCGAGCGGCGTCGAGTTGGCGGTGACGTTCCCGCTCGCATCGAGGGTGACCGGCTCGACGCTCTGGCGCACGAGCGCCCAGGTGAACGACGGGATGAACGCCGCGCCGCTGCCGTTGTTGATGCCGGACAGGAGCGCGACGGTGTACGTGCTGCGCTCGTCGAGCGGCACGAGCGGGACGACCGTCAGCGTGTCGACCATCGTCGCGGTCACGCAGTCGGCCGCGAGGCGCGGGAACTTGCCGAGGAGGATGCGCGTCGGGACGGGCGTGGCCGTGGCCGCGTCGACCGCGGTGCCGCCGGCGGCGCGCTTGTAGAGGACGACGTCGCTGGCCGTGACGGACGCGGTGTCCGGCGTCTCGGTGAACGTGGCCTGCAGGCCGACCTCGAACGTGCCGAAGCCGTCGAGCTTGTTCAGGACGAGCGTGCGGAGCTGGGTCTGCACCGGGCTCTCGTTGCACTGCTGCGGCAGGTTGACCTTGCCGGTCGCGGGATCGAGGAGGAGGTTGTTCGGGAACGGAACGATCTTGTTGGCGGGGTCGAACTCGACGGTCGGGCCAAAACTGGCGCCCAGATCGCCCGAGCCTTCGCCGGGGTCCTGTTTGATGTCGGGACAGCCCGCGGCGCCGAGGGCGGCCACGACGGCAGTGCAAGCGAGGAGAATGCGCATATCGGGCCGGCAGTATAGGCCGGTGTCGCGACCGACGCGAATGCGTGACAACGATCGCTACGACGGGGCCCCCGCCGTTGCGACGGCGTCCGCCTCCTTCTGAGGTTTGACGGTCGCGGGGCCGGTGGAGACGGTCGTCGCGGGCTTATCTGCGTTCTCGTGCTCGTCGGCCAGCTTGGCCGCGGCGGGGCTCGCGTCCTTCCGGAAGTCCGCGAGCACGTCGTTGATCTCGGCGCCGAACAGCAGCGCCATGTTCGACAGCCACAGCCAGGTCAAGAACACGATGGCGCCGCCGAGGGCGCCGTACGTCGCCTCGTACGAGCCTGCGTGATCGAGGTAGAGGCCGAACAGCGCGCTGATGCCGAGCCACACCACGACGCCGGCGGCCGCGCCGGGGGTGAAGATGCGGAGAGGGGCGTCGGTGTCCGGCAAATATTTGTAGATCACGCTCCACACGAACATGACGAGCACGCCCGCGCCCACCCAGCGGCCGATGCCCCACCCGACATCGAAGACGCCGCCGAGCCCGAACCGGTCCGAGACCCAATGCCCGACCGCCGGACCGATGACGAGGAGGCCCAGCGCGAGCACCATGATCCCGGACACGCCGAGGGTGACGAGGAGCGCCGTGACCCGGCGGCGGATCCAGGAGCGCGTCTCCTTCTTGTTGTGGACGCTGTTGAGGGCCGTGCCGAGGGAGGCGGCACCGCTGGTCGCGCCCCACAGCGCGATCACGGCCCCGCCGATGGCGAAGCCCGCACCGGCGGCCTTGGTGAGGGCGGCGATCTTGTCCACGATGAGGTCGCGCGCACTGTGCGGTACCGCCTCAAGTCCCATGGTGATCCCGTCGGCGACGACGTGGTCGGGGAGGACCAAGAGGGCCATCGTCACGATGAACACGAGCAACGGGAACAGCGCCAGGACGGCGTAATACGCCATCATCGCGCCGACATCCGTGATGTTGTCGTCGAGGCACTCGTTGCCGAGACGCTTGAGGAACGCGCGCACCATGGCCGGAGGGAGTGCAGTGGGTGTGCCAGGTGGTGCTAGATTCCCGCCGGTCCGCGCCCATAGCTCAGTCGGATCAGAGCAACGGCCTTCTAAGCCGTAGGTCGCAGGTTCGATCCCTGCTGGGCGCACTGATATTAGGTATTTACGAGTGATGAAAATCGAGTCCCGCGGCCGGGGACGGAGTCAAAGTTGTCAAGTCTGGGGTCAATCGTTCCCGAGCAGTTACGATGGCTTGCCTGGGGACGGAGTCAAAGTTGTCAAGCGGGCTCGGCAGGCTCGGGCCGCCAAGGTTCGTTGGTCGTTGTCCGCAAGTCGGACAAAGACGCCGTCCCGCGGATGGGGTCGGTCGACCCCTCTGCTTGACAACTTTGACACCGTCCCCAGTTAACCCCGCGAGACGGCTGGGCGTCGCCGTACGGCCCGATTGACAACTTTGACTCCGTCCCCGGGAGGCAGGAGCGCGACTGGTGGGAAGGCCGCGCGACGGAGCGCCGCCGCACGCGTGGCCGGGCGGTCCCGGACGGCGAACGCCCGAGGTCCGGCCCTCGACGGCGACCTCCGCGACGCGTCCCTGACACTCGCGCGCGTCAGCCCGAGCGCGTGTTAGGTTCGCCGGCCTATGAGGACGATCGCGTTCGTGATGCTGGCGCTCGCGGCCTGTGGTGGCAAGGAGAGCGGGATCGAGGAGGCCAAGCGACAAGCCGCCATCGAGGACCACGGGAAGATGGCCGCCTCGCCGCCCGCAAAGAAGATGAGCACGCCGGTGCCGGGCAGCGCGAAGGTCCCGTGCAGCCAGCTCGTCGACATCCCGGCGTTCCAGAGCGCGCTCGGCGAGACCGAGGCGGTCACCGTCAAGGACAGCCAGGAAGCGGAGGCGGCGGCGTCGTGCTCCCTCGTGCGCGGCGGCAAGCGCCCGACCGCGGCCGAGCAGACCGCGATGCTGAAGACCAAGAGCCGACTCGGCGTGCTCGCCGGCGACGTGCTCTGCACCGTCAGCGCGTTCTGCTGGACCATCGAGGACGCCGAGCACTTCCGCAAGCGCTGCGCCGAGACCAAGGGCACGAACGACGACACGATGGGCACGTTCGCCTGCATGACCGTCACCGCCACGGGCGAGGATGACGTGCAGTCGTTCAAGTTCTTCGACGAGGATACGAAGTGCATCCTCGGCGTCAAAGGCGGCCCGAGCATGGTGGACAACGACCTGATCCGGAAGTGCGCGAAGGCCGCGCGCGACTCGATCGGCCCGGCGCAGATCGCCGTCGGCGCGGCCGCCCCTGCGGCTCCCGCGGGCTCGGCGGCCAAGTGAAGCGGCTCGCAAGGGCGGCGCTCGTCGGGGCGCTCGCGGCGTGCGGCGGCCCGAGCGCCCAGCGCGTCGAGCTGCCCGCCACGAAGCCGCCGCTCGAGATCCAGGTCGGCCGCTTCGACCCGACGGCGAACGTCCCGGTCGTGAGCCAGGAGATCACCTTCCCTGTCGAGGGCCACACCGTGCCCGCCACGGTTGTCCATCCAACGACCGGCGTCTGGCCCGCCATCGTCCTCATGGCCGGCAGCGGCCCGACCGACCGCGACTGGAACAACCCGCTCATCACGGGCAAGAACGGCAGCGGCAAGCTCCTCGCCGAAGCGCTCGCCAAGCGCGGCGCGGTCGTCATCCGCTTCGACAAGGCGGCGACGGCCGCGAACAAGCTGCCGCCCGAGCAGGTCACGCTCGACACGTACGTCGACGAGGGACGCGGCGCGCTGACGTACCTGCGTGGGCGCCCGGACGTCGACCCGCACCACATGTACCTCGCCGGTCACAGCGAGGGCGGCATCCACGCGATCCGCGTCGCGATCGCCGAGGGCGGCCGCATCGCCGGGCTCGTGTTGCTCTCGTCCGCTGGCCGGACGATGAAGGACATCACCGTCGGTCAGCTCGACGCGCAGTTCAAGCAGGCCGTGGCTACCGGCCAGGTCCCGGCGGACCTCGCGAAGGCGCAGATGGCCTCCATCTCGTCGGCGCTCGACGACTTCGTCGAGGGCCGCCCCGTCGATCCAACCGCCGTCAGCGCCATCCCCGCCATCCAGCAGCTGATCGGCGCCATCGTCAACTCACCGAACACGAAGCTCCTGCGCGATCTGTTCGGGTACGACCCCGGCGGCGCCGTCGGCAAGCTCCGCGTCCCCGTGTTCGTGTTCAACGGCCTCAAGGATATGCAGGCCGACCCGGAGCGCGACGCCGCGCGCCTCGAGAAGCTCCTCCACGACGCCGGGCAAGACGTGACGCTGTTCCTCGCGCCGGACGCGAACCACGTGCTCAAGCACGAGACGCGCTCGACGGCCGTCCTGCGCCGCGACCCGACGCTCGGCACGGACAACTACAACGCGCCCGCCGCCGTCCTCGACGAGACGACGATCGCGGCGCTGGGCAACTGGATCGCGACGCACGACCACTGACCCGGTACAGGCGCGCGCGTCGCGAGCCGATGATCCGCCGTCGTCGGTATTCCATACCGAGGCCGGCGCGTAATAAGATCACTCGATGCGCTCTGCTGCCGCTGCCGCTGCCGTGCTCGCCGCCGCCACCCTGTTCGTCGCGCGCCCGGCGCTCGCGGAGACCACGCCGACCTCCTCGGTCGCGCAGCTGATGGTCCTCGAACCCGGCGACGCGAGCTACAAGCTGTTCCACGGCGCGGTCTGGCTCGACTACGACAAGGCGCAGTGGAACTACCGGTGGGGCGGCCTGCAGTGCAAGGGCCGCGAGCTGTCGGACACGAGCATCCAGCTCCTGTTCGCGGCGTTTCGCAGCGAGTACCAGGTGACGCTCGAGTACGTCAGCAGCGACTACAAGAGCAAGCCGTACCGCTGCCTGACCGGGTTCACGATCTCGAAGAGCTGAAGCGCGAGACCGATCCGCCAGGACGCAGGGACGCGATGCGCGCCTCCTGGCGCCCTGGCCGGTCAGCTTCTCCGGCGGCGAATGCGCGCGAGCACCAGCAGCGCGAGCAGCCCGCTCGCCGACCCGCCCGCGCGCCCCGCGTCGCAGCAGCCGGCCGCCTCGGCCGAGGTCCGCGAGCAGACGCCATCCGTGTTCGAACCGACGCCATCGCACGCGAAGTGCTCGGGGCAGGTCGTGTCGTCGTCGATATCGCAGGCCTGGCTGCACTTGCCGCGGATGCACAGCCCGCTCGCGCACTGCTGCACGTAGTCGCAAGCGTCGTCGAGCGCGGCCGATGGCGTCGCCCACGCGCACCGGCCGTCCGAGCAGCTCTGGTGCGCCGCGCACGTCGCCGCGCTCGCGCACGGCTCGCCCTTCATCATCGTGAGCGCCGGCGTCGTCGTCACCGCGCCGAGGTCGTCGTACGCGGCGACGGCGAGATCGATGACGCCGTCGGGCACGGCGGCCGGGAGCGCGAGCGTGTAGTCCGCGCCGGCCTGGCCCGAGCCGCCGAACGCGACGCCGGGCGCCGTCACCCACGGGTAGCCGTTCAGCAGCAAGGCCACGTGGTCGACGCCGCGCTGCGCGCTCGCGTGGGCCACGATGCTCGCGCCGGCGGCGAGAGAGCCCGGGCCCGCCGGCTGCGTGATCGTCACCTCGGGCGGCGCTGTTGTCGGCGTGGCCGAGCCGAACCGCTCGACGAGTAACCGGTGCGAGCTCTGCGCCTCGCCGCACCGGCAGTGCTCCTGCGCCACGCGCCCGCAGAACGCCTCGTGGGGGCGGAAGAACTTCTCGCCCCCACAGTCGCCGCGATACGTCATCGGGTCAGCGCACGCCGACACGCCGTCGGTGAACACGAACTCGTGGTCGAGCCCGTAGAGGTGCGCGCTCTCCTGCGTGACCGTCCAGCACACGTTGGTCACGAACGTCGCGTCGTGCGGATGCACGTTCGCGAACACGAACGCGAGCGAGTTCCCGAGCGGGTGGCAGTCGCCCGCGAGCAGCGCGATGCCGAGCGTGCTCGTGTCGAGCTTGACGTCCGCCGGCAGGCCCGCGACGAGCGCCTTGTTGTAGTACGTGCTCGCGCTCGGCTCGGTCTCGGTGATCGTGATGGCGTACGGCGAGTACACCTCCGTCACGCACGCGACGATCGCCGCCCACTCCGCGTCACCGTAGGCGAACGCGCCGAGCTGGTACGTGCCCGTCTCGGGGATGCTGGACGAGTTCGTCATCGCATCGTCGACCATCGTGCCGTGGACCGTGCAGCCTCCGACGCAGCGGTCGAGGTACAGCGTGCGCGCGACCGGCACGTCCGCACGCCCGAGCGCGGGCGCGACGATCACCGGATCGGCGCGATGCAGCGGCGCGTCCGCGTGCGCGCCCGGCGCGGCGGCCAGCACGACCGCGTGGACGAGCCAGCGCATCGCCCGAACGTACCCGGTCACTCGAGGTTGTCGCAGGTCGCGCGCGCCTCGTGGTGATCTGCGACACGCGGCACCATCGCGAGCTGGCCGTCGGCCCAGGTCGCGAGCACCTGCACGTCGAGATCCTCGTCGCCCGTCGGGAAATGCACGCGCGCGATCGCGTCCGCGACGCAGCCGTTGAGCGCTGGCGAATCCACACCCGCGGCGCGCTGCTGCCGCCCGCTGCCCGACGCGCATACGACCAGACTGACCGCGAGCTTCGCCGGCGAGTCGCCGTTATGCCCGCCGCCGTCCTCGGCATCGCGCGGCCGCTCGCCCCACTCGGCGAAGCAGAAGTGTACGTTCTGGCGCGCGGCCTCCAGCGAGAGCAGCACCTGATCGGACTGCGCCTGCCACGGCACCTTCGGCGGCGGCGCCGTCTTCACCGCGCCCGGCCGGATCTGCTTCGTCAGCGCCTGCAGCTGTGCATCGAGCTGCTCGATCTCGTGGTTCTTCGCCTCCAGGGCCGCGCGCAGGTGCGCGATCTCGTCGGGCTGCGTCTCGAGTTGCTCGACGAGCCGCGCCCGGTCCACGTTGAGGCTCTGCACCGTCTTCTCGAGCTCGTGCAGCCGTTGCAGCGCCCACAGATCGTCGTGCGGCGGGGGCGGGCCGGGGCCGCGCGAGACCGCCGCCGCCACGCCCATCCCCCCGACCAGGAGGGCCGCGAGGCCGATCGCCACGATGGTCAGCCGCGAGCGCACCGGCGCCGGCGCGAGCTCCGCGAGCAGCTGGTGCATCGTGGGGAACCGCTTGACGCGGTCGCGCTCGAGCCCGCGCGCCACGACCTTGTGCACCCACGCCGGGACGCGCGTGTCCGGCGGCGGCGAGCCCGCGCGCGCGCCCTGCTCGAGCATCGACACGGCGGTGCCGCCCGGCAGCGGGTGCACGCCGTAGAGGGCCTCGTAGAGCGCGACGCAGAAGCTGAACTGGTCGCTGCGTGCGTCGATGTCGGGGCCGACGAGCTGCTCGGGCGGCATGTAGCGCGGCGTCCCCAGGACGGTGCCCGTCGCCGTGAGCTCGGCCGACAGCGTCGCGATGTGGCTGGCGGGCCGCGGCGACAGCGCGTCCGGCCCCGCGAGCAGCGAGCGCGCGAGCCCGAAGTCCGAGACGCGGACGCGGCCATCGCCGCCGACGAGCACGTTGTCCGGCTTGAAGTCGCGGTGCAGGAGGTTCACGCCGTGGGCCGCGTAGAGCCCCCGCGCCGCCTGCTGGAAGACGTCGAGGATGTCGCGCCACGTGCGCGGCCACTTCTTGAGCCAGGTCGTCAGCGTGTCGCCTTCGACGAACTCCATGGCGACGTACAGATCTCCGTCGTCCGTGGTGCCGACGTCGTAGGCCGCCACCACGTTCGGGTGGGAGAGCTGGGCGATCGCCTGGGCCTCGCGCCGCAGCCGCGAGCGGGCCTCCTGCGTGGTGACGTTGATGCCGGCGCGCAGGAGCTTCAAGGCGATCTTGCGGTCGAGCTGCGGGTCGTAGGCGGCGAACACGACGCCCATCCCGCCCGCGCCGAGCTTCGTCAGGATGAGGTAGCGGCCGACGCGGTCGCCGATGCTGTAGACGGCCTGCGGACGCGCCCCGGCGTGCGACGCGTGCATCCGCTCGTGCTGGTGCGTGCGGGCGTCGCTGTCGTGATCATCGGCGGCGTCCGAGGCCAGGGCGGCCACGAGGTCGCGGCAATCGCGGCAGGACGCCAGGTGGCCTTCGACCCGGGTGACGGCCGCCGCGGGGAGCGCCCCTGCGACGAACTCGGTCGCCACGTTGTCGTCGAGGCACGTCATGGGTTCGGCTACTTACAATGACATAGGTTCGGTCTTGCGTTTGCGCCTATGCCAAGGTAGCAATCCCGCGCCCTTATGCCGACCGACCTGTCCAAAGTCCGGAACATCGGGATCTCTGCACACATCGACAGCGGCAAGACGACGCTGACCGAGCGGATCCTTTACTACACGGCCCGAATCCACGCGATTCACGAGGTGAAGGGCAAGGACGGTGTCGGCGCCAAGATGGACTCGATGGAGCTCGAGCGCGAGCGCGGCATCACCATCCAGAGCGCCGCGACCTTCTGCACGTGGCCCCCGGCCGTGACCGCGAAGGGCGTCATGGCGGTCCCGGGCTCACCGATCAAGGCACAGCACTGGATCAACATCATCGACACGCCGGGACACGTCGACTTCACGATCGAGGTCGAGCGCTCGCTGCGCGTGCTGGACGGCGCCATCATGGTGCTGTGCGGCGTCGCCGGCGTGCAGTCGCAGTCGTACACCGTCGATCGCCAGATGCGCCGGTACAAGGTCCCGCGCATCGCGTTCATCAACAAGCTCGACCGCAGCGGCGCGAACCCGTTCCGCGTCCGCGACCAGCTGCGCGAGAAGCTCAAGCTCCACCCGATCCTCATCCAGCTGCCGATCGGCCTCGAGGACAAGCTCGAGGGCGTCGTCGACCTGATCGAGATGGTCGCGTTCAAGTTCTACGGCGACAACGGCGAGACGATCGAGCGCGGCCCGATCGACGCGCACATGGTCGACGAGGCGCAGAAGGCGCGCGAGGAGATGCTCGACCAGCTGTCCCTCGTCAACGACGAGCTCGCCGAGGCGATCATCGAGGAGAAGGTCACCCCCGACCTCCTCCGCAAGGCGCTCCGCGACTCCACCGTCGCGCTCAAGTGCACGCCCGTCATGCTCGGCTCGGCCCTCGGCAACAAGGGCGTCCAGCTGCTCCTCGACGGCGTCTGCAACTTCCTCCCGGAGCCGCGCGACGTCGAGAACATCGCGCTCGACCTCGACAAGGAAGAGGCGCCGACCGTCATGGTCTCGGACGCCGAGAAGCCGCTCGTCATGCTCGCGTTCAAGCTCGAGGAAGGCCGCTATGGCCAGCTGACGTACGTGCGCATCTACCAGGGCACGGTCCGCAAGGACGACTTCATCATCAACTCGCGTAACGGCAAGAAGGTGAAGGTCAGCCGCCTCGTCCGCATGCACTCGGACGACAAGGAAGAGATCACCGAGGCCGGCGCGGGCGACATCTGCGCGATCTTCGGCATCGACTGCAACTCCGGCGACACGTTCACTGACGGCAAGGTCAACGTGGCGATGACGTCGATGTTCGTTCCGGCGCCCGTCATCTCGGTCGCCATCCGGGCGAAGGACAGCGGCGCGGAGATCCAGATGAGCAAGGCGCTCAACCGGTTCACCAAGGAAGACCCGACCTTCCAGTGCTACGTCGACCCCGAGTCGGCGGAGACGATCATCGCCGGCATGGGCGAGCTCCACCTCGACGTGTACATCGAGCGCATGAAGCGCGAGTACAAGGCGGAGGTCGTCACCTCGCCGCCGCAGGTCGCGTACCGCGAGACGATCTCCAAGAAGGTCGAGTTCAACTACACGCACAAGAAGCAGACCGGCGGCTCCGGTCAGTACGGTCGCGTGGCCGGCTACGCCGAGCCGCACGAGGGCCCGTTCGAGTTCCACGACGAGATCAAGGGCGGCGCGATCCCCCGCGAGTTCATCGTGTCGGTGGAGAAGGGGTTCAAGTCGATGATCCCCAAGTCGCCGCGCCTCGGCGTGCCGGTCGTCAACATCCGCATCGCGATCGACGACGGCCAGTCGCACGCCGTCGACTCGAGCGATATCGCGTTCCAGGAAGCAGCCCGCGGTGCGTTCCGTGACTTCTTCCCGCGCGCGTCGCCGAGGATCCTCGAGCCGATCATGAAGGTCTCGATGGAAGGCCCGGCCGAGTTCTCCGGCAACATGCTCTCGCTCATCATGCAGCGCCGCGGCATCGTTCAGGGCTCCACGGAAGAGGACGGCAACGCGCGCGTCGACGCCGAGGTCCCGCTCGCCGAGATGTTCGGCTTCTCCACGCCGCTGCGCTCGGCGACGCAGGGCAAGGCCGAGTTCACGATGGAGTTCGCGAAGTACGCCGAGGTCCCGGCGACGATCTCCGAGGATCTGCTCCAGAAGGCGGCCAAGGCGAAGGCGGACGCGAAGAAATAGCGCGGGACCGCCTCGAGAACAGAGCGCCTCGGGCTTCGGTCCGAGGCGTTTTGCGTTCCGGAGGGTACGGTCGGGCCATGTGGCTCGCGCACGCGCTCACGCTGGTCCGGCTACCGCTCCTCGCGGCGCTGTGGCTCGCGGACGACGCGTGGCAGGTCGCGCTGGCGGTCGGCGCGGCCGCGCTGTCGGACCTGCTCGACGGGCCGGTGGCGCGGTGGGCCAAGCGCGTGACGCCGCCGCCGCATCCGGGCTGGTGGGCGATCGGCGGCTGGCTCGATCCGCTGGTCGACAAGGTGTTCGTGGCCGGTGCGCTCGGGGCGCTGTGGTGGCGAGCGCACGCGCCGCTGTGGGAGCTCGGGCTCGTCGCGACGCGCGAGGTGCTGCTGGTGCCGCTGCTCGGCGCCTATCTGCTCCAGCGGCGCGCGCACCGGCCGCTGTCGGCGGAGATGATCGGCAAGGTCACCACCGCGGCGCAGCTGTGCACGGTCGCGACGATCGCGGTTGCCCCGTCAGGCCTCGCGGGCCCGCTCGGCGCGGCGGCGTGCGCGGGGCTCGGCGTGGCCACCGTGGTCCACTACGTCCGGGCGCGCGCTCCGGGCGCTCGGCAGACGCTGTAACGTTGCGAGCATGATCGGCCCCGCGGAGCTGGGCTAGGCTCGGCGCGTGGACGTCATCCTGATCCGGCACGCGACGGCGGTCGACGAGACGCTCGAGCTCCGCGATTCGATGCGCATGCTCTCGCCGCCGGGTCGCGCCCAGGCGACGCGGCTCGGGGCCGGGCTGCACGCACGGGGCGTCGTCCCGACGCTCGTGTGGACGAGCCCGCTCGTGCGCGCGGTGCAGACGGCCGAGCTCGTCCTCGCCGCGCTCGGCGTGACGATCGGCATCGACGTCGCCCCCGCGCTCGCCCCGGAGGTCACGCCGCGGCCGGTGCTGGCGGCGCTCCGCGCCGTGTCCGCGACCGCCGTGGTGCTGGTCGTTGGCCACGAGCCGGGCCTGTCCGCGCTCGGCGCGCTGCTGACGGGCGCGGCGGACTATCCGACGATCGCGAAGGCGGAGGCCGCGTGCATCCGCGCCGGCGCGGCGGCCTGGCGCCTCAGCTGAGCCCGAGCCAGCCCGCGATTCCGAGCGCGCGCTCGCCGTACAGGATCGCGAAGCCGACCGCGAGATCGACGAGCGTCACGACGCTACCGATGCGCAGGAAGCGCCAGAACCCGATCTCGCCGCGCGGCCCGGCGCCCTCCATCACGATGATGTTCGCGATGCTACCGAACAGCGTCAGGTTGCCGGCGAGCGTCGAGGCGACGGCGAGCATGATGTAGCCCCACGTCGGATCCGGCATGTGCGGGATCCAGGCGACGGCGACGAGCACGAGCGGGACGTTGGAGACGATCTGCGAGATCACGACGACGAGCGCGATGAACGCGAGGTCGCCGAGGAGATCGCCGCGGGCGACGATCGGCGCGACGGCATCGAACACGCGATCGAGCACGCCGGCGTGGGCGACGCCCGCGACCACGACGAAGAGGCCGCCGAAGAACGCGAGGAGGGTCCAGTCGATCGTCGCGAAGGCGGCGCGAGCGGCCTTGCCCGATGAGACCATCAGGCACGCCGCCGCGCACATCGCAGCCCCCGCGAGCGTCACCCCCGCGACGGCGAGGCCCGCGAACAGCGCGAGCGCGGCCATGGCCTTGATGGCGAGCGCGCGGTCGACGGCCGGCCGCGGCGGCGAGCGCGAGGCGAGCGGGCCGGCCGGAAGCTCGCGGCGGAAGAGCCACGCGATCAGCGCGGCGTTGAGCGCGAGGCAGGCGCTGCCGATCGGCAGCGTGAGCAGTACATACTGGCCGAAGCCGATGGTGCCGTGCGCGGCCGCGCCGATGATCATGTTCTGCGGGTTGCCGGAGAAGCTGACGACGCCGCCGACGTTCGCGGCGGAGGCGAGCGCGAGGAGATAGGGCAGCGGCGGGAGGCGGGCCTCGACGACGACGGCGAGCACGAGCGGCGTCAGCACGACGCACACCGTGTCGTTGACGAGGAGCGCCGACAGCGCGCCCGCCACGAACACGAGGCCGAAGAGGAGCGAGCGCGCCGAGCCCGCGCGCGTGAGCACGAGGAACGCGGCGAGGCGGAAGAACTGCGCCTGCTGCAGGTGCGCGGCGATCACGAGCACGCCGAACAGGAGGACGAGGACGTGGAGGTCCACGGCCCTCAAGGCCTCCTCCATCGGCAGGCCGCCGACGATCACCATCGCGACGCCGCCGACGACCGCGCCGCCGGGCCGGTCGAGGTTCAGGAAGCGCAGCTGCTGCGTCGCGATGACCAGGTAGGTCAGGCAGAAGACAACGAGCGCGCCGGTCACGGAACGACAGCCTTACCCGGAACGAATCAACCGCCAACACGCCGAGCCCGCCAAGAGGGAGCGCCGCGAGGGAAGCGATCCCAACCTCTCCTTGGCGCTCCCTCTTGGCGGGCCGGCGTCTTGGCGGTCAATCCCCGCACGTGTGATGCGTCAGTCGCCGCCCTGGCCGGGCTCGCACTTGCTCGTGGACTCTTCGCCGCCGGCGATGGCGTAGAGATCCAGGTCGGCCGCGACGTTGTCGGTGCGCACGCCGACGGGGCCGTGGAGGCTGCGGACGGCCGCCGGCAGCTCGCCGCGCCAGACCACGGCGCCGTCGATCGACGCCAGCAGCGTCGTGCCGTCCAGCGCGGCCGCCAGCACGTGCTCGCTGTCGGGCTCGGGTGCGTGGAGCTTGCTGCGCTTGCCCGCCTTGATGCGCGTGTAGCCGCTCGTGCCACACGCCTTGCTGTCGTGGGCGCCCGGGTTGATCTTTGTCTGCACCACGATCTCGGCCTTCGGCGCGAAGCGCCAGCCGACATAGATCAGGTTGCAGCCGTCCGCCGCGCGCAGCTTGAGCGCGATCTGCTCGCGCATGTCGCCGGAGGCCAGGTGCGAGCTCTTCGCGCTCTCGCCGCGGTAGGTGAAGTGCACCTCCGCGCGGTCGCCGCGACTGCCCTGCGCCACCGCGCGCACCGACGCGTCGCGGATCATCGCGTGCCCGTGCGCGCCCGCGTCGAGCTTGCCGTGCGTCACGCACAGCTCGGACGCCGGTACCGCCGCCAGCTCGCCACTCGCCGCTGTCACGCGCGGCGCGGGCTCTGCCGCCGGAGCGCTCACCGCCGGCTCGACGGCGACGACCTCCTCGCCGCCGCCCTCGTCGTCGTCGGTCTCCGCCGGGTGCTTCGCGGCGCCACCGTGACACGCGGCCAGCGCCAGCGCGCCGACCAGCACCGCGCGCGCCCTCACTCTCCGACCTGGCCGACGACTTCCTTGAGGCTCGCCACGTGCTGCGCGAAGTACGTCTTCTCCGCCTTCACCTTGATCCAGTCGAACCACACCGTCTGCCGGTAGCGCTTGTTGTCGTCGCCGCCGACCTTGTCGAGCGACGCGATCTGGTTCGCGAGATCCTGCTCGAGCGCCGCTGTCTCGTCCGCCCGCGTCGACTCCTGCTCGATCTCGCGCTTGATGTGCGAGATCGTCGTGTCCACGAGCTGCACCTGGTGCTGCTCGCGCAGCGCCTTCTTCCGGCCCGCGAGCGCCCGCGCGTTCGCGTCGCCCATCCAGATCTGCCCGAGGTTGACCGTCACCTGCAGCACCGCGAACACGGGCGAGTTGTCCGTGCGATCGAGGTACTGGTCGTAGCCGATGCGCCCCGTGACATCGATCCCCTGCAGCCGCCGCAGTCGGCCCGACTGCTCCTCCATCTCCGTGTCCGCGCGGTAGTACGTCGCGAGCGCCCCGCCGAGAGCCTCGCCCTTCGAGGGCGCCGGCAGCGCATCGAGCTGGCGCGCCGTGTCCTCGCGCAGATCGTGGAGCTCGTTGACCCGCAGCCGCGTCGCCACCACCTCCTGGGCGGTGATGCGGTGCTGCTTCAGGTCCTCCTCCTGCCCGGTCATCGTCTTGTCGGCGTCCGCCATCGCCTCGTCGTAGACGCGCTTCTTCGCGCGCAGCGCCCGGTACACGGTCTCGCCCTGCACGCGGTCGAGCGCCTGGTGCCGCTTGCAGTCCGCCTTCGCGAGCGCGCGCGTCGCGTTGCCGGAGGCGATGCCGATGAAGTTGTACTGGAGGCCGACCACCGCGCGCGCGCCCGCCGTCACCGGCTCGGACGTGCTCGTGACCGTCGGCTCCTTCACGTATCCGAAGCTGCCGAACACGCTCGGGCCGTAGAGCAGATCGCTCTGCGCCTGCGCCGTGCCTTCGACGAACTCGCAGTAGCCATCGCCGCTCGTGTCCGTCTCGGCTGTTGCCGCGGCGCCCTTCGCCGGCGGCGTGTCGTCGTCGGCGTGCGCGCTCCCACCGGCCAGCACCGTCACCATCGCCATCGCCGCCGCGCCCAGCGCGGCCCGCACTAGAAGAACATCGGCTTGCCGCCGACGAACAGGACGTCGTCCTGCGCGGCCGCGCCGTCCTCGATCTGAACCTCCACCAGCTGGCCGCGCAGCATCTTGTCGCGGTGCGGGTGCTTCTGCTGGATCTCGCCGGGGAGGATCTGGATCACCTTGCCGACCTTGTGACAGACGACCATCCCGAGCTTGCATCCATAGAGATTAGCGCCCGCCGTGACGCCCTTCATATTGCCGTACGGCACGAACGCGACGCTCGCGTTGTCCTTGAGCGCCTTGAGGTAAGACGACCCAGAAAGCCCCTTGACGATCTCGTCCTGCCGCTCGAGGCTGGACTTCAGCGAGTCGCGGTTCGCGATCGCCTTGTTCATCTCGAGCTTGCTGTTGTCGTACTCCTGCTTGATCTTCAGGATCTCGTAGCTGAGGACGCCGCTCGCGTCCTTGTCGGCGAGGATCGCCTCGAGCGAGCTGACCTGCATCGCGAGCTCGTCGGCGCGCGCCTCGGTCTCGACGCGCTTCTCGGCGATGCCGAGCGAGGACGTCGTGATCTGCGCGCCCTGGAAGTTGCCCGCCATCATCGCGCGGCGGTCGATGAGCCCGGCCGCGTACTCCTTCTGCATCCGCGCGCGCTCGCTCGAGGCGAACGCCGAGTTCGTGCCGCTCACCGACGCCCCCGCGCTCGCATACTGCCCCGCGATCCCGCGCAGCTTGCCGAGGACCAGCTTGCGACCGCCGAGGTCCGCCTTGATGGTCGCCATGAACTGCGTCTGGAATTCCTGCTGGCGGGCGATCGCCTGCTCGGCCTGGTTCAGGTCCGAGGCGATGCGGTCCCGCGCGTTCTCCTGGGCCGCGAGCGCCGAGGACAGCGCCACCATCTTGTCGTCGCCCTTGCTGACGACCATCGGCTCCACCCAGCTGTCGCTGATGAAGTAGAAGATGCTCTCGGTGATGTAGCCGACGAGCAGCACCACGATGAGCGTCAGGATGAAGAAGCCGAGCAGGCGGTAGGCAGAGACGACGAGCTTCGACGTCTTCTGGTGCACCGCGGCGAGCGCCTGCTGGCCGAGCCCGAGCTTCTCGTAGTCGGCCCACGGCTTCTGCACGACCGCGGACGACGGGAGGTCGTGCACGAGCGGCGGCGCGGCGGGCTGGGCGATGGTCGGCGTCGGGGCGGCGGGCGGGAAGAACGGCGCGGGCGCGTGCTGCGGTTGCTGCATCGCCGGCATGGCGACGGCGACGTGCGAGCCGTTCGGCGTGGAGAACACGGCGGCGGCCGTCATCTGCGCGGGCTGCCCGTGCTGCGCCGGATGCGAGATCATGACGGCGGCCCGCATGATCTGCGACTGCGACGCGGCCGGCGGCGCCGAGGCCTGACCCGGCATCGCGCGCGTGATGTTGTGCGCGGTCGGCGCGGGCTGCTTGCCCGACACCACCATGGAGGTCGGCTGGTGCGGCCGCAGGAACGGGATGACGTTGGAGCGAGACGCGGCCGGTTCGAGCGGCGCCGGGGTTGCCCGCGGCCGACGCGCCGGGGCACTTTGCCGCGCGGGCTCCGGGTCGAGCGTCATCGGCGCCATCGGCGCGGCGGCCATCGGCTGGTGCGCACGCGCACGCGCGGGCGCCGACGGCCCCGCCCCGGGCACCGTGGTGGGCGGCTTGGTCGGATAGCGCATCCCGGCTGGCACCTCGTTGCGCTCCGTGCGATCACCCACATCAAACCGACCGCTGGGGCGCTGAGACGAGTGGTTGGACATCGCACGTGCCACCAGTGCACAGACCTCGCCAGGGCGATCGGACGCGGATTCGAGGGATCCAGGCCGCTGGAATCGAAACCAGATGGTGGGTGCTCACCCCACTGAGGTGAGATGTCCCCTGCCCACGCGATGGCACGATTTCCTAAGTTCGCTGGCGACGTTGCACACGATGTGCAAATCACCGCGCGGCGCCGGCATTCGACGTGCACAAGGTGATTCCGCCTCGTGTCATCCCTCCCCATTTACCTGTTCATCTTCATCGTCTTCCTGAACCGCTACGTGTTCGGGCTGTACCTGTCGATCGCCCGGGGGAAGAAGCTCGACGAGAAGATCCTGGGCTACGAGCCAACGATCACGGTGGTCGTTCCGCTGTTCAACGAGGGGCCGTCCATCTACGACACGATCGTCTCGCTCGTCCACCTGGAGTACCCGGCCGACAAGCTCGAGATCATCGTCGTCGACGACTGCTCGACCGATGACAGCTACCACCATGCCTGCCGCGGCATGGCCGAGTTCCCGAACGTCCGCGTGCTGCGGAACCCGGTGAACATGGGCAAGCGCCGCGGCATCAACCACGCCGTTCGCGAGTCGCGCGCCGAGATCATCGTGTCGGTCGACTCCGACGTCATCGTCTATCCCACCGCGCTCCGCGAGCTCGTCGCGCGCTTCACCACGCCGCAGGTCGCCGCGGTCGGCGGGCGCGTCCACGTGTCGAACCCGAACGACAACTGGCTCTCGAAGATGCAGACGATCAAGTACTACTTCGGGCAGGAGCACCTGAAGAACCTCGAGCGCTCGCTCGATCAGGTGATGTGCTTGTCGGGCTGCCTCACGGCGTATCGCCGCCACGTGCTGATGGAGCTCGAGCCGATCCTCGAGAACCGCAACATCCTCGGCATCGCGATCAAGTACGGCGAGGACCGGTTCCTGACCCACCAGATCGTCAAGCACGGCTACAAGACGCGCATGACGATGGACGCCTTCTGCTTCACGAAGGCGCCCACGAAGCTCAAGGGCTACTTCGCGCAGCAGCTCCGCTGGAAGCGCTCGAACATCGTCGACTTCATGATCGGCGTGACCCATGCGTGGACGCTCCACCCGCTGATGTGCCTGCAGTACCTCTCGATGCTGATGCTGCTGATGGTCTATCCCTTCATCATCGTCAACCACGCGCTCGAGGGTCGCTTCATCAACCTCGTCGTGCTGCACGGGTTCGTGATCGGGCTGTTCGGCGCGATCTACTACTTCTCGCCCTCGGTGCGGAAGCTGCCGCCGTGGCTGCGCGTGCACCCGCTCTCGTTCCTGCCGATGGCCATCCTCATGCCCGTGGCCTACCTGATCATCACGCCGCTCGGCCTCTTCACGCTCGACTCGTCGAGCTGGGAGACGCGTGGTCACGGCGGTACGCCTGCGCCCCTTCCCGCTCCTGCCCCCGGAGGTCACCTGTGATCGTCGCCGCCCATCAGCCGTCGTATCTCCCGTGGCTCGGCTACCTCGACAAGCTCGCGAAGGCGGACGTGTTCGTGGTGATGGATGACCTGCAGTACGAGGCGCAGAACTTCCAGAACCGCAACCGCGTGAAGATCAACAACGGCACCAGCTGGCTGACGGTGCCGCTCCAGGCCGGCGCGCAGAGCGATCGCATCTGCGACAAGAAGATCTGCAACGGCGGCAGCCCGAAGGAGCACTGGCAGCGCCGCACCTGGCTCACGCTCGAGACACACTACCGCCGCGCGCCGTTCTTCGCGCTGTACGCGGACGAGCTCCGCGAGGTCTACACCCGCCCGTGGGACACGCTCGTCGAGCTGAACCTGCACGTGCTCGACCTCGCGCGCCGCTGGTTCGGCATCACGCGGCCGATCGTCCGCAGCTCGTCGCTGGGCCTCACCGGCCAGAAGACGGACCGCATCCTCGACCTGTGCAAGAAGGTGAAGGCGCACGCTTACCTCTCGGGCGCCGGCGGCTCGGCCGACTACCTCGACGTGGAGCAGCTCGGCCGCGCCGGCATCAGCGTGGTGTGGCAGCGCTTCGACCACCCGATCTACGCGCAGCGCTACGGCGAGCTCGGCTTCGTGCAGAACCTCGCCTTCCTCGACTTGCTGCTGAACCACGGCCCGGCCGCGCGCGACATCTTGCTCCCGCGGTCGCACCCGGCGCGCATGCCCGCGCAGGTCGGCGCATGAAGCGGCTCCTCGACGCGGGCGGGCGCGTGCTCGCGTTCGGCGCGCACCCGGACGATCTCGAGGTCGGTGCGGGCGGCCTGCTCGCCCGGCTCGCGCGCGAGGGCTGCGAGGTCACGATGTGCGTGGTGGCCGTGCCGAACCGCACCGAGGAGCGGGTCCCCGAGGCGCGGGCGGCGGCGAAGATGCTCGGCGCGCGGTCGTTCATCCTCTTCGAGGAGAAGCCGGCGCGCGTGGAGGACATCCCGATGCACGAGCTCGTGCGCCGGATGGATCACCTCGTCGCCGATACGAACCCCGACCTCGTCATCACGCACAGCGCGCATGACCTCCACTGGGACCACGGGCTCGTCAATCGCGCGACCGTCTCCGCGCTGCGGCGCACGCCTTGCGACCTGCTGGCGTTCCTGTCGAGCCCGGAGATGAACGCTCAGCACCGCGCGATCGGCCAGTGCTTCGCGGACATCACGCCCACCCTGGATCTGAAGATCGCGGCGATCCAGGAGCACAAGTCGCAGCTGGCTCGGCTCGATATCGAGAGCAGCAAGGATCTGGCCCGCGCGATGGGGCGGATCAGCGGATACGGCTACGCGGAGGCGTTCGAGGCCTTGCGCGTCCGGATCTGACAGGTATGTAGTGGGCGCGTGAGGCGCCACTTCGTGAGCTTGGCCGTGATCGCTGCGATCGCGGTTGGTTGGGCCATCTGGCGGCAGCGGGCCATGGAGCAGGCAGCGCTGCCGGTGCACGCGGCGGGCTCGATGGGCGCGGCGGGCGCGGCGGGCGCGGCGGGCGCGGCGGGCGCGATGGGCTCGGCCGGCTCGGGTTCGGGGTCGGTCCCCGGCGCGGACGTCGGATCGGACGCCGGCGCGGGCGCCGGCGCGGGCGCGGCGAAGCGCCATGTGAGACGGGTGAGCGTCGAGGATCGGCAGAAGCTCGCCGCGCAGATCCTGGCGGCGCAGGCGGCCCGGGCGGCCGCGCGGGCGCAAGCAGGAAGCGCGGCGGCGACGGACGACCGCCTGCACGACCTCGACCGCGAGCCGACCGCGGAGCTCGATGCGCTGCAGGAGTCGGTGCCGTTCCTGGCCGACTGCTACGAGAAGCGAGGGTCGGCGCGGCCAGCCGGCGGCACGGCGAGCGCGGCGCTCACGCTGACAAACGACCCCGACATCGGCGCGGTGATCGATCCCGGCGAGATCACAGACGGGTCAGGGGCGACGCTGCCGAAGGAGCTCGACGCGTGCCTGCGCAACACGATCCTGACGCTGCAGCTGCCGCCGCTCGCGGCCGGCGACACCGCGAAGGTCGTCTATTCGTTCAAGTTCGACGGCGCCGGCCGCGGCGCCAAGTAGTTACGGTTCGTCGGCGTCCGGATCGTCGCTGCCGCACTTCGGCGCGGCCTTCGAATCCACCGGTGCGTCGCCGCTGCCGCCGGCGATGGCGGCCACGGCCGAGAGCTGCGTGAGCTCGAAGGCGACGTTGTCGGAGCGCACGCCGGCGGGGCCGACCATGGCGCGCGCGGCGTCCGGGAGCTCGCCGACCCACGCGAGAGAGCCGTCGATCCACGCGGCGAGGACATCACCGGCGATCTCGGCGTGCAGCGTGTGGGCAGCGCCGGGTGTGAGGACCGGGACCGCGCCGTGCCGGACGGGCACGATCTTGGTGTAGCCGTCGGCACCGCACTCCGCGTGCGTGCGCTTGCCGGGGTTGCGCTTGACGGAGACCTCGAGCGCGGGCCGCGGATCGAGGCGCCACATGACATAGACCAGGTTGCAGCCGTTGGCGGCGCGCAGCTTGAGGCCGAGCTGGCGGCGGAGCTGGCCCGACGCCAGGGCGCGCGTGGTGTCGCTGTCGCCGCGGTACGTGAAGCCGAGCGATGCGGCATCCCCGCGGGTCCCGGTGGCGACGGCGCGGAAGGTCGGCACGACGACGGTCGCGCCGAGGGCGCCCTTGGTGACGCAGAGGGCCGCGCGGGCGACAGGGGCGAGGAGCAACGTGGGCTTGGGGTCGTCAGGAATGAGAGCGTGAGTCTTGCACGCCAGCGGGCCGACGAGCGCCACGAGCGCGACGGCCGCGAAGGGAAGCGCGACGCGCGGCAAGGTGACGATGATACGCGCATCGCGGCGCCTGTCGCGACCACGACCAGCCGCCCGACGTCACAACCCCAGCGGGGCCCCGCCGGCGAACAAGACGGTGTCCCGCGCCGCTTCCGGCTCCTCCACGCTCAGCTCCACCAGCTGGCCGCGCTCCTGCGCGTCCCGCTTCGGGTGCTTGAACTGGACCTCGCCCGGCAAGACCGCCAGCACCTTCCCGACCTGCCGGCACACCACCATCCCGACCCGGCACGCGTACAGCGGCGTCCCCGCCGCCACGGTCTTCACGTTCTCGTACGGCACCGCCGCCACGAGCGCGTGGTCGTCGAGCGCGCGCAGGTAGGCCGACTGAGCCAGCCCGTCGAGGATCGCGTCCTGCCGCGCCAGGCTCCGCTTCAGCACCGCGCGCGTCTCGGTCGCTCGCGCGAGGGCGAGCTTGCTCGTCTGGTAGTCGTGCTTGATCTTGAGGACGTCGTAGCCCAGCGGGACCGTGCCGGCCGCTGACCCGGCGAGGAGCCCGTCGAGCGCCCGCGCCTGCGAGGTCAGCTCTGCCGCCTGCCCGTCGAGCTCGGCCTCTCGCTCGGCGAGGGAGAGGTTCGCGCTCGAGATCTGCGCCAGCTGATACGTGCCGGTGAGCGCCCCGGTGCGGTCGATCAAGCCCGCGGCGAGCTCGGTCTTCATCCGCTCCGCCGACATGCCCGCGTAGTCGGTGTTCGTCGCCAGGATCGCGTGCCGTGACGCGGACGCCGCGCCGACCAGCGATTGGACCCGCCCGAGCGCAGCCTTCCGCCCCGCGAGATCCGCGCGGATCGCGGCGGCGAAGTCGGTCTGAAATGCGCCCTCGGCGACGATCGCGCGATCGGCGTCGTCGAGCTCCGCCGCGATCTTGTCACGCTGGTTCTGCTGCGCCGCCTGCTCCGTGCGCAGCGCCACGATCTTCTCGTCGCTCGGCGAGACCACCGTCGGGGCCACCCAGCTGTGGCTCGCGTAGTAGAAGACTTGCTCCGTGAGGTACCCGACGAGCAGGACCACGATGATCGTCAAGATCGCGAAGCCGAGCGTCCGGTAGCTGGCCACGATCAGCTTGCGGAACAGACCCGTCGCCGGGACCGGCGCCGGCATCCCGAGGTCCGCATACTCCGCGTACGGGATCACGGTCGTCTCGGCCGCGTCGAGATCGAGGACCGGCGGTGGCGCGGCCGGCCGGTCCCCCCGGAGCGTGACCGACGCGACCGACGCGACCGACGCGACCGACGCGACCGACGCGACCGCCACGCCGTTCTGCGGCGTGCCCTGTGGCGACAACGGAGGCTGCGCTGTGCGCGCGTGACGCGACCGCGCGAGGACAGCGAGCGGAGGCGCGCTGGACACCACGGCCGCCAGGCGCGGCGGGTCGCGAGGCAGCGGCAGCGGAGCCGCCCCGCGTAGCGTCTGGCGGTGATGCACGGGGGCAATGACGAGCCGCTCCAGCTCGGTCGAGGGCGTGATGCTCATGGCGCGAGCAGTTGCGTTGCAAGCGCACCGCCACGCTGCGCCAGGGCCGGCTATCGTTGGCCATGGCTCCGTCCCGCCGCTCCGCGTCTGCGCCCGCGCCGGTCTCGCGCGGCGGCGCGCTCGAACTGATCGGCAACACGCCGCTGGTGCGGGTCGGCTGCTTCGACACCGGCGGCAGCGAGCTATGGCTCAAGCTCGAGAGCGCGAACCCCGGCGGTTCCATCAAAGATCGCATCGGCCGCTCGATGATCGCGGCCGCCGAGGCCGAGGGACGCATCGCGCCCGGTGGCCACCTGATCGAAGCGACCGCGGGCAACACCGGCCTTGGCCTCGCGCTCGTCGCGGCCTTGCGCGGCTACCGGCTGACGCTCGTCATTCCCGACAAGATGTCCCAGGAGAAGGTCACCCACCTCAAGGCGCTAGGCGCCGAGGTCGTGTGGACGCGCTCGGACGTTGGCAAGGGCCACCCCGCCTACTACCAGGACATGGCCCAGCGGCTCGCGGGCGAGCTCGGCGCGTTCTATGTCAACCAGTTCGAGAACGCGGCCAACCCGCGCGCGCACCTCGAGACCACCGGACCCGAGATCTGGGCGCAGACCGGCAACGCCCTCGACGCGATCGTCTGCGGTGTCGGGTCGGGCGGCACGATCACCGGCCTCTCGCAGTACTTCGCGGTGACCGCGCCCGGCGTCGAGATGGTGCTCGCAGACCCGGCGGGCTCCGTGCTCGCGGGTTACGTGGCGACGGGCACCGTGGGCGAGGCCGGGTCGTGGCTCGTCGAGGGCATCGGCGAGGACTTCGTGCCGCCGATCTGCGATCTGTCGCGCGTGCGCCGCGCGTACACGATCGACGACGCCGAGGCCTTCGCGACGGTGCGGACGCTGCTCGCGAGCGAGGGCATCCTCGCCGGCACCTCGAGCGGTGTCCTGATCGCGGCCGCCGCGCGCTATGGCCGGGAGCGCGAGACGCCCGGCAAGATCATCACGTTCGTCTGCGACAGCGGCGCGAAGTATCTCTCCAAGGCGTTCCGCGACGAGTGGCTCGCCGACCAGGGCCTCCTCGAGCGCCCGACCTACGGCGACCTGCGCGACGTGGTCTCGCGGCGCGCCCGCGACCTCGTGGCTGTCACGCCCGACGACGCGCTGCGTTCGGCGTACGCGCGCATGCGCATGTACGACGTCTCGCAGTTGCCGGTGCTCGAGGGCGAGCGCCTCGTCGGCATCATCGACGAGTCCGATCTCCTGGTCGCGGCCCTCGCCGGAGACCGCGCCTTCGCGCGGCCGGTGCGCGAGGTGATGTCGGCGCGCATCGAGTCGCTCGCGCCCGGGGCGTCGATCAGCGAGCTGGCCGGCGTGCTCGACCGCGGGCTGGTCGGCGTGGTCGTCGACGGCGGCGCGTTCGTGGGGCTCATCACGCGGATCGATCTCGTGAACTACCTGCGCCGCCGCGTCGCTTGAAGTAGCCTCGGCGGATGACCGCTTCGACGATGATGGATGTCCCGCTGACGCTCGACGCGCTGGCGGACCGCGCGGAGCGCTGGATGGGCGAGGTGGAGGTCGTCTGGCGCAAGCCGGACCGGGCGGTCGCGCGCACGACGTATGCGCACGTCATCGGTCGGGCGCGCCGGCTCGCGCGCGCGCTCGTGAGCTCGGGGATCCGGCGCGGCGACCGCGTCGCGACGCTCATGTGGAACCACGCCGCGCACCTGGAGGCGTATTTCGGCATCCCGCTCGCGGGCGCCGTCCTCCACACGCTCAACCTGCGCCTGCACCCGGACGAGATCGCGTACATCGCGAACGACGCGCACGATCGCGTGGTCATCGTCGACGACGTGCTGCTGCCGCTGCTGGCCAAGGTCATCGCGGCGGGCGCGAAGTTCGAGCGCGTGATCGTGGTCGGCGATGGCGCAGCCACGGTGCGCGGCGGCAGCGAGATCGGCGCGACGGAGGCGTACGAGGCCGTGCTCGCGGCCGCGCCGGAAGACGCCGTGCTCCCGGTCCTCGCGGAGACCGACGCGCTCGGCACCTGCTACACGAGCGGCACGACAGGCAAGCCGAAAGGCGTCGTCTACACGCATCGGTCGACGCTCCTGCACACGCTGGTGATCGCCCTGCCCGACGCGCTCGGCCTCGCCCGGAAGGACACGCTGCTTCCGGTGGTGCCGATGTTCCACGTCAACGCGTGGGGCCTGCCGTACAGCGCGGCGATGACGGGCGCGAAGCTCGTGATGCCGGGCCCGTACCTCGACGCGCCGAGCCTCCTCGAGCTGATGACGACGGAGCGCGTGACGATCGCGGCCGGCGTGCCGACGATCTGGATCGGCATCCGCGACGCGCTCGACGCACCGGGCGCGCGCGAGAAGTTTCCGTTGCAGGCGGGGCTGCGCATGGTGGTGGGCGGCGCGGCGGCGCCAGAGCAACTGATCCGCGACTTCGACCGGCTGGGCATGCACCTCATCCACGCGTGGGGCATGACCGAGACATCGCCCGTCGGGCTGGTCTCCCACGTGCCGCCGGACGTGGCGGTCGACGACGATGCGCAGCGCTACTTCATCCGCGCGAAGCAGGGGCTCCCGACGCCGTTCGTGGAGGTGCGCGTCCGCACCGAGCACGGCGACGTGCCGCGCGACGACAAGACGACGGGCGAGGTGCTGATCCGCGGGCCGTGGATCGCGGCGAGCTATGTCGGCGGCCACACGCCGGAGCGCTGGACCGACGACGGCTACTTCCGCACCGGCGACGTCGGGCGCATGTGCCCGCGCGGGTACGTCCAGCTGGTCGATCGCATCGCGGACATGATCAAGAGTGGCGGCGAGTGGATCGCCTCGGCCGAGCTCGAGACCTATCTGATGGGGCACCCGGCCGTGAAGGAGGCGGCGGTCATCGGCGTGGCGCACCCGAAGTGGGGCGAGCGACCACTGGCGGCGGTGGTCCTGCGCGACGGCCAGACCGCCACCCAGGACGAGCTCCGCGCGTTCCTCGGTGCCAAGTTCGCGAAGTTCTGGGTCCCCGACGCCGTCGTGTTCGTCGACGCGATCCCCCGGACGTCGGCCGGCAAGTTCTTGAAGACGGCGCTGCGGGACCAGTTCCGCGACCGCGCGTGGTAGTCGCGCTGCCGCGCCGCGCGATGCGAGACCGACGTGAGGAAGCACTCTCGACTCGAGGTTTGTTGCTAAGGTTCGCGTGCGACCCATGACGGTGACCCATGCAGTACGGACCCTCGTCAAGACGACGCTCTTCGACTGCGTTCCGGGACTCCTGCGCCGCGGTGCGCGTGCCTCGAAGCGAGTCGCGCTGACGTTCGACGATGGGCCGGACGACTACACCCTGCGGTACCTCGACAAGCTCGACGAGCTCGCGGTGCCGGCAACGTTCTTCCTGATCGGCAAGAGCGCGGCGACCCGGCCAGCGCTCGTACGCGAGTACTTGCGTCGGGGGCACCAGATCGGCGGTCACGGCTACGACCACACGCGTTTCACGAAGCTCGATCGGCGCGCGCTGCTCGATCAGTGCGCGCGAACCGACGAGGCGCTCGGCGGCGTTACCACCGGACGCTCGTGGGTTCGCCCTCCGCACGGAACGGTCAACACGCCGTCCCTCGTCACGTTGCGGCTCGCCGGTTACAAGGTCGCCCTCTGGTCGCTCGACTCGTGCGACTACGGGGACCACGATCCGGCGGTGGTCGCAGAGCGGTGCAGCCCCCCGCACGTGACGTCCGGTGAGGTCCTGCTGTTCCACGAGGGCCAGCAGTGGACGTTAGACGCGCTCCCCGCCATCGTGGGTAACCTGCGCAATGCCGGTTACGAGTGCGTCACGATGTTCGACCTGATGTCGTAGCGGGCGCCGCGCGGGCGCCGCGCGGGCGCCGACGAAGACGCGGGCTCAGGGACCGCGATAAATCGCGGTCTCTGTCGATCGGCTTGTCGGCTCCGCCGCCGGAGCCTGTACGGAGCAGATCGCCCGACGAAGACGCGTCTCAGGCCTGGACGCCCATCTTGCGGGCGGCGTCGACGCCGACCTTGCGGGCCTCGCTCGAGAGCTGGACGCTATACGAGAGCGCGTCCTGCGAGAGCTGCGCCCAGGTGCTGATGGCGTCCTGCGCGCGCGTGATCATCTGACCCTCGAGCGCGACGTACTGATCGGCGAACGATTGCGCGCGGCCAGCCGCGTCCGTCATCAGCTTGGTCCACGTCTGCTGCGTGGTTGCCCACATCGCCATCGGGTCGAAGGCGGCGCCGAACTGCGCGAACGACGGCACGGTGGGGGCGGCAGCGGCCGACTCGGACTTCGGGGCGGACGTGGTCGTGGAGGTCGGGTTGGTCGGGTTCGTGTTGGCCATGGTCATTTCTCCTGCGCACAACCTAGGTTCCGGGCGGGCTGCCTGTCAACCCAGAAATGTTGCGTTGCACAATATTGCCTCTCTTCACGTCGATGACTCGTTGTTGCACTGCAGCATATTTTACTCGACCCAGTGCTTCTTGATCGTGCGCGACGCGAGCAGGAACAGCCCCGACGACACGACGTAGAACCCGAGCCCCGTGTAGATCGCGTAGCGCAGCGACTCGTCGCCGTAGTACGGCTTGAGCGCGTCGGAGACGGCGCCGAAGTAGTAGTAGCCGACCGCGATCCCCAGGAGATTGTTGATCATCAGGAAGCTCGCCGATGCCGTCGTGCGCATGTGCGCGGGAACCAGGTGCTGCACGGCCGTCAGGATCGGGCCGAGCCACGCGAGGTTGAGGCCGGTCGCGACGAGATAGAGCGGGAACGCGAACGCGAGGCTCGACATGTTGACCGCAAAGGAGAAGCACGGCAGGGCGATGAGGAACGCAACCGCGGGGATCTTCGGATACACCGAGCGGCTCTTGGCGCCGGCGCGGTCGGCGATCCAGCCACCCCCCACGATGCCGAGGCAGCCGCCGAACAGCGTGATCGCGCTGTAGAACCACGAGCGTTCCACGAGCGAGAGGTGGTAGCTGCGCTGCAGGAACGACGGCAACCAGAACGCGATGCCGTAGCCGCACACGGACGACGCCGCGGCCCCGAACGCGAGGAGCCAGAACGTCGACTTCTTCGCGAGGATCGCGAACACCTCCAGGAAGCGCGGAGGCGACGCCACAGCGACGGGCGTGCCGGCGCTATCGTACCCACCGCGGTGCGGATCGCGCACGGTGCGAAGCAGGATGGGCGCGACGAGCACGCCGGCGGCGCCGACGATGGCGAACGCGGCGCGCCAGTTGATGGCCTCGGCAATGAGCCCGCCGAACAGGATGCCGCACGCACCGCCGACAGGGATGCCGAGCGAATAGAGGCCGAGCGCGCGCGCCCGCTGCTCCTTCGGGAAGTAATCGGAGATGAGCGAGTACGCCGGGGCCACGCCGCCCGCCTCACCGATACCGACGCCGACGCGCGCGCCGAACAGCGACCAGAAGCCCGTCGTCATTCCGCACAGCGCGGTGAAGCCGCTCCAGACGGCGAGCGCGCCCGCCATGATACGGCGGCGGCTGGAGCGGTCCGCGAGCCACGCGATCGGGATCCCGAGCGTCGAGTACAGGAGCGCGAAGGCCAGCCCGCCCATCAAGCCGACCTGCGCGTCGGAGAGGTCGAGCTCCTTCTTGATCGGGGCGGCGAGGATCCCGAGGATCTGCCGGTCGAGGAAGTTGAGCGTGTAGACGAGGACCAAGATCCCCAGCACGTAGTAGCGATACGCCGTGGTCGGTTTCGGCTCGATCATCACGAGCGAAGCGATATCGCAAACTCGTGCTGCGTTGCAACACGAAAGTCGGCCCCCGATCGTGAGCGCGGGCGGCGTCCGGTGGACCTGCCGCTTCTAGCCCTTCTTCTTCTTCGCCTTGCCGCTGCCGCCACGCGGCGCCAGGCCCGCGCGGATCGCCTGCTTCAACTCGTCCAGCTCGCGCCGCATCGAGGCGACATCCTCGCCGGACGCGGCGGGGATCGCCGACGCCGGCTCGGCTTCGCGCGGCTCGGGGCCCGGCGGCGGCGGCGGCGGCGGCGCCGACGAGTACGGGATTCCGCCGGGGCTCGCCGCGAAGCTCGGCTGCGCGAAGGGTTGCCCGAACGGGTTCATGCCGCCCATGTTCCCCATCCACATCAACGGGTTGTACTGCGACAGCGTCTGCGCGCCGCGCTTGGCTTGCAAGTAGATGTCGAGCGCCCCGGTGACGTAGCGGCTGAAGAACTCGGCGAGCGAGTCATCCGAGAGACGGATCATCTGGTTCAGGAGCTGAACCGGCAGGAACTTCGCGGCGTTGCCCGTTTCGAGCACGATCTGCGTCAGCGTCGCCTGCGTCAGGTCCTCGCCGGTCTGCGCGTCCACGACGCGGGTGTCGATCCCGGAGCGCACCTTCGCGGCCAGATCGTCGAGCGTGACATAGCGGCTGTCGACAGTGTCGTACAGCCGCCGGTTGCCGTACTTCTTGATCAGGGTTGCCGCCACACCCGGACCATAGTCGTCCGGCGTGTTGCACCGCAAGAACGAACGACTCAGCCCCGACGAGCGCGAACGGTTCATGGCGGACGTCGGGGCTGATAAAATGTTGCAACGCAAAAACAGGATTGACACGCGTGAGGCTCGGTCGTAGCGTGCCATCGATGTCCATCCCTCGCGCAGTGGTCTTCGCGTTGCACTGCAGCATCGCGGTCTCCTCGGCGGGGTGCGGCGGCGCGACCGAGCAGAGCTGCCAGCATGACAGCGACTGCCCGTCGAACTTCTGCAAGGCAGACGGCACGTGCGCGGCGGTGGAGACGGACGGCGGCACGCTCCCGCACGACGGCCCCGGCGGCAGCGTCACGGACGCGCCGAACGGCGCTTGCACGCCGAACCATGACGGCACGATCAGCGCGGACGAGGTGCCGCTGATGGCGGGGCGCATGGCGAACTTCCGCATCGCGACGGACGCGACGACCGAGACCGCGGGCACGCCCGGCTCGGGCGGCACGCACACGTGGGATCTCTCGGCCCAGCTCTCCGGTGATGCGACCGTCGCCGTCACGCTGATCCCTCCCACCGGCGCCTACTGGGCGACCGCGTTCCCGACGGCGACGTACGCCACGCCGCTCTCCGCTGGCTCGGACGTGCTCGGCCTCTTCGACGTGACGGACACCGCCGTCACGCTGGTCGGCGTGGTGTCCCCGACCAGCGGCGGCACGACGAACCTCAAATACACGCCGCCCGCGACGATCCTGAAGCTGCCATTCAAGGCCGGCGACACCTGGACCTCGTCCTGCACGGTCACCGGGACGCTGAGCGGCATCACCTCCAACTACACCGAGAAGTACACCTCGCGCGTCGACGAGGTGGGCACGATGACGACGCCGTACGGCGCGTTCCCCGTGCTGCGCGTCGCGACAGATCTGTCCGACCTGCAACTCACGGTGCCGTTCAACGCGAGCCGCACGTTCGCGTGGGTGGCCGAGTGCTTCGGCACGGTAGCGACCATCACGTCGCAGGCGAACGAGACCGGCTCCGAGTTCACGAACGCGGCTGAAGTGAAGAGGCTCGCCCCGTGACCGCGGCGCGGCTCCTGCTCGTGGGGCTCGCCAGCATCTGCTTCGGCGGGTGCCCGAGCTTCCACGGCGAGCCGCTCACCGGCGCGCCGCCAGACGCGACGTTCGTCGATGTGGACGGCGTCCATGTCCGCTACCGCGACACCGGCACCGGGCCGGCCGTCGTGATGATCCACGGCTACGGCGCGTCGCTCGAGAGCTGGGGTAACGTCGCGCCGGTCGTCGCGGCGCACCACCGCGTGATCGCGATCGACCTCAAAGGCTTTGGCTGGTCGAGCCGGCCCGACGGAGACTACAGCCCCGCCGCGGAGGCCGCGCTCGTGTGGCGCGTGCTCGACAAGCTGAAGGTCGTCGACGTCGCGATCGTGGCGCACTCGTGGGGCAGCTCCGTCGGACTCGCGATGGCCGTGGCGCAGCCGGCCCGGGTCCGGCGCGTGGCGCTGTATGACGCGTACGTCTACGATGACCAGGTGCCCGGCTTCTTCCGCTGGGCGCAGAAGGGCGTCATCGGCGAGGTGCTGTTCGCGCTCTACTACAAGGAGCGCATCGAGGACCGGGCGCCGCTCGCATATTTCGACGAGCGCTGGGTGACGCAGGCGCGCGTCGATCGCGTCGAGGACGATCTCGACAAGCCGGGCACGGTCGCGGCCGCGCTGGCCGCGGCACGCGGGCATCACTTCGGGCCGCTGCACGAGCAGCTGCGCGGCTTCACGCAGCCGGTGTTGCTGCTCTGGGGCGAGGAGGATCAGGTCACGCCGCTCCGCTTCGGCCAACGGCTGGCCGCCGAGCTCGCGGACGCGGAGCTGAAGGTGTACCCGCGGTGCGGCCACATCCCGATGGTCGAGGCGCACAACGCGTCGACGCGGGACCTGTCGCGGTTCCTCGATGGAGAAGTGGGGACCGAGGTGATCGAGCTCGATGATCCGGCCGCGACGGACAAGGCCGCATCCGCGACCTCGCAAGGGACGCCGTGAGGACGATCCTGGTCGCGCTCCTGCTCGGAGCAATGGCCGCGGCGGCCGCGGCGGACACCGGTTCCGGTTCCGCTTCTGCGTCAACGGTTCCGGTCGATGGCAGCGGTTCCGCGGACGCCGCGGACGGCAGTAGTTCGGCCGCCGCGGTCGCGGTCGACGGCAACGGCAACGGCAACGGCAACGGCAACGGCAGCGGCAACGGCAGCGGCAGCGGCAGCGGCAACGTCCGCGGCGCCAAGCCCGGCTTTGGCCCGCCGCCCCTCTCCGCCGATGACGCCCTCCCCATCGGCGCCGACCTCGCCGCCCTCGGCTCCGAGCTCACGCCCCGCCGCTACGCCGCTCCCCGCGAGCGCACCGAGCTCGTCATCCACGGCGGCCTGCGCACCCGCGCCGCCTCCCTCTACAACCTCGACCTCGATCGCGGCCTCGACAGCACCGGCAAGCCGGTCTTCCCGGTCCCGCTCGGCGGCGGCCAGTCCCTCGAGAGCGCGGACCTGCGCGCCCGCACTGACATCGCGATCTACGCGCCCGGCGTTGGCATCGCGGTGAAGTCGCGCATCGACTGGCTCGACAACGTGGCGCTCGGCGGCACGCCGGACCTCGCCGGCGGTTCGCCCGCGACGTCGGGCGGCCAGCGGCCCGGGTACGCCGCTGTCAAGCGCGCATGGGCGGAGGCGCTGACCCCGTTCGGCGTGCTCGCCGTCGGCCGCATGGGCGCGAGCTTCGGCCTCGGGCTCGCCGCGAACGGCGGCGATTGCGAGGATTGCGACCATGGCGACTCCGCCGACCGCATCGCGTTCGTCGCGCCGGTCGCCGGGCTCCTGATCGCGATCGCGTACGACATCGCGTCCGTCGGCCCGACGACGCGCAGCGCCGACAACGGTCGCACCATCGGGCTCGAGCCGAGCGACAAGGCGGCCGGCCCGACGCTCGCGATCCTGAAGGTGCACTCGCCCGCCGCCCTCGCCCGCCGCGCCGCCGCGGGTCGCATCAGCACCGAGTACGGCCTCTACCTCTCGCGCCGCACGCAGGACCGCGATGTCCCCGCGACCTACTTGCCCGTCGCCGAGCCGGTCAGCAGCTTCACGAGCAACGACCTCGTCGCGCGCGGCTTCGCGGCGACCGCGGCGGGCGGCTGGCTCCGCGTGACCGGCGCGCGGTTTCGCGTCGAGGCCGAGCTCGCCTACAGGAACGCGAGCGTGCAGAACCCGTCGCTGATCCCGGGGGCGGCGATCACCCAGGAGGTGACGTCATCGCAGCTCGGCGTGGTGCTCGAGTCCGATCTCGACCTCGGCCCCGCGCGCCTCGGCTTCGACGCCGGCTACGCGAGCGGCGACTCGGCGCCCGGGTTCGGCGTCACGCTGAACCCCTCGGCGATCGGCGAGACCGCGCCGGCGGCCGGCGCGCTCAACGGCCCGCAGGCCAACCTGCCCGGTGACCACACGGTCGACAACTTCCAGTTTCACCCCGACTACCACATCGATCAGATCCTCTTCCGCGAGATCATCGGCACCGTCACGGACGCCGTCTACGTCCGGCCGCACGTGCGTACCACCCTGCTCCGCGCGGGCACAGGTCGCCTCGAGCTCGGCGCCGCGCTGATCGCGTCGTGGGCGGTCGAGGCCACGTCCACCCCGAGCGGCCAGAGGGCTCTGGGCGTCGAGCTCGATCCGGAGCTGCGCTACGTCAGCCGCGACGGCTTCTCCGCGACGGTCGATTACGGCCTGTTCTTGCCGGGCGCCGCCTGGGATAACCCCGCCGCCAACCTCCAGGCCCATCCCGCGCAGGTCATCCGGGCGCGATTGGTGTTCGTGTTCTGATGCGCACCCCTACCGCCCTCACGCTTCTCGTGGCCCTCGCCGCCTGCGAGGACAACATGACCCCGCAGCCGGACGTCCCGCCGACCCTGCCGACGTGCGTCCCGAACCGCGACGGCCAGATCACCGCCGCCGAGCTGCCGATCGCGCTCGGGGCGACGGTCGCCTTCTACGCGTCGCCCACCCGCACCACGCGCACCGTCGACCTCGCCGGCACAGGCTCGAGCGACGCCCATCGTTGGGACCTGTCCGCCGAGCTCCCCGATGACGTGGTCGTCGGGCTCGGGCCTGTCGAGCTGCGGGACCAGTGGTACGCGCCTGACTTCCCGGCGAGCGAGTTCGCCGTCCCGGCCGGTGGTGGCCTCGACGGCATCTACCACCAGACGGACGAGGCGCTCTTCCTCGACGGGACGGCGTCGCAGGACGAGATGCCGGCCGCCGGCAAGACGCTGATCGTCTACGCCCAGCCCGTCGCCGTCCTGCGCTTTCCGATCGTCGATGGCGACGCGTACGCCACCGTCGCGCAGATCCCCGGCGCTACGATCGACGGTCTGCCGTTCATCGGCACCGACGAGATCGCGGTCGACATCTCCGGCACGGGCCGCCTCGATGTTCCATACGTGGAGTTCTCTCCCGTCCTCCGCGCGCGCACGCTCGTCACCCGCAAGCCGTCGACCGGCACGCCGGTGATCACCAAGCGCTCGACGGACTTCATGTTCGAGTGCTTCGGCCAGATCGCTCACGCCGAGAGCCAGACCAACGAGGCCAACGCCGACTTCACGACGGCGGCGTTCTTGCGGCGCTTCGCGCTAGGAGAGACACCATGAGCTGGGACACGTGGAAGCAGGGGTTTTCGGCGTGGGAGAAGTCCACGTCCTCGTACGTGGAGAAGATGCTGTCGAACCCGGGCGTGCTCGGGCCGGCGGCCGCGCTGCTGACGGCGGTGGTCAAGACCAAGACCGCGTCGGACCGCGCGATGTCGGCGTGGTGGTCGATGTGGGGCCTGCCGACGCGCAACGACCAGGAGCGCTCCCTCCACAAGCTGAACCAGCTCGAGAGCCGGCTCGCCGATCTCGAGGAGCAGCTCGCCGCTACGCGGACCGCCGCGCGCACGCAGCCGGAGGGACGCTAGTCATGGACGTCACGACCCTCCTCCCGATCCGGCCCGCGCCGCGCGCGGTGCTCGACCGCCTCGCCACGCACGGCGACCGTGTCCGCTTCCACGTCCGCGCGGCGGGCGCATGGCAACCGGTCACGTGGCACCACTTCGCGCAGCAAATTCGCGGCGTCGCGCGCTGGCTCGTCGAGCCGACGGCGGGCGGCGGCGGCGAGCTCGCGCCTGGTGATCGCATCGCGATCTACGCGCCGAACTCGGTCGCGTGGGCCAGCGCAGCGCTCGGCGCCGTCGCGGCGGGGGCCGTGTTCGTGCCGATCTATCCGGCATCCACCGCGGACCAGCTCGGCTACATCCTCGAGCATTGCGAGGCGCGCTACGTGTTTGTCGCCGGCAAGGAGCAGATCGCGCGGCTCGAGCAGGCGTGCGCGAAGCTCGCGAAGCCGCCGGCGCGCGTGCTCCTCGACGACTGCAGCTGGTCGCCCGGCGCGCCCACCACCGCCGTCGTCAGCATGATCCAGTCCGCCTCGCTCCGGGACGCCGCCGCGCCCGCGCTCGTCGACGACCGCCTCGCCTCGCTCGACCTCGACGCGCCGGCGCAGATGCTCTACACGAGCGGCACCTCGGGCAACCCGAAGGGCGTCCCGCTCACGCACAACAACGTCGGCTGGAACGGCCGCGACTGGCTCGAGTGCAACGCGCCGCTCCTCGAGGAGAACGACCGCGACCTGCTGTGGCTGCCGATGTCGCACATCTTTGGCTTCGGCGAGCTCTGCCTCGGCAACACGCTCGGCTGGGAGACGTACCTCGCCGCGCCGGCGGACGCGCTCGAGCTCCTGCCCCAGGTCGCGCCGCACATCTTCATGAGCGTGCCCGCGTACTGGGAGAAGATCGCGCGCGGCATCACCACGGCGGCTGACCCAGCGGAGGCGCTCGTCCGCACCACCGGCGGCAAGCTGCGCTTCTGCCTCTCGGGCGGCGCCGGCCTCAAGGTCGAGATCAAG
The DNA here is from genome assembly GCA_025353585.1 of Deltaproteobacteria bacterium. Taxonomy (GTDB): domain Bacteria; phylum Myxococcota_A; class Polyangia; order Haliangiales; family Haliangiaceae; genus JABFXX01. The sequence goes on from JANXOM010000326.1 coordinate 38,705, forward strand.
GAGCAGCTGCACGCGCACGGCCTCCTCATCCTCGAGGGCTACGGCCTGACGGAGACGTCGCCGACGCTCACGTTGAACCGACCGGGCGGCTTCCGCTTCGACACGGTCGGCCGCGTGCTGCCGTCGGTCGAGGTCAAGCTCGCCGAGGACGGCGAGATCCTCGCGCGGGGCGCGAACGTCTTCGCCGGCTACTACAAGGACCCCGAGGCGACGGCGGCCGCGTTCACGAGCGACGGCTGGTTCTGCACGGGGGACGTCGGCCGGTTCACCGAGGACGGGTTCTTGCAGATCATCGACCGCAAGAAGGACATCCTCGTCACGGCCGGCGGCAAGAACGTCCCGCCCGCGAACATCGAGGCGCGGTTCGCCGATGATCCGATCATCGAGCGCGTCGTGGTCTACGGCGACGCGCGGCCGTTCCTCGTCGCTGCGGTGTGGGTGCGCCCGGATGCGCTCGCGCAGCTCGGCGCGGACGAGCGGAGCCAGGCCGTGGCGGCCCGCCTCGAGGTCGTGAACGCCGAGCTCGCGCGCTACGAGACGATCAAGCGGCACTTTGTCGCCGAGACGCCGCTCAGCGTCGACGACGGCACGCTGACGAGCTCGCTCAAGATGCGACGCAAGGCCGTGTATACGAAGCTGAAAGACCGGTTCGAAGCGCTCTACGCATGACCGCGACGCCGAAGAAATCGCCTCTCGACTCGCTCGCCGCGCTGCTCCGCCGCGCGCCGAAGGGCCCCGCCGTGGTCGGCGTCACGCCGCACACCGTCGCGTGGAGCGAGAACAAGTGGCGCCTCCTGCGCTTCACCCCGACCGTGAAGCGGCATGCGCGGCCCATCCTGTTCGTACCGTCCTTGATCAACCGCTGGTACGTGCTCGACCTCGGGCCCGGCCGGTCGCTGATCGAGTGGCTCGTCGCGCAGGGCCACGAGGTGTTTTGCATCGACTGGGGCACGCCGGGCGCAGAGGACCGGTACCTCACGTGGGACGACATCGGCGGCCGCTACCTCGGGCGCGCGGTGCGCGTCGCGTCCCGGCTCGGCGGCACGGGCGATGTCCACGTGCTCGGCTACTGCCTCGGCGGCACGCTCGCGACCGCGTACGTCGCCGCGTTCCCCGAGCACGTCGCGTCGCTGCTCGCGCTCGCCGCGCCGATCGACTTCGACCAGGCCGGCATCATGGCGCTGTGGACCCGCACGCCGGCGTTCGATGTCGGCGCGATCGTCGACGCCTTCGGCAACGTGCCGTGGCAGCTGATGCAGGCGAGCTTCCAGATGCTCAAGCCGACCATGGCGGCGAGCAAGGTCGTCGGCGTCCTCGACCGCGCCTGGGACGACGAGTTCCTCGAGAGCTTCCTCGCCACCGAGCGCTGGGGCGGCGACAACGTCTCGTTCCCCGGCGCCACCTACACGCGCTACATCGAGGCCCTCTATCGCGGCAACCAGCTCGTCCGCGGCGGCTTCTCCGTGTGCGGCCGGCCGGTGGACCTCGCCGCCATCCGCTGCCCGGTGATGGCGGTCGCGTTCGAGGACGACCACATCGTGCCGATCGCGTCGGCTGCGCCGCTGATCGAGCGCGTCGCCAGCCGGGACAAGTACCTGCTCGGCATGCGCGGCGGCCACGTCGGCGCCGTCGTGTCCCGCAAGGCCGCCGATCGCCTGTGGCCCTCGCTCGCGAAGTTCTGGGCCGAGCGCCCGGGCACGCCGACCGCGTCCTGACCCGAAGCGACGCGGTGCGAGCTGGTACGGTTGCGGCGGCCGCCGCATGACCATCGCGCTCGTCCTCATCTCCGCGTTCCTGCACGCGGCCTGGAACGCGATGCTCAAGCGCGAGGCCGACAAGGACCGCGCGCTGATCGCGGCCGTCGGCGCCGGCGCGTTGCTCGCGATCGTCGTGGCCTCGGGGCGCGCGCTGGCGGGCGGCGAGGTCCCGTTCCCGACGCTGGCCTCCGTCGCCTGGGCGCTCGTCGCGGGCGGCTTCGAGCAGATCTACTTCCTCGGCCTCGCGCGCGCCCTCGAGCGAGGGCCGCTCGGCCCGATCTACACGATCTCGCGCGGCGGCGCCGTCATCGTCGTGTACCCGCTCTCCGTGTTGCTCTTCCGCGAGGCGGTCACCCTGCCCTCGCTCGTCGGCTCGGGGCTCGTCCTCCTCGGCCTCGTGCTGTCCGGCCTCCGCCGCCGCGGCCCGGCCGACGGCAGGACCATGGTCCCCACGGCCACGGCGTGGGCGGTGGCGTGCGCCTTCGCGATCGCCACGTACCACCTGGCCTACAAGGCCGCGCTCGATGCCGGCGGGGCCTCGTCGGCGGTGTTCGCCGTGTCCCTCAGCTTCGCCACCGCGATCAACCTCGTCCGCACCGGCCCGGCCGGCCGCCGCGTCATCGGCGCCCTCCTCGGCGCGAGCTGGCCGCGCGTGATCCTGATGGGCGCGTTGTGCGGCGGTTCGTTTCTGATGCTCATCGAGGCGCTCGCGACCGGCGGCGCCGGCTATGCGCTCACGTTGCGCAACACGTCGGTCCTGTTCGCCCTCTTCCTCGCGTGGGCCATCGGCGAGCGGCCGCGGCTCGCGCCCGCGTTCGGTGCGGCGCTGGTCGCGGCCGGCGCGATCGTCATGACGCTGTAGAGTGACCCATGGCCGTGTCGCCGAGATCGTTACCCCACGACTGGAGCGCCGCGCTCGCTCACCTCGCCGCCGCCGATCCGCGCCTCGCCCCGCTCATCGCCAGGCACGGCGCCCCCGACATCGCGCCGCGCAAGGATCCGATCCACGCCCTCGCGCGCGCCATCGTCGGCCAGCAGCTCTCGACGGCCGCCGCCTTCACGATCTGGGGCCGCGTCATCGCGCACTACGGCGGCAAGCTCCCCGCCGCCGCCGCGATCATCGCCACCCCCGATCCGGTGCTCCGCGCCGCGGGCCTGTCCGGCGCGAAGACCGCCGCGCTCAAGGACCTCGCGCAGCACGTGCTCGACAAGAAGGTCATCCCCGCCCGCCTCTTCCGCGCCACCGACGAGGAGATCCTCGCGATGCTCTTGCCCGTCCGCGGCATCGGGCCGTGGTCCGTCGACATGTTCCTCATGTTCACGCTCGCGCGCCCTGACGTCTTGCCCGTCGGTGACCTCGGGATCCGCAAGGGCATGCAGAAGCACTTCCGTCTCCGCGCGCTGCCGGACGCGGCGAAGATGACGAAGCTCGCCGCGCCCTGGCGACCGTTCCGCACCGTCGGGTCCTGGTACATGTGGCGGCTGCTGGAGTCGTGACATACTGACCCGCGGTGGGGTCGTCCTCGAGTTACCTGTCGCCGTCCGGGTTCCGCGAGAGCTCGGCGCGCGCGCTCGCTCACGAGGAGGTGGTCGCCTCGACGTACCGGATCGGGGACGAGATCGCGCGCACGGATCACGGGGTGGTCTACGCGGCGCGCGACATGATGCTCGATCGCGACGTCGCGTTCGTCCTCGCGTGGCGTGATCCGGGCACGCCGTCGCTCATCACCGAGGCGCGGCGCTGCGCGGCCGTCCAGGATCCGTGCGCGGCCGCCGTCCATGGCATGGGCGTCTACAACAACGTCGAGTTCCTCGTCGGCGAGCGCGTGACCGGGACCCTCCTCCGGGACACCCTCGCGATGCCGCTCGCGGCCGACCAGTACCTCGCGCGCCTGCGCACGCTCGTCGCGGCCGTGGTTCGCGCCCACGAGGCCGGCATCGCGGTCGGCGAGGTCTCGGGTGCCACCGTGGTCGTGGGCGCCGACGGCCGGTGCGTGCTCGGCCGCCTCTCGCTCTCGCAGGTCCCCGCGGTCGGCCCGCACGGCATCGCGCTCGCGCCCGAGATCGCGCGCGGTGATGTCGCGAGCGATGACCCCGCCGCCGCCGAGGGCATCGACCTCTACAGCCTCGGCTGCGCCGCCATCGAGCTCGCCTGCGGCGCGCCGCCGTTCGCGGACGACGACGCCGAGGTCGAGCTGCGCGGGCACGCGACCCAGCCGCCGCCGCGCCTCGCGGATCTGCGCGGCGATCTGCCGACCGAGGCGTCCGACCTGGTGGAGTGGCTGCTCGCGAAGCAGCCCGCGAATCGCCCGCGCTCGGCGGCGGACGTGCTCGCGCAGCTCGACGCCATCATCGACCGCCTCGGCAGCGCGACGCGCTCGGTCCGCGTGCTGATCGTGGAGGATGACACCGCGCGTGCCCGCTGGCTGTGGAGCCTGTGTCGGCGTGCGCACCCCGGCGTGATCGTGGAGACCGCGAGCGAGGGCACCGATGCCGCGCACAAGCTCAACCGCGATCACCCGGACCTCGTCGTGATCGACGCGGCGCTCCGCGGGGTGATGAACGCCCTCGAGCTGTGCATGTACGCGCGCGGGCTGCACGACGGCGCCCGCTGCGAGATCGTGGCGATCGGGAGCGTCCCGCCGCGCGACCGGGCGCTGTTCGATGGGGCCGGCGTGGGGTTCATCGCCGACGACCTCCGGCTCCCCGGCAACGTCCTCGACCGCGTCCGCGCCGCCGCGACCGCTGCGCCCCGCCGTCGTACACCCCCGACGACGATCTCGGGGTGATCCGGGCCACGCGGCGGGCGGCCGGGCGGCCGCTGCCCCGGCCAGTGCGATAGCCAGTTGTGGCCGCCCCGCGCTCCTCTATAGTCGCGCTGATGAAGCGGATCGGCTGCGCTGTCCTCGTTCTTCTGGCCGCGTGCGGATCCACCGACGGTGGCGCCAACCACTCCGCGTACTTCGACCTCGGCGGCCCGCTCGCCGGCACGGACACCTACTGGAACCTGCCGTTCCCGTCGGACCTCCGCCTCGACGCGAACGGCGCGCCGGACGTCGCCGCGTACCCGAACCCGCGGGCGGTCGGCCTCCTGCAGTCGCTGCTGGCCGACGTGCCCCTCCGCCGCGGCTGGCCGTTGATGTCGATCGCGTACGTCCGCTTCACGGACGCGGTCCCCGCCCAGATGCTCGACACCGTGATCGCGCCCGGGCCCGACGCGCCGGTGGAGCTCCTCGACATCGACCCCGCGTCGCCCGAGCTCGGCACCGCATATCCGGTCGTCGCGTCCACGCTCCCCACCGATGCGTACGTCCCGACGAACCTCGTGGCGTTCGCGCCGCGGCCGGGCATCGTGCTGCGACCGCAGACGAAGTACGCGTACGTGGTGCGCAGCGCGTTCGCCCCGGGCTTCGCCCCGCCCGAAGCGTTCACCATCCTCGCCCAGGGCAACACGCCCGCCGGCGCGCGCGGGCCCGCCGCCGCCGCGCTCTATGCCCCGCTGTGGCCCGCGTTGTCAGCGGCGGGGATCGCGCCGCTCGACGTGCTCGTGGCGACCGTGTTCACCACCGGCGACGAGCAGGCCCGCGTCCGCGCGCGGACCGAGGCGATCCGTACGACGCAGCACCCGACCATCGACGGCCTGACGCTCGTCGGCGGCGACACGTACGACGGCTTCTGCCGGCTCGACGGCACCATCACGATGCCGCAGTTCCAGCGCGGCACGCCGCCGTTCAACACGGGCGGCGACTTCGCCGTCGACACGAACGACGTCCCGGCCGCGCAGGGCACGCTGACCATCCCCGTCTCGATCACGCTGCCGAAGCGCGCGATGCCGGCCGGCGGCTGGCCGCTGTTCCAGTTCTTCCACGGCTCGGGCGGACTCTCGACGGGCCTCGTCGACCTCGGCCACTCGCCCGACTCGAGCGATGATCCCGAGCCGGGCAAGGGGCCCGGCTACGTCGTGGCGCTGCACGGGATCGCGGGCGCGTCGTCGGCGCTGCCGCTCAACCCGGAGCGGCTCCAGGGCGCGACCGACTACGCGTACCTCAACATCAACAACCTCTCGGCGTTCCCGTTCACGTTCCAGCAGGGCGTGATCGAGCAGCGGCTGCTGACCGACGCGCTCCTCGCCACGACGATCCCCGCGAGCGCGCTCGGCGGCTGCACGGGCATCTCGACGCCGGGCGCCGACCACCACTTCGACCGCGCGAAGCTCGTCGCCGGCGGCCAGTCGATGGGCGGCATGTATACGAACATGGTCGGCGCGGTCGAGGAGCGGTTCGGGGCGCTCGTGCCGACGGGCGCCGGCGGCTTCTGGAACCTCATGATCCTCGAGACGGTCATCATCCCCGGCGCGCGCACGCTGATCAGCTCCGCGCTCGGCGTCGATGACGCGACCTTCACGTTCGTGCACCCGGCGCTCGGCGCGATGGCGCTGTCGTGGGAGATCGCCGAGCCCGTCGTGGCGATGTCGCGCATCGCGCACCGCCCGCTCGCCGGCTTCCCCGTCCGCAACGTGTACGAGCCCGTCGGCATGGGCGACAGCTACTTCCCGATCGACGTCTACGACGCGGCCGCGCTGTCGTACGGCAACCAGGAGGCGGGCGACGCGATCTGGCCCTCGATGCAGAACGCGCTCGCGCTCGACGCGACCAGCGGCCTCGCGAGCTACCCGGTGACGGGCAACCGCGACGGGAAGACGCGCGTCGTGGTGCAGTTCATGGGCGACGGCATCATCGACCCGCACTACATCTACCGACAGCTCGACAGCGTGAAGCACCAGTACGGGTGCTTCCTCGAGAGCTACCTGCGCGACGGCGTTCCGACGGTGTACGCCCCGGGCGCGCTCACCGCCCCCTGTCTTTGACCCCCGCCACGGCGCTCCGCCGCGGCTGACTTAACCTGGCCCGGCGCGGCCGCGTCCAACCGGCATGAAGCTCGCCGCCACCGCTGCCCTGCTCGTCTCGCTGATCGGGTCCTCGACCGCGGCCCTCGCGGACGTCGGGCCGTACGACGCCGGTCCCCACCGCGCCGCGCCCGGGGGCGGCGCGATGCACGCCGCGCTCGTCGCGCGGTTCGACCGCGACGGCGATGGCCGCCTCGACCACGGCGAGCGGCGCCGGGCGGCGAAGGCGTTGCGCCGGATGGCGAGCCGGCTCGCGCGCGGCGAGCGCCGGCCGCAGCGGGTCACGCGCGCGCCGCAGCCCGGCGATCCGCGCGTGGATGTCGACGTCCGCTGGGACGGCGAGCCGCCGCGTTGATAGTCCTTTACGGGTCCTTCGCTAGTCCAGGGGGCACGGGTCTTCGATGACGACGCCCCACGTCATCGCGACCGAGCGCACGATCGGGACCTGCTTCAAGATCGCCGCGTCCATCTCGTCGGTGCGCGCGCCGAACGGGTACGCGAAGGCCTGCACCGGATAGCCGTCGGCGACGAGCCGGTCGATCGATGGTTGCACCTCGTCGGCCATGTAGCCGGCGAGCCCTTTGTCCTCGACGACCGCGGGCCCGCGCAGGTGCCGAACGCTGTGGGCCTCGAGGTCGTGGCCGTCGGCGCTCAGCTGCCTCAGCTCGGCGCGCTGCGAGTCTCGCAAGAGGTCGTAGCGCGTGGAGAAGAACGTCAGGCGCGCGTCGTAGGTCGCGTACAGATCGCGCCCTTGCGTCCACTCGTCGACCGCATCGTCGTCGAACGCGAACGCGATGCCGGGGCCAGTCACGGCCCCCGTCGCGAGCTCGCTGTACGTAACGAAGGGCAGGCCGCGCGCCCGCGCGCCCGCGAAGACGTGCTCGACGGTGTCCCAGCTCACGGTCTTGCCCGGACGATGCGCGAACAGCTCGATCACCTCACCGCGATCGCGCGCGCGATCGAGCCCGCCGTCGATGCTCGCGTCGTCGTTGCGCGTGACGGCGTCGATGTCGATCGCGCAGTGCACCTTGCGCACGCCGCCCGCGTAGAACGCGCCGTCGACCGCGTCGATGTTCGTCTGCAGACAGCCGGCGCTGGAGAGCGCAGCGACCAGGGCGACGGACCTCCGCACACGGGCGAGCGTACTCGCTGGTGCTGCGTCGCGCCGCCCGAATCGAGCCTTGTCGGGACGGCGTGGCAACGTGCCTCGGCGCTCGCCAACGCGCCTCCCGCGTTGTCTAATCGCCGCCATGGTCCGCTCTGCGTGGTTCGTCGGTACGCTGGTGTGCGCCCTCGCCACCGGCTCGTTCGCGGCCGCGCCGCGCGCCCACGGCCCGATCGCCGCCGACGAGCTGACCGCGCTGCCCGCCGCCGCCCTCCCCGCCGGGGAGACGCTGCGAACGGTCCGCGACGTGCGGTACGGGACGACGGCCGCGCCCGCCGCGTGGCACGCGTTCACGGCCGCCGCCGGCGGCCGCTGGTCGGTCTCGTGGGACCGCGCGACCGGCGCGCCGAACCGGATCTGGGGCTCGGGGATCCTGGCGCCCGGCGCGATGACGTCGCCCGATCTCGCTGCGCTCTACGCGCGCGCGTGGCTCGCCGACCACCTCGCGCTGCTCGCCCCGGGCGCGGCCGCGAGCGACTTCGTGCTCGTCTCGAACGTGAACGACGGGACCATCCGCGCCGTCGGGTTCGTCCAGACGAGCGGCGGCACGCGCGTCCTCGGCGGGCAGATCGGGTTCGAGTTCAAGCAGGACCGCCTGTTCGTCATCGGCTCGACCGCGCTCCCGCGCGTGACGACCACCGCCGCCGCCCCGCGCCTCGCCGGTACCCTGCTCCGCGCGCGCGCGATCGCCGCCGTCCGCGAGCAGCTCGCGCTGCCGGCCGCCGCCCGGGCCTCCGCCCTCGGCGCCGATGTCATCGTCCCGCTGATCGCCGACGACGCGATCCTCGGCTACCGCGTGGCCGCGCCGATCGAGCTCGACGCGGGTCCGGGCGGCCGCTACCTCGCGTACATCGATCCGGCCACCGGCGCGCCGCTCGCGGTGCGGCAGCAGAACATGTTCGAGACCGGCACGCTGGTCTACAGCACCGTCGACCGCTACCCCGGGCGCGGCCGCGTGGACCAGCCGGCGCCGCTCGCGCACGTCCTGGTCAACGGCGTCACCGCGACGACCGGCCCCGACGGCACGGTCGCGGTTCCTCCCGCCGGCGGGACGGTGACCACCGCGGTGACCGGCGACCTCGTGATGGTGTTCAACATCGCGTCGAACGGGGTCTCGGCCGTGGCATCGCTCCCGCTCTCCGCGGGTGGCACGGCGCGATGGGACGCGAGCGCGGTGGTCGAGGATGACGCTCAGCTCGTGACATACCTCGCGATGAACACCGTCAAGGAGTTCGTCCGCGTGAACGTGGACCCCGACATGCCCACGCTGACCGACCTCCTCCCGGCGAACGTGAACCTCGATCAAGATTGCAATGCGTTCTTCGACGGCTACAGCGTGAACTTCTTCCACGCGAGCGCCACGTGCGAGAACACCGGCCGGATCAACGACGTGATGTGGCACGAGTTCGGTCACGATCTCCACGCGCACGAGATCATCGACGGCGTCGGGCGCTTCGACGGCGCGATGTCGGAAGGTGCGGCGGATACGCTCGCGGTCAACATGACCGGCGATTCGGGCCTCGGCCGCGGCTTTCACTACACGGACGAGCCGCTCCGCGAGCTGAACCCGCCCGACAGCGAGGCGGTGTTCCCGAGAGACGTCGGGGAGATCCACAAGACCGGCCTCATCTTTGGCGGCACGTGGTGGGACCTGCGGCAGGCGTTCCGCGACCAGCTCGGCGCGGTCGACGGCGAGGCGCTGACCTTGCGTCTCTATCTGGGTGCTCTCCGGCGGTCGATCGACATTCCGTCGAGCCTCGTCGAGACGCTCGCCACCGACGACGACGACGGCGACCTCTCCAATGGCACACCGCACGAGTGCACGATCCGCAACGTCTACGGGGCGCACGGGATGCACACGACGAGCGGCACGATCGCGGGCCCCGCGCTCCTGGAGACCGGCGCGTTCCCGATCAGCTCGGTGCAGGTGCGCACGGACATCACGGGGCTCGTCGACCGCTGCGCCGCCGACACGGTCGACCACGTCACCATCGGCTGGGGCGACGGCGCCCACGGCGTCCCGGCCGCGGGCTCGGTCACGGCGACGCGGGCGGCCCCCGGCGTCTACTTCGCGCAGCTCCCGCTGCCGACCGACGGCGACGGCAGCTACAGCGCGCTCGTCACGTTCGCGAACGGCACGACGTTCGGGCTCCCCGACAACCGCGCCGATGCGCACTACGACGTCTACCAGGCGGACACGGTGAAGCTGTACTGCACGGACTTCGAGACCGATCCGTTCGCGGCAGGCTGGACGACCGCGTCGCGCTCGGGGCCCTCGCCATGGGCCTGGGTGGTGCCAGGCGGTGGCGTCACGGATCCGCCGGCGGCGTTCTCGGGCACCCACGCGCTCGTGCAGGCGCCCGGCGGAGACTATGCCAAGAGCTCGCTGACCTCGGTGACGATGCCGCTCGTCGACGTGCGGCCGTACAGCGACGTCCGCCTGCAATACCGGCGCTGGCTCGCCGTCCAGGACAGCCACTTCGATCAGGCGCGCATCACCGCGAACGGCAACCAGGTCTGGCAGAACGCCACGATCAACATGGGCGATTCCAGCTCGCTGCAGCACATCGACAAGGAGTGGCGGTTCCAGGACGTCCCGCTGTCGGGGCTGTTCCACGGCTCGCAGGTGCAGGTCGGCTGGGACCTGACCGCCGACGGCGACCTGCAGCTCGGCGGCTGGGCCCTCGACGACGTCTGCATCGTCGCGAACCCCGAGTCCATGTGCGGCGACGGCGTGCGCGCGTTCAGCGAGCAGTGCGACGACGGCGCGGCGAACGCGGACAAGCCCGACACCTGCCGCTCCGACTGCAACCTGCCGACCTGCGGCGACCTCATCGTCGACACGGGCGAGCAGTGCGACCACGGCGCCGCGGGAGACGCCACCTGCTCCAAGAAGTGCGAAACGATCTTCGCCTCCGACGGCGGCTGCACCACGAGTGGCGGCGGCTCTGGCACCGGACTGCTCGTGGCCGGCGTGCTGTTGCTCGTGCGGAGAAAGTCCGCGCGCGCGCCAGGTGTGATCCCGGTCAATCCGAAAGCACGAGTCCCAGCGCGTCTTCGCGCGCGGCCCGCACGGCCAGGCCGAGCGCGAGCTGGCCGCGGGCGCGGACCAGGTTGTGGGCGCGGCGAGACGGGAAGCGTGCCGCGTCCCAGCCGAAGTAGCGATCCTCGACGACATCGGTGCCGAAGCGCGCGGCGAGCTCGAGGCAGACCGTCTCGAGCCCGATGACGATCGAGCGGCGCTCCGCCGGCGTGGTGATGGCGTCGGCGACGCCGCGATAGCCGCGCATCGCGGCGGCAAAGAGGTCGAGGTCGAACACCACGCTGCCCGCGTCCTCGCCCCGCGGGTTACACCACGAGCGCATCGCGTCGCCGAGCTCGTACGCGAGCGTGCCGCGCGCGACCGTGTCCAGATCCACGAGGCAGGTCGCCACCGGCGCCGCCGCCGCGTCCGCGCTCGCGAACATGACGTTGCTGATCTTCAGATCGCCGTGCACGTTGCGCAGCGCCGTCTCCGGCAGGGTGGGCAGCCCCGCCGCCGCGTCGAGGATCGCGTGCGCGAGCTCCGTCGCCTCCGCGTCGCCCGCCCCCGCCTCCGCCGTCGCGCGCAGCCGCCCCAGGTGCACCGCCGTGTCGTGGACGCCCGTGCGCACGAACGCGTACGCGTGCTGCAGATCGGCGACGGCCACGTGCCAGCGCCCGACGAGCGCGCCCGCCGCCTCGGCCCACGCCGGGGCGGGGATCCGGTGCACGCTCGCGCCCTCCACCCAGCTCAGCGCTCGCCACGCGCGGCCGTCGCGGTCGACCCACGCGCGCCCGTCGCGTGTGCGCAGCACCCGCGGCGTCCCGAGCCCGCGCGCCGCGACGTGGGCCGTGACCGCCTCGATGTCGAGGTTGACCGCCCCCGCGAACACCGCGTGGAGCCGCTGCACGCAGGCGAGCGGGGCGCCCTCCGCGTCGCGCACCGCGTACGTGTCGTTGATGAGCCCGCCCGCCAGCGGCGTCGCCTGCGCGGCCTGCCAGCCCCAGGCCGCTGCGACGTCCTCGGGCACGCCGGGCGACGCGGTCACGGCACGTGCGGCTGCTGCACCGGCGCCGCCTTGATCTCGAGCAGCTCGATGTCGAACACCAGCATCCCCTGCGGCCGGTTCGGCGCGCCCTTGTAGGCGAGCTCCGCCGGCACCCAGAAGCGCGTGTGATCGCCGACCGACATCGTCGGGATCGCATCCGTCCACCCCGCCATCACGCCCATCAAGCTGAACTCGGCTGGCTGCGCGCGCAGGAGCGACGAGTCGAACATGCGGCCGTCCGTCGTCCAGCCCGTGTAATTGAGCTTCACGACCTCGGTCGGCTTCGGCTTGGGGCCGCCCGGGCCGGCCTTGATGACCTTGTAGAACACGCCCTTCGCCGTCTTCTGCGCGTCACTGGGCGGCTTCGCGACGTCGCTCGGCGCCGGCGGCGGATCGTTGGCGGCCTTCGCGATCTGCAGGACCTCCAGCTCGTAGCAGACCTGGCCCTTCGGCATCGCGGCCGCCGCTCGCCCGCCCTGCGTCATCTTCTCCGCGTCGGTCCAGAACCGTACGCGCGTCCCCGCGGTCACCGACGTGAGCACCTCCTCCATCACCACCGACTGGCGATAGGGCGGCGCGGTCGCGGGGCGCTTGCGGGTCTCCGTCGTGTCGAACATGTGCCCCTCGGCGTCCCACGCCGAGAAGTTGAACGTGACGGTGTCCCACGGGCGCGCCTTGTCGGTCCCCGTGCCCGTGCGCACGATCTCGTACTTGATGCCCGACTTGAACGCGGGCGCCTTCGCAGGCGGGCCCGCGAGGTCCGGCGGGATGGCCGGGGCCGGCGTCACGTCGACGACCTCGAGCATGTAGACCATCTCCTCGAGCACGGGCTGCGGGGCCGCGCGGAACGGGACGCCGGGCGGGACCCACACGACGGCCTTCTCGCCCTTGCGGAGGAGCTGCATCATCTCCGCGAAGCCGGTGGCGGCGGTCGCGAGCGAGAACGGCAGCGCCTGGCCGCGGTTCTTGTTCGTCGCGATGGTCTCGCCGGTGGTCTGCTTCCACGTCGTCGAGTTGATCATCACGCTGTCGTTGCGACCGATCGCGGTGCCGTCCGGGTTCACGACGAGCTTGCGATAGATGAGGCCCGACGGCGTCTTCACGGCATCGGCGGGCGGCGTCTTCAGATCCAGCGGCGGCGTGATCTGCTCGATCTTCTTCGGCGCGGGGACGGTCGCCGAGCCCGAGCCGACGTGGATCCGCGCCGCGGTGTTCGAGCCCGATCCGGACCCGGCCGCCTTGTCCGCGTCGCGCTGGCAGGCGACGAGCGAAGCAGCGAGCGAGAGAACGAGAGCAACGGCGCGCATCGCGCGGACCCTAACGCGGATCAGCGGGCTGCGCCAGGTAGGCCTCTCGCGTCAGGTTCCGGATCCCGTTGGCCTCCACGAGGACGTTGTCCTCGATGCGGATGCCGCCGTACGGCTTCACCTCGTCGAGCGCGCCCCAGTTGACGAGGCTCGCGCGGTCGCCCAGGCGGACCGGGCCCACCAGCGCGTCGATGATGTAGAGCCCCGGCTCGATCGTGAAGACCTGACCGACCTCGATGGTCGACGTGTTGCGCAGGAACTTGTTCTCCGATCGCGGCGGGCGCGGCTTCATGCCGACGTCGTGCGTGACGATGCCGAGGGAGTGCCCGAGGCCGTGCGGAAACAGGACGCGCGTGATGCCGCGGCCGACGAGCTCGTTGGCGCTGCCGCGCGCGAGGTCGGCGTCGAGCAGGAGCTGCGCGAGGAGGTAGTGCGACTCGTCGTGCAGCTCCTCGTACGCCTTGCCCGGCTTGATCCGCGCGCAGATCGCGAGCTGCAACGCGCCCATGCGGCGGTCCTTCACTACATCGCGTACGAGACGAAGAAGGTCAGCGGCGACACGTCGCTGCTCGTGGACGCGGGCGCCCGTTACCTCGGCTACGGCAGCGACATCACGCGCACGTACGCGCGCGGCGAGAGCCCCGGCGCGCGGCGCTTCACCGATCTCATCGCGCGCATGGACGCGTTGCAGCTCGCGATCTGCGCGCGGATCAAGCCGGGCAAGGCGTACGAGGAGCTGCACGACGAGTCGCACTACCTCCTCGCGCAGCTCCTGCTCGACGCCGA
>JANXOM010000342.1 GCA_025353585.1 Deltaproteobacteria bacterium
GCGCACATCATGAGGTCGGCGAACTCGTCGATGACCACCACGATGAACGGCAGCTTGTGGGCCGGGATGACCGTCTCGATGCGCGCGTCCGCCTGCTCCGGCGAGTCGCTGTCCATCACCTTGTCGATGTCGGTCTCGAGCGCGCGCGCGGCCGCATCCGCCGCCGCGCGGAGCTTGTCCGCCTCGACCTTCGCGTTCTGCTTGAGGATCTTTTCGTTGTACGTGGAGATGTCGCGCACGCCGGCGTTCGCCAGCAGGTCGTAGCGCCGATCCATCTCCTCGACGGCCCAGCGCAGCGCCAGGTTCGCCTTCTTCGGATCCGTCACGACCGGCAGCAAGAGGTGCGGGACGCCCTCGTAGATCGAGAGCTCCAGCATCTTCGGGTCCACCATGATCATGCGGACGTCCTCGGGCGAGGAGTGGTAGAGCAAGGTCGAGATCATCGCGTTGACCGCGACGGACTTGCCCGAGCCCGTGGTGCCGGCGACGAGGAGGTGCGGCATCTTCGCGAGATCGACGACGACCGGGCCGCCCTCGATGTCCTTGCCGAGCGCCATCGGCAGCTTCCACGCCTTCTTGCGGAACGCGTCGTCCGCGAGGATCTCCTTGAGGAAGACCTTCTCGCGCGACTTGTTCGGGACCTCGATGCCAACGGCGGCCTTGCCCGGGATCGGCGCGACGATGCGCACGCGGAGCGCCTCGAGCGCGAGCGCGAGGTCGTCGTTGAGGTTCACGATCTTCGAGACGCGGATGCCGGGCGCGGGCGCGAACTCGTACATCGTGACGACGGGGCCGGGCCGGATCGCCACGACGTCGCCCTTGACCCCGTAGTTCTCGAGCGTCTGCGTGAGCTTCGCCGACAGCTCCAGCATCGCCGTCTTGTCGATGGTGTTCTGCGAGGTCGCGTCGTACGCGAGCAGCTGGATCGAGGGGAACTGGTAGTCGCCGTCGCCGATCTTGATGAACGTCTGCTGGCGCTCCATCTCCGCCGCGCGCTCCTTCGCCGCCATGATCGACGGGTCCGCGACCTTGAACCGCGACTCGACGATCATCGGGCCGCTCGGCGCGGCGATGACGTCCTCGATGACCGGCGCCGGCGGGGCCGGGGGCAGCGGGATCGGGGCGAGCGCCGTGACCGGCGTGCCCTCGGCGGGGATGTCCGTGCCGCTCGCCATGCGGCTGCGGCGCGGCTTCGGCAGCGGGTGGGCGCCGTGCATCGGCTGCGCCGCCTGTGCGGCGAGCTCGGCCGCGGTGGGGCCCGGCACCACGAGGTCGATCTCGGTGCCCTGCGGGGTCCTCTTCTTCTTCTTGAGCGGGATGATCTCGCTGCCCGAATCGGACAGCTGCGCCGCCGTCGAGGGCGCCGTACGCTCGAAGATCATCGGCTCCTGGACGTGGTCGTCCGCGCCGATCTCGAGCACGTCGTCATCGGCGACCTCGAGCTCGTGGTCCTCGTCGTCGTCCTCGTCCCCGCCGCGCTCCGGCAGGATCGCGCGGAACACGTCGGCCCAGAAGTGACCCACGGCGAACGCGGCGGTCGCCAGCGCGCGGCCGGCGGCCTCGAGGCCGCGCCAGATGTGGTGCAGCACGTCCCGCATGCGGAGCGGCGTGGCCACGACGACGGCCACGACCAGCCCGATGCACGCGAGCATCGCGGTGCCGGCCGTGCTGATGACGGCGCGCAGGATCTCGCCGAGGTGCTCGCCGATGGCGCCGCCCGGGCCGTGGCCCGCCACGCGGTAGCCGCTCGCCGCGAGGTGCGCGAGGGTCGCGAGGGCCACGATGCCGATCGCCATGCCGGCCGCGATCGACAGCGGCATCACCGGCTCGCGCGCGAGGAGCGTACGCACGGCGGCGACGGCCGCCGCCACGACCAGCGCGTAGCCGCAGACGCCCGCGAGGCCGTAGAAGAGGCTCGCGCAGCCGGTGCCGAACGGGCCCATGACGGTCGCCCCCGCTTGCAGCGAGATCATGGCCACCAGGAGGAACAGTGCGGCTCCCAGACCGATGACGCCGAACACCTCCCGCCGCCGATCGCCGGTCCCGCCCGCGCGATTGCCGCGATCCCCGCCGCTCGCCTGAGTTGGCGAAGTGTCCTTGATCTTTCGATTTTTTGACATAGGTACGGCCAGGCTCCCCGGAGTACCTTATCCTACATCAGCCGACAGTCACCCCCAACTTTTCGCCTGCGGTCCGCCCGTGAGGAGCAACGGAGAGTCTTTGCGGGCCACCTGTGAACACCGGCATGGCGGGGCCAGGATGCAGCCCATGACCGCATCTACCTGGAACTTCGACACCACGCACTCGACCGTTCATTTCACCGTTCGCCACCTCATGGTGACGAAGGTCCACGGCTCGTTCAAGACGTGGTCGGGCAGCCTGTCGTTCGACGACGCCGACATCTCCAAGTCGCACTTCTCGGCGGAGATCGACGCCGCGAGCGTGGATACCCAGGAGGCCAAGCGCGACGAGCACCTGCGGGCGCCGGATTTCTTCGACGCGGCGAGCTTCCCGAAGCTCACCTTCAAGAGCACGAAGATCGTGAAGAAGGGAGACGAGGAGGCGGTCGTCACGGGCGACCTGACGATCCACGGCGTGACCAAGCCGGTCGAGATGAATGTCGAGATCAACGGCGAGGTCAAGGATCCGTGGGGCGGGACGCGCCGCGGCTTCACCGGCAAGACCTCGATCAGCCGCAAGGAGTTCGGCATGACGTTCAACGCGGCGCTCGACGCCGGCGGCGTGATGGTCGGCGACAAGATCGACATCACGCTCGAGATCCAGGCCGTCAAGGCCTGAGCTCGCGTCTTCGCGGGCGATCTGCTCCGTACAGGCGCTGGCGGCGGAGCCGACAAGCCGATCGCCAGAGACCGCGATTTTTTCGCGGGCTCGGAGCTCGCGTCTCCGCGGGCTCCGAGCCACGCGGTCCGGCGCTGCTCGACGCGTCGCTGGATTTTTGACCGGCGGTCGGCGCGTGCCATCATGAGACGTGCTCGTCTACGCCTGCCTGGTCATGTTCGGCGTGGCGTCGGTCGCCGAGGTGCCCGATCCGCGACCCGGCGGTCATGTCAGCGACCAGGCGCACGTCCTCGACGCGCCCGCGGCGGCCCGGCTCGATGCGCTCGCGGCGGAGCTCGAGGCGACGCGCGGCATCCAGCTGGCGGTCGTCACCGTCGACGACACGCCCGCGGGCAGCAAGCCGTTCGCGACGGAGCTCTTCAACACGTGGCGGCTCGGCCGCGCGCGCGCGAACAACGGCGTGCTCGTGCTGCTCGTGATGGGCAAGCGGCGCGTCGAGGTCGAGACCGGCACGGGCATCGAGGCCGCGCTGCCGGCGGGGTGGCTCGCCGACATGCAGAAGGACGCGATGGTGCCTCGGTTCAAGAGCAAGGACTTCGCCGGCGGGTTGGCCGCCGGCGTCCAGGCGATCGCGGATCATCTGCGGGCCGCGGGGGGCGAGAGCGACTCGACCGCGCCGGTCGGCGAGTACCGCAACGACGGAGTGGTGACGGCGCACGAGGTGCCGCCGGTGAAGCCGCGCCCGCCCGCGCCCGTCTCTCATCACTTTCATGACGACGGCGTGCTCTTCTGGCTCCTCGCCGGCGGCGTGGCCGTGCTGATCGCGATCCCCGTCGGGGTCGTCGTGTGGCGCCGGCGCCGGCTGCGCACCGGCGAGCTTCGCGCCGACGGTACGTACATCTACCGCGGCGACAGCGACGAGGCCGACGACGACTACACCGGGCCCCGCGTGCGCTCGAGCTTCTGGGACTTCTTCGGCGGCGGCGGCTCGTCGTCGAGTAGCGGCAGCAGCAGCGACTACTCGTCGTCGAGCAGCGACTCGTCGTCGTCAGGCGGCAGCTCGAGTGGCGGCGGCGCCGGCTCGGACTGGTGAGCGGCGGCATCGGCGGCGTCGGAACACGAACTGCAGGCCGCCGTCGAACATCAGCGAGGCCTTGGCTCCGTAGGTGGCGTCCAGCGTGAGCGCGTCGGGCGCGCTGTTCAGCTTCACGTCGAGGAACCGCGCGCCGAACCCGACCGTGAGCGTGAGGCGGCGCGACAGCTGCGGGACGGCGACCCACGCGCCGAGCCGCGGGCGAATGGCGTCGAGCGCGACGTACGCGTAGCGGTGGTACGTGCCGGCGGGCCGCAGCGCCATCTCCGCGAGCGGCGCCACCGGATCGACGATGCTCGCCTCGAGCCCGACGTAGTCCGTGATCGCGAACAGCGCCGTCGGCCAGTCGGCAGAGACGACGTTGCGGCGCGAGTTGTGATCGGTGACGGCGTAGGTGTCGTTGAACGAGAGCTTCAGCGCGAGGCGCGGCAGGAGCCGGAAGCGAAACCGATCGCCGACGCGCGGCACCCCGACGTGCGACTGCGAGAGCAGCAGGTCCTTGGCCGCGGCGCGGAACGCCGAGCGCGCGATGTTCTCGCCGCCGCCATCGTTCGAGTCGAGGAGGTACGCGGCGAGCGTGAGGAAGAAGGTCTCGCGCGGGCGCTTCGCGTCGGCGAGCCGGAGATCGAGCGCGGCGCGCGAGGACTCCATGGCGAGCGCGCGGTAGTCGCCGCGCATGACCATGCGAAGCCAGTCGCCGATGTCGATGTTCGCGGCGCCGCCGGGGGCGTGCTTGTCGAGGAACGCGAGCGACGTCGCGACGGCCGGGTGATCGTCGAGGCTGCCCATCGCGGTTTGCGCGACGTGCAGGAGCTCGGCGACATCGAGGTCCTCGAAGCCCGCGGCCTTGTCGTGGTCGGGCCTGGACTCGGTCCACAGGTACCAGCGCGCGCGGAGCTCGGTGACGAGGCGGGCCATGCGCGAGAAGGAGCGCAGGACAGCGCGGGCGTCGGGCGGCGGGCTACCCGCGTAGAACAGGTACGTCGACAGCGACGGCGGGACGAGGGCGCGCAGCTCGTCGATGCGGCGGACGAGCTTGCGGAAGCGGAGCATCGCGGGGAGCAGCTGCTTCGGCTGCTTCGCGACGAACAGGCCGTGCGCGTCGACGGCGAGGTCGGTCGCGTGGCCGAGCCAGGTGAGCTGCAGCTTCGTGCCGGGGCCGAGGCGCGCGCCCTTGCACGGCCACACGGTCGCGAGTGCGCCGCCGGGCGGGCAGCGATCGTCGAGGGCGAGGTCGGCGAGGAGGCGAGCGGCGCTGTCATCGGTAATGTGATCGGGATCGAGGTCCTTCAGGCCCGTCTGGACGCGCCAGTACTCGATGCGCGCGTCGATCGAACCGCGCTGCCCTCCGGCAGCGCTGCCGGCGTGGGGCAGGCCCCCGCCGACGATCGAACCGCGCTGCCCTCCGGCAGCGCTGCCGGCGTGGG
>JANXOM010000391.1 GCA_025353585.1 Deltaproteobacteria bacterium
CCGGCAAGATGTCGACGGAGATCGCGGCGGAGGCAGCGGCCGAGGCGCCGCGGCCCGCGCTGGTCCCGCGCCCGCCCGCGGGCGCCGGCGGTGGCGGTGGCGGTGGCAGTGGCGATGGCGGCAGCACGGGCGGCGGCGGGACCGGGAACGGTCGCGGTGGGCGGCGGCGGCGCCGCGGTGGTCGCGGACGCACCGGCGCGGCGGCGTAAGAGAGCCCCCGCTCGTTAGCGGCGGCGGCGACCGAGCGACGGGGCCTTTGCCACGAGCCGGGTCACGACGCGCGCGAGCTCGGCCGGTGCGCTGCGCGCGCCGTACGCGATGCCGACCTCGCGCCGGGCCCGGGCCTCGCGCAGCGGCCGGCGCACGACCGCCGCGACACGCGTGATGCTGCCCTCCGGCAAGATCGCGATGCCGACGCCGGCGGCGACCAGCGCGAGCGCCCACTCCTCGGTCGGCGCCACCGCCACGACGTCGAAGCGCTGACCCGCGCCGGCGAACCGCGCGGCGTTCTCGCAGTGGCAGCGCGCGACGAGGCGCTCGCCCACGAGGTCCGTGGCGCGCAGCGAGGCGCGGGCGGCAAGGACGTGGGCCTTCGGCAGCGCGACGACGTAGCGCTCCTGCCACAGCGGCACGAAGACCTCGGCCGGCGTTTGCAACGTACGCGAGACGATCCGTAGGTCGCACGGCTGGTCCGCGTCCACGAGCCGCAGATCGATCGCCGCATCGTGGGCCAGGACCTCGACGAGCGCGCGCGTCCGCGTTTGATCGATCGAACGCATGAGGCCGACGGTCAACCGCCGCCGCCCGGGCACCGCTTTGAACAGCGCGGGCAGGCCGCGAGCCTCGCCGACGAGCCGCTGCGCGATCGGATAGAGCTGCTCGCCGGCCGCCGTCGGGGTCGCGCCCTGGCGGTGACGGACAAACAAGGGCGTCGCGAGCTCGTGCTCGAGGTTCGCGAGCGCCGCCGAAACGGACGGCTGCGACACGTACGACCGGCGAGCGGCGGCGCTGACGCTGCGCTCCTCGTAGATCGCGACGAAGTAGCCGAGCTCGCGGAGATCCATCGGTCTTGCCTATGGATAACATAAGAAAACAATATTTTACCTATGCGACGCCGAGGCCCACAACAGAGGCATGCGCGTCCATCACCTCAACGCCGCGACGCTGTGCCCGGCCAGCGCGCGCCTCGTCAACGGTCGCGGGCCCTGGCTCGGCCGGGCTCGCCTCGTCTGCCACGTGCTCGCGATCGAGACCGTGCGCGGCGTCGTCCTCGTCGACACGGGCCTCGGCACGGGCGACCTCGCCGCCCCCGCGCGCCTCGGGCCCACCTGGGTGCGCCAGGTCTCGCCGCGGCTCGATCCGGCCGAGCCCGTCATCGCGCAGCTCCCCGAGCTCGGGCTCGCCGTGGCCGACGTCCGTGCGGTCGTCCTCACGCACCTCGATCTCGACCACGCCGGCGGCATCGCCGATCTCCCCGCCGCGCAGATCCACGTGCACGCGCGCGAGCTCGCCGCCGCGACGAGTAGCCGCGGTGCGCGCGCGACGCTGCGCTACCGGCCGGCGCACACGGCCCACGGGCCGCGCTGGGCGCCCTTCGACGACGGCGGCGAGACGTGGTTCGGCTTCGCGGGCGTGCGCGCGCTCGAGCCGCGCGAGCCCGACCTCTTGCTCGTGCCGCTGCCGGGCCACACCAGCGGCCACACCGGGGTCGCCGTGCGCACGGACGCCGGCTGGCTCCTCCACGCGGGCGACAGCTACTTCTTCCACGGCCAGGTCGCGACCCCGCCGCACGCGCCGCTCGCGCTGCGGTGGTTCCAGGGCCGGAGCGATGTCGACCGAGCCGCGCGCGTGGCGAACCAGGAGCGCGTGCGGGCGCTCGTCGCCGCCCATCGCGACGAGGTCAGCGTGTTCTGCGCGCACGACCCGGTCGACTTCGACCGGCTGCGGGCGGGGGCGGCCTAGACCGGATCGGCGTCGCGATGCGGGAGGACCCGGCACGGATCGTTCTCGGGATCGTGTCCGCACGCGAGCACGCCGGGGGAGTCGTCCGCGTGCTCGACGCCCGCGTGGGGCCCTTCGTAGTCGCCGTCCGCCTCGCGCGCGGCCGCCGCGGCGTCGTCCTCGCCCACGAGCCCGCCCGCGGCGACGAGCCGGTCGCGCACGTCCTCGGGCACGCCCGGGACGAGGCCCTGCCGTGCGATCCACGCGACGTAGTACGCGTCCTCGCGCCGCGCCTCGAGGGTCGCGTTGGCCACCGCGGCCTCGAGCGCGCGCTTCAGATCGCCGATGAGCCGCGACGGCCGCAGCTCGAACGCCGCCATGATCGCGTCCCCGACGCCCCCCGGCAGCGGCGGCAGGATCGCGTCCTCCTCGACCAGCCGCTGCACGCGCTCCGCCAGCGCCGCGATCTGCTCGAGCAGCTGCTTGCGGCGCCCCGGGCGCTTCGACGTGATGTCGGCGCGCGACAGATCCAGGAGGTCCGTCATGTGCGGTCCCATCTCGCGATGGAAGCGGCGGACCGCGCTGTCCGTCCAGTTCTCGCCGTACTGGTTCGTGCGCAGGTGATGGCGGACGAGGAAGCGGATCGTCTGCCGCTCGTCGCGCGCGAACGAGAAGCGCCCGTGCACGCGGTCGAACATGCGCGCGCCGACCTCGGCGTGGCCGTGGAAGTGGACGCCATCGGGCGTGTACGTGCGCGTCGGGACCTTGCCGATGTCGTGCAGCAGGGCGGCCCAGCGCACCAGCGGCCGGCGCACCGTCTGGCGCACGACCTGCTTCGTGTGCGCCCAGACGTCCTTGTGCTGGCGACCGTCCTCCTGCGTCAGGTCGACCGTCGCCTCGAGCTCGGGCACCAGCAGCGCCAGGATGCGCGTCACGTGGAGCCACTCGAGAGCCGCGTCCACGTCGCGGCCGAGCAGCGCGGCCTCCATGGCGGCCCGGACGCGCCCCTTGTCGGCCTCGGCGAGCCGGGGGCAGTGCTCGGCGGCGAGCTCCGTCACGCTATCGGCCGGCCAGCGGCCCCCGTTCTCGCCGATCGCGGCGGCCATCTCGAGCAACACGACCGGATCGGCCTCGACGAGGCCGCGGACGCGATCGGCGATAGCGTCGGACATTGGGGGCGCTTGCCTACCATACCGGACGACGATTCGCGCACGTTGAGGGCGGCGCTCGCAACGACCTGCGCTTTGCGACAGGGGCGCCCGTGCATTTGGTACACGACGTGCTCAAGTGCCGCACCGATGCAGGGTCGTATTACCGAGCGTCAGTTGCCGGATGCCGAGCGTTGTACGCCCGGCATCTCGCGTTTTTACGCGTCCTTGGACACCAAGCCCGCGACATTCTTACAGCTCCTGTGGGCCTTCGAAGGCCAGCGCACCGCTCGCACCGCGCCGCGGAAGCGTCGCGCGCGCTGAGGCGTTATACAAGCGCGCCCGCCGACGGTGGCGGGTTGGCTAGCCGGATGTGACAGCTGGGCGCAATCCGGACGCTTATATGACCCTTACCGCCACGAGAAGACATCCGATCGGCGTGTTCGACTCGGGCGTCGGCGGCCTCACCGTTGTCCGCGCGCTGCGACAAGTGCTCCCTGGCGAGGACATCGTCTACCTGGGCGACACGGCGCGCGTGCCGTACGGAAACAAGAGCCCGCGCACCGTCGAGCGGTATTCGCTGACCTGCCAGCGCTTCTTGCTCGCGCGTGAGGTCAAGCTGGTGCTCATCGCCTGCAACACGGCCTCGGCCCAGGCGCTGCCGGCGCTCGTCGCGGATAGCCCGGTGCCCGTCATCGGTGCGGTCGAGCCGGGCGCGGCGAGCGCGCTGGCCGTCACGCGGGACGGCCACGTCGGCGTCATCGGGACGCTCGGCACCGTGCGCTCTGGCGCGTACGCGACCGCGATCCACGCGCGCCGGCCCGGCGCCACGTTGACGGCCCTGGCATGCCCCCTGCTCGTCCCGCTCGCCGAGGAGGGCTGGGTGGACGCGGACGACCCGGTCGCGGCGCTGATCGCGCGCCGGTACCTCGCGCAGCTGTTCGAGGCCGACCCCGCGATCGACACGCTCGTCCTCGGCTGTACGCACTATCCGCTCTTGCGCGACGTGATCTCTCGCGTCGCATTCGAGCTGACGGGCCGCACCGTCGCGGTCGTCGATTCGGCCCACGCGATGGCGGAGGCCGCCCGCGCGATCATCGCGCCAGCGGGTAACGGCCGCGGCGCGCCGGGGCGGCTCGATTGCTTCGCCACGGACACGTCGCGCCTCGAGGAGCTGGCCCCCCGCTTTCTCGGCGAGCCGCTGAGCGGCTTCGAGCTCGTGGACCTGTGAGCTCGCGCTCCACGTCTCGATCCTGACGCGCGAAGCACACTGGCGACGCGCAGCCGCTCCTCGTCAGGAGTGCAGGTGCGCCGCGGGCTTGCCCTTGGCGCGCGCTTCCTCGGCCTGCCGCCGCTTGAGCGCATCGAGGATCGTGCTCGCCTTCTTGAGCTTGTCGCCGATCGTCGTCTCGTCGACCGGATAGTCCGTGCGGAACACCGCGCCGTCGTCGAACAGCGTCTCGCGGTTCTCCTCGTTATCGAGGTAGGTCGCGAGCTTCTTGCCCTTGTAGTCGCGGCTCTTGAGCGCGCCGACTTTGCCCTCGAGCCACGTCATGAGATCACCCATGACGGACTTGCAGAGGGCGAGGTTGTCGGCGAGGTCGTCGAACAGCTCGGGGTAGCGATCCTTGAACGTTTGCTCGTCCTCACCGGACCCGATGCCCTTGTGGAGCGCCAGGCGCAGGAGCAACGCGTCGTCCGCGAAGCTGAGGATGGTGTCGTTCCGATCGCCGGTGAGGGCGTCGTGGGGCGAGACCACGTAGATCACCACGGAGGTGGCGAGCTCGCGTACCTGGCGGGGCAGGTTCTCATCATCCATCGCATCGAAGGCGATCTTCAGGTCATGGGGCAGTGAAACCAGCCAGGACCGAACCAGCTCGACGAACTTCGACTCCGCGTTTATCGCTACGGGCATGTACCTACCCCGCTGGGCGGGGCCTCCATTGCAAGCTCCGAGAGTGGAGCAGGGATCCGGTTGGTACCAACCTGCCGGCAGAAATACAAGTGCGGTAGTCGTGGTACCCTCGATCCTGGTGGCGGCCAAGCGATCGCCGATCCTCGGCTACAACCACAACGTCCGTTATCGCGGCCTGGTGTTTCACGTCCAGACCGAGGATTCGGGCGTGATGTCGCCTCACCTCTTCACGCACATGTTTCACGGCGGCGTGATCGTGTCGACGCGCAAGCTCGTCTACGACGCCGGGTCCGCGGAGGACTCGATCAAGTCGCTCATGCAGGCGCAGCACAAGGCCGTGCTGAAGGACCTCAAGCGCGGGCAGTTCGACGACTAGATCGACGAGTACCTCGGCTCGACGCCGGGGCTCCTGCCGCGCGGCACGGTCGACGTCGACCGGCCGAGCATGCCGGAGATCGAGATGATCCCGGGCGTCGAGCTCGACGCGGAGACCACGCCGCTCCCGGTGATCGGCGCGCCGACCATCGCGGATCTGAGGTCGCCGCTCGTGGGCGCCGCGACGATCGCGGACGTCCGGGCCCCGACGGACGCCGACGCGCCGGCGTTCGAGCCGCCCCCGCCGATGGACGACCCGCCGACGCTGCTCGAGCCGCGTGGTGAGGTCGCGGCGGGCATCGCGGTGCCGCGCACGGCGACCGATTCCACGCCGGAGATCGCGCTCGAGATCCAGCTCGAGGTCGACGACGATCGGGACGACCAGCCTGCGCCCCGCGCGGCGAGCCAGACGAGCCCGCCGAGCGTGCCGCGCCGCGCCTCGCGCGACACGGAGGTGCAGCTGTTCTCCGACGCTGCGAGCGATGGCATCCCCCGCGCGGATGCGATCCTGCCGGTGGCGCCCCCCCCGCTGCCGCCCGACAAGCGCATCGGCGCGTCGTCCTTGCCGCCGATGCGCCAGCCGACGCGCCCGCCCGCGCGGCCAGCGATGATCGCGCCGACGGTGGTGTCGAGGCCCGTGACGCGCGACGACTCGCGCGAGCGCGAGGACCCCGACGCGGTCGAGGTCTACGCGCCGCCGCCCGCGTCGGTCCCGGATCCGCCGGGCGTGCACGCGGAGCGCCCGGGCCAGTACTCGCTGCGCCGCGGGAGCCAGAAGATCGAGGCGCTACCAAAGGTGGAACCGCCGAAGCCGCGCGAGCGTTCGGGCCCGTCCGCGATCCCGTCCGGTCTCGCGCGCCCCGGGCGCAGCGGCGGGATCCGTACCGGCGGC
>JANXOM010000407.1 GCA_025353585.1 Deltaproteobacteria bacterium
CACAGTCCCACACCCCCGGGTCCCCCCACCCATTTTGATTTTCGGCTCGCAGAAGAAGACCCGGACGCCGAGGACAAACGCGTGAGCGGTGGAGGCGAACGCGCGCGGTCGGGCGGCGTTTGCCCTCCGCGAGCCCGGACGGACGCGGCGTCCCCAGGTGGGTCTGGCGTTGGCGTACCCCGCTGGAATCACCCCGGCGCCGTGGCCCGCGCACGCGCCGCCACATCGGCGAGCAGTTGCGTGAGCCGCGCGCGGATCGCGGGGTCGGTGACCAGGCCGTCCGAGCCGATCACCTCGCGGCCGACGCCGATGCGCACGCAGCAGTCCGCGAGCAGGACAGCGGTGACGTAGCCGAGCACCGTGCGCAGCTCGGCGTGCGCGCCCTCGCCGCGCCCCGGCATCGCCACATTGATCCAGGCCACCGGCTTGCCGGTCATCTCCGTGCCGCCGACCGTCCAGTCGAGCAGGTTCTTGAAGCTGCCCGGCAGCGCGCCCGCGTACTCCGGCGTGCAGAAGACGACCGCTTCGGCCTGCGCCAGCGCCGCCCGCAGCGCGCGGACCGCCGCCGGCACGGGTTCGACGTCGTCGTCCGGGTTGAAGGCGGGCAGCGCGGCGAGCGCGTCGTGCAGGACCGCCTCCACGCCCGGCGGCGGGTGCGCAGCTGCGGTGCGCAGCGCGGCCGTGTTCGTCGAGCCAGCGCGCGTACTGCCGCTGACGAGGAGGATCCGGGTCATCGCGGACACGATATGCCATGCTCGGCGCGCCGTGCCGCATTCCGAGCTCCTCGCCGAGTACGACGCCGTCTTGCCCTCGCTCGTGCGCCACGGCGAGGAGATGCGGACGGCGCTCGAGGGCTGGCTCCGCGAGGACGAGACCCTCAAGCTGCACTCGGTCACGCTCCGGCTCAAGTCGCGGGCGAGCCTCGCGCGGAAGCTCGCCCGCCCCGACCGGACGTACGCGCGCCTGTGGGACGTGACGGATCTCGTCGGCCTGCGCGTGATCACGTACTTCGAGGACGGCGTCGATCGCGTCGGCAAGCTCGTCGAGGCCCGTCTCGCCGTCGACTTTCACCACTCGATCGACAAGCGCGCCAGCCGCGACGCCGCGCGCTTCGGCTATCGCTCGCTGCACTACGTCTGCCGGATCGGCGGCCCGCTCCCCGCCGACGCCCGGTACGAGATCCAGGCGCGCACGCTCCTCGAGCACGCGTGGGCCGAGATCGAACATGACCTCGGCTACAAGTCACGCGATGCCGTTCCCGATCCCGTCCGCCGCCGGCTCAACCGCCTCGCCGGGCTCCTCGAGCTCGCCGACCAGGAGTTCGTCGCGATCCGCCGCGAGCTCCACGACTACGCGGCCGCGCTGCCCACCATGATCGCCAGCGCCGACGAGGTCCCGCTCGACGCGCTGTCCTTGCGCTCGCTCCTCGACTGCGCCGAGGCGCGGGAGCTCGATGACGGCATCGCCCGCGGCCTCGGCAAGACCCTCGGTGACGAGCCGTTCTACCCGGACTACCTCGCGCGCATGCTCGGCGCGAGCGGCATCGCGAGCATCGGCGTCGCGCGGGCCGGCCTCGTCCGCCACCGCCGCGCGATCCTCGCGATGGTCGCGCCGTACTTCGCGTTCGCCGCGTCGACGTGGCGCCTGTCACCCGACGGCATGGCGCGCATCCTCCGCGGCTATTCGCTGTTCTTCCTCGCGCACGCGACCGTGCTCGAGGCCCCCGCCCTCGGCATCAACAAGGTCGAGCGCCTCGCGCACCTGTACCGCGAGCTCGATTATCCGGACAACGCGAGCGAGGCCCAGCGCGTCGCCAGCCGGCTCGTCGACGCGTTCCGCGACATCACCGCGTAGCGCGCCGCTTCTTCGCCGGCTTCGCCGGCTTCGCCGGCAACGCGCTCGCCGCCTGCCAGCACCGCTCGAGCCGCAGCCGCGCATCCCGGACGCGCAACGCCGCCAGCCGCGCCAGCACCGCCGGATACCCGTCGTAGTGCGGCGTCGTGAAGTACACGTCCGGCTGCGTCGCGAGCAGCATCTCCTTCTCGTCGAGGTCGGCCACGCCGAACATCACCGACGCCCCATCTTCCTTGAGCCGCGCGAACCCGTTCCCGCGCACCTTGAACCCCGCGGTCCCCCAGAACTTGTCCACCGTCACGTCCGGCAGCTCGAGCGCGAGCTCGCACAGCTTCTCCCACTTCATCGCAGCTCCGTCCGGATCACGAGCCGCAGCCCGCTCCACGTCTCGTCGATCGCGCAGACCTTGTTGTCGACGAGCCCGGTGGGCAGCGCGACCTCGCGCACCACGTGCTCCGTCATGTCCGTCGCCACCCCCGATGCCTTCTTCGGCCACGCGATCCACAGCCCGGCCGCCGGCGTCATCCGCCCGCGCCAGCCTGCGAGCCCGCGCTCGAACGCCGCCCTCGCCGCGCAGAACGCGACCAGCACGTCGTACGGCGCCGTCCCCACGAGCCTGCGGCCGAGCTGCGCGCCCGCCGGCAGCCCGGCGAGATCGAACGCCGCCGGCGCGCCGATCAACACGACGCGCGACCCCTCGCCGATCCCGAGCTTCTTCGGCAACGGTGTCCCCGAGTAGCCAGCCCCCGCCATCCGCCCATCCTATCTCGCTACCCCTCGCGCGCGGGTGCGCTAGATCGCCCGGCGTGCCGGCCCAGCTGGACCTCTTCGTCGCCGCGGCGCCGGCCGAGCCCATCGCCGCGAGCTGCGATCCCGCGTTCACGCACGCCCGCCGGATCGAGCTCGCCGACGGCGCCTGGCTCGACCACGTCCCCGCCTGGGTCCGCGGCCACGCCGCGCTGTTCGCGGAGCTCCGCGCCGAGCTCACGTGGCGCAGCGAGACCCGCCGCATGTACGACCGCGAGATCCTCACCCCGCGGCTCCTCGCGAGCGCCGCCCGCCCCGGCCTCGTCGAGGCCATGCGCGCCGCGCTCTCCGCCCGCTACGGTGAGGCGTTCGTGCGCACCACCGCCGCCCTCTACCGAGATGGCGCCGACAGCGTCGCGTACCACGGCGACACCGCCGCCCGGGACATGGACACGGCCCTCGTCGCCACCGTCTCGCTCGGCGCCCCGCGTCGCTTTCGCCTGCGCCCGACCGCCGGCGGCCCGTCGCGCGCGCTCGATCTCGGCGGCGGCGATCTGCTCGTGATGGGCGGGACCTGCCAGCGCACGTGGCGCCACGGCATCCCGAAAGTCGCCCACGCCGGCCCGCGCATCGCGCTGATGTTTCGCCCGCGCTGGGGCGACGCGCCGTACGAGCTCGACTGACCTCAGCGCTCGAAGCGCACGCTGCCGAGCAGCACCGCCTGCAGCTCGTCGCGATCGAACCAGATCCCGTGCCACTCCGGGCACCGATCGATCGGCACGCCGTGCAGCTGCCACGTCTCCATCGCGCGCCCGCACTCGGGGCACGCGATCGCCTTGTGCGCCGCCGGCACGAAGACGAGCCGCACCGGCAGCGGCACCGCCTGCATCGCCGTCACCATCTCCTGCAGCACGGGCCCGCTCACCCACTGGCCGCCACACGCCGCGCACGCGCGCCCGGCCCCGGCGTCGGTCAGGTCTGCCCCGCAGCGCGGACACTTCTCGAACGTGTCCCGGTACGCCGTCACTTCTTCTCGAGCTCTTTTTTGATCTCCGCCATCTCCTGGCGCGTCTTCTCGGTGACCTCGGGATACCCGAGCGGCAGCTGCGCCAGCGTGTCGGCCACGATCTCCGCGACCGCGCGCCGCATGTAGGGCTTGTGATCGGCGGGGATGCAGTACCAGGGCGCCCACGGCTTGCTCGTGGCGCGCAGCGCGTCCTGGTATGCCTCCATGTACTGATCCCACTTGCGCGACTCCGTCATGTCGCTCGCGTCGTACTTCCAGTGGTTGTCCTCGTCCGTGATGCGGGCGAGGAACCGCTTGTGCTGCTCCTTCTGCGAGACGTTCAGGAAGAACTTCAGCACCACGGTCCCGCTGCGCGCCCAGTGCTTCTCGGCCGCCGCGATCGACTCGTAGCGCTGCTCCCACAGCGCCTCGAGCGTCTTGGGTCGATACGGCAGCTTCTGCGCGTCGAGGTACTTGGGATTCACGCGCACCATCAGCACTTCTTCGTAGTGACTGCGATTGAAGATGCCGATCCGGCCGCGCTCGGGCAGATCG
The DNA here is from genome assembly GCA_025353585.1 of Deltaproteobacteria bacterium. GTDB lineage: Bacteria > Myxococcota_A > Polyangia > Haliangiales > Haliangiaceae > JABFXX01. The sequence continues at coordinate 4,163 of JANXOM010000407.1, forward strand.
CGCTGCACGCGCCACAGAAAGTCGTGGTCGAGCTCCTCCGAAGACGGCCCCTTGAACGCGTACACCTGGCACCCTTGCGGGTTGATCCCGCTCATCACGGCGCGGATCGTGCCGTCCTTGCCGGCGGCGTCCATCGCTTGAAAGATCAGCAGCACCGAGTAGCGGTCGTGCGCGTAGAGCTTGCCCTGCAGCTTCGCGAGCTGGTGCACGGCGCGGTCGAGCGCGGCCTTGTTGTCGAGCTTGTCCTCGAATCCGGGCGGCGGGGACGTCTCGGCCTTGTGCACCTTCCAGGTCTCGTCGAACGCGACGAGGTGCTTCGGGACCGGCTCGAACAGGATCGGGTGTGCCATCGCGCTCACCATACCGAGCGCACCCGGCGCTCTGTGACAACTTGGATAGATTCCCAAGAATTCCCGATGGCCACGATGTAATCCGGACACCGCATTGTATGGTCCGCGACCCATGGCGAGCTCGCACACGATCGAACGCACCCACCCCGCTCCGCAAACCGAGCACGACAAGCTCGGCCCGCTCGGGACCCAGGGCGGCGCGCTCGCGGGTGATGCGCTGCGCGCGGCGATGATCGCGGAGTTCCTCGCTGCGGCGGAGGCCGCGCGCGATGCGGCCGCCTCGGTCGACGCGGGCGCCGCGACCGCCGTCCACGAGTACCGCAAGGCGCTGCGCCGCGCCCGCGCCGTGCTGACGCTCGTGGCCGATGCGCTGCCGAAGTCCGAGCGCCGCGCCGTGAAGCGCTCGCTGCAGGAAGCCCGCCGTGCCGTCTCGGCCGTGCGCGACCACGCCGTCGCCCCCGAGACCCTCGCGAAGCTGGAGCTGACCGACGAGGAGCGCCTGGCCGCGACGGACGTGCTCGCGAACGCGGCCGAGGCGATGCCGCCGGTCGACGAGATCAAGACCCTCCTCGTCGACGGCGCCACCCGCGCCGCGCAGCAAGCGGAGGCGCTCGAGGCCGCCTTGCCGCGCGCGCTGGAGCTGGACACGATCATCGAGGGCGTCCGCTCGGTCTACGCCGAGGCGCGCGACGCTCGCGAGGGCAGCAAGAAGAACACCCACAAGTTCCACGCGTGGCGCCGCCGGACGAAGGAGCTGACGTACCAGCTCGAGATCCTCGCGCGGTGGGCCGGCAAGCGCGTCGGCGAGCTCCACGACGAGATCGAGAAGGCCGCGGACGAGCTCTCGCCCGCGGTCGACCTCATCATGCTGCGCGAGTTCGTCGCCACGTACGCCCAGGGCGTCGGCACGGGCAACCTCGGCAAGCTCGCCGAGACCCTCGACGGCAAGCTGAAGGACGCGATGAAGGTCGCCCGCAAGCAGAGCCGGCACGCGTTCGGCCGCAAGCCCGGGGTCCTCGCGAAGAAGCTCGACCGCGCCGTCAAGCGGGACCTGACGCGCGAAGACGCCGCCGCGGCCGCCGAGACCGAAGCCGTCCAGACGCCCGCCGCAGAGTAACCGCCGAGGCGGTTAATCTGGTCTGCGACGTGTGATACGTACTCGGCCATGTCGAAGGTCGTCATCATCGGAGCCGGCGGCGTCGGTGGCGTGGTTGCTCACAAGTGCGCGATGGAGCGCGAGGTGTTCACGGACATCTTGCTCGCCACGCGGACCGTCGCGCGCGCTGACAAGCTCGCCGCGGAGATCGAGAAGATGCACGGCCGGAAGATCCGGACCGCCGCGATCGACGCCGACGATGTCCCCGCGCTGACCGCGCTCCTCCTCGCCGAGAAGCCGCGCCTCGTCATCAACGTCGCGCTGCCGTACCAGGACCTCCACATCATGGACGCGTGCCTCGCGGCCGGCGTGGACTACCTCGACACCGCCAACTACGAGCCGCACGACGTCGCGAAGTTCGAGTACAGCTGGCAGTGGGCCTACCAGGAGCGGTTCAAGGCGGCCGGCCGCATGGCCCTCCTCGGCTCGGGCTTCGACCCCGGCGTCACGAACGTGTTCTGCGCGCACGTGATGAAGCACCTCCTCGACGAGGTGCACTACGTCGACATCGTCGACTGCAACGCCGGCAACCACGGCAAGGCGTTCGCCACGAACTTCAACCCCGAGATCAACATCCGCGAGATCACGGCGCGCGGTCGGTTCTGGGAGAACGGCGAGTGGAAGGAGACCGATCCGCTCAGCGTGTCGACGATCTTCGACTACCCCGGCGTCGGCGAGAAGAAGAGCTTTCTCCTCTATCACGAGGAGCTCGAGTCGCTCGTGAAGAACCTCAAGGGGCTCAAGCGCATCCGGTTCTGGATGACGTTTGGCGAGTCGTACCTCAAGCACCTCGAGGTGCTCGGCAACGTCGGCATGACGCGCATCGACGCCGTCGACTACAACGGTCAGAAGATCATCCCGATCCAGTTCCTGCGCGCGCTCCTGCCGGACCCGTCGTCGCTCGCCGAGAACTACAGCGGCAAGACCTCGATCGGCTGCCTCTGCGAGGGCACGAAGGACGGCAAGCCGAAGCGCTACTTCATCTACAACATCTGCGACCACGCCGAGACGTACAAGGAGGTCCGCGCGCAGGCGATCAGCTACACGACGGGCGTCCCCGCCGTGACCGGCGCCGTGATGATGGTGACCGGCAAGTGGAAGGGCGCGGGCGTCTTCAACATGGAGCAGATGGATCCCGATCCGTTCCTCGCCGACGTCGCGAAGCGCGGCCTGCCCTGGCACGTCGAGGAGAGGTAGCGTTCGATGTCCGCCGGCGCAGCGCTCGGCGCCGAGATGGCGGCCGCGATCGATGTCTCGGCCCTCGAGACGCCGTGCTTCGTCACGGATCTCGGCGCGCTCGAGCAGAACCTCGCGACGCTGCTCGACGTGCAAGAGCGCGCGGGCTGCACGATCCTGCTCGCGCTCAAGGGCTTCGCGCAGTGGTCGACGTTCCCGCTCGTCCGGCGCTACCTCGCCGGCGCGACCGCGAGCTCGGTCGCCGAGGCGCGGCTCGCCCGCGAGGAGCTCTGTGGTGACGCGGGGGGCCAGGTCCACGCCTACGCGCCCGCGTACAGCGATGGCGAGATGGCGGAGCTCGTCACGCTCGCCGACCACATCGTGCTGAACTCACCCGCGCAGTGGCGGCGGCACCGCGCCGTGATCGAGGCGCGCGGCCTCTCGGCCGGCCTGCGCGTGAACCACGAGCACCAGGAAGTCGAGGTCGCGCTCTACGACCCCGCCGGCCCGTGCTCGCGCCTCGGCACCACGCGCGCGAACCTGACCGCGGCCGATCTCGACGGCATCGACGGCCTGCACTTCCACACGCTGTGTCAGAAGAACAGCGACGCCCTCGGCCGCGCGCTCGCCGCGTTCGAGGAGAAGTTCGGCGCGTTCATCCCGCAGATGAAGTGGGTGAACTTCGGCGGCGGTCACCACATCACGCGCCCCGACTACGACCGCGACCTGCTCGTGCAGCTCGTCCAGGACTTCCGCGCGCGCTGGAAGGTGCCGGTCTACCTCGAGCCCGGCGAGGCCGTCGCGCTCGGCGCGGGCGTCCTCGTCGCGAGCGTGATGGACACGTTCCACAACGGCGTCGACATCGCGATCCTCGACACCTCGGCCACGGCCCACATGCCGGACGTCCTCGAGATGCCGTACCGGCCGGTGATCGTGGGCGCCGGCGACCCGGGCGTGAAGGCGCACACCGTTCGCCTCGGCGGCATGACGTGCCTCGCGGGCGACGTCATCGGCGACTACAGCTTCGATCGCCCGCTGGCGGTCGGCGACAAGCTCGTGTTCCTCGACATGGCGCACTACACGATGGTGAAGACGAGCACGTTCAACGGCGTGCGGCTGCCGTCGATCGCCACGCATGACCCGGCGACGAGCCGCATCACCGTGCACAAGCGGTTTGGGTACCGCGACTACCGGGACCGGCTCAGCTGATGCGGCGCGCGCTCCTGACCGCGCTCGCGCTGGCCGCGTGCCAGCACACCGAGACCAGCGCCCCCCACGTCGAGGCTACGCCAGCCGGGCCCGGGTCCGGATCCGCTTCGGGGTCGGCGCTCTGTGAACAAATGCGCGCGCGGGCCGAGACGCAGACGCGCGACGACCTGATGGAGACGGACCGCGGCAAGCGGGCCGCCCCGGCCGCGCGGGCGGCCGCTGTGCATGCGTTCGCAGACCTCATGGTCGCGCAGTGCACGACGGACCACTGGGCCGCCACGAAGGTCGACTGCATGGTCAAGACGGACGGCGATCACTGCGGGCTGTCCCGCGACGAGAACCGGAAGTTCAACAAGGCCGTCGACGCCGCGTGGACCGCCATCCTGGGCCCCGATCCGGCCCCCGACGCGCTCGAGGAGTTTGCACGGTATCAGAACGAGCTCGCGAAGCAGAAGGAGGCCGCGCGCGCCAACGCCGGTCCGCCCGGCCCGGTCGACGCCGGCGCCCGGGCCGACTGATCAGCGGAGCGCGGCGGCCAGGATCTTCACGGCGGCGGCGAGCTCCGTCTCGTCGTAGCGCGCGAAGCCGAGGCGGATGAACGGGCGCGCCTTGCCATCGAGCGCGAGGTCCCGCGCGGCCACGATCGCCACGCCGCGGGCCTGCGCGCGCGCCTGCCACGCCGCGATCGGCACGTCGTCGGCCACGCGCGCCCACAGCGTGACGCCGCCCGCGGGCAGCGTGATGTCGAGGACGCCGCCGAGCTTCGCCGCGAGCAGCGCCACGAACGCCTCTCGGCGCGCCGCGTAGATCCGGCGCGCCTTGTGCGCGTGCCGCTGCACCTCGCCGTCCTCGACGAGCTCCGCGACTGCCGTCTCGAGCACGTGATCGCCCTGCCGATCGATCCCCGCGCGCACGCCGGCCAGCGCGGCGATCATGCTCTCGGGCGCGGCGACGTACCCGAGCCGCAACCCCGGCGCGAGGATCTTCGACAGCGTGCCGACGTAGACCACGCTGCCGTGGCGATCGTCGCTCGCGAGCGGCGGCACCGGGCGCCCCTCGAAGTGGAACTCGTGGTCGTAGTCGTCCTCGACGATCGCGAACCGCTCCGCGTGCGCGCGCGCCAGGAGCGCCAGCCGCCGCGCCGGCGTCATCAGCACCGTCGTCGGGTACTGATGGAGCGGCGTCACGTACACGAGGCGTGGCCGCGCTGGCACCGCATCGACGACGAGGCCGGCCCCGTCGAGGGGCACGCCGACCAGCCTCGCGCCCGCCGTGCGAAACGCGCTCCACGCGGGCTGGTAGCCGAGCTCCTCGACGCAGGCGACATCACCCGGCCGGATCACCGCGCGCGCCGCGAGGTCGAGCGCCATCTGGCTGCCGCGCGTGACCAGGATGTTCTCGGGGCCCGCGGGCACGCCGCGCGTGTCGCGCAGCATCGCGGCCACCGCCGTCCGCAGGCCCATGGCCCCACGCGCGTCGCCGTAGGCCAAGGTCGCGAGCGCGCTCGGCGACCGCAGCGCGCGTCGGTACGCACGCGCGAGCGCGGCCCGTGGGAAGAGCCGCGGATCCGGCACGCCCGCCGAGAGGTGGAAGCGCGTGCCGGGCGGCCCGAACGGCGCGGGCATCGCGGCGACGGCCGCGATGCCCGTGCCGGCCGCGATGCCCGCGCCGCCCACCTCTCGGCGGGCGTGCCGGATCCGCGGCTCTTCCCACGGGCCGCGCTCGCGCGTGC
>JANXOM010000427.1 GCA_025353585.1 Deltaproteobacteria bacterium
GATCCACCTGATCGAGCCGAAGCTGGTCTGAGACTGCGTCTTCGCGGGCGATCCCGACCGGACAGGCGCCGGCGGCGGAGCCGACACGCCGATCGCGAGGGGCCGCGATCTTGGCGCTCTCCGATCCGAGCGCCGGGGCCGAACCCGCTCAGGCGAGCATGCCGGCGGCGATCGCGTCGCAGAGCGCGGCGAACTGCGAGGCGCCGAAGTCCGAGCCGCTGGTGAGCCAGTCGTGGTGGCGCTCGTCGGCCGGGGTCGCGGCGGTCGCGGTCTCGTCGCGGTAGTGGCCGAGGACGTCGAGGTGGTCGCCGAGGCCGGCCCAGATGAGGGTGCCCCACAGCTGCGAGCGGACGGGGACGATGCCGTCGTTCGCCGAGAGCGGCGGTGAGCCGCCGACGGCGCGCGCGAGGAACGCCTCGTTCGCGTCGCCGGCCCACGGCGCGGTCGCGCGCATCGCGGCGCACGGATAGTGCGGGTCGGGATCGCCCGTGATGCGGTGAAGCGCGAAGAACAGGGAGAGCGAGATCGCGCGCCACGGGTGCGTGCGGTTCTCGAGCCAGCGGCGCGGCCGGGGGGCGGGCGCCATCGACGCGGTGGACTGGTAGACGAGCCCGGGGCGGTCGGAGAAGCCGGCGACGAAGAGGTCCATCGACTCGGGGGAGAGCTGAAGCATCGAACCCTGGTCGTCGCGGATGGCGGCGAGGAACGTGCGGACCTCGGGGGCGCGCGCGTCGTCCACGAGGCCGACGACGGACTCGACGCTGCGATCGAGGAGCGCGATCTTGAACGGGAACGCGCGATCGGCGCCGCGTACGAAGCCCAGGAGGATGCTGGCCGCGGCGAGCGGCTGCGCGCCGAGCGACAGGCCGGCCACGGTCAACATCGACAGCGCGGCGAGGACGCGCTCGCCGCTCGCGGTTGCAAAGAAGCTGGCGAGCGGGGTGCCGAAGTGCGGCGTGTTCATGGTGGTGACGCTGCGCAACCGCGGGAGCCACGCGAGCCACTCGGCCGGGATCGAGCGCGTGGCGGGCGACGCGACGATGCGCATGTCGAGGCCGCCGGTCGAATGGCCGAGGAGGTGGATCGGGTCGTCGTCGGTGGCGGTGGTCGTGACGACCTCGGCGAGCCGCGTGGCGCGGCGGCGGATGGAGGCGGTCGGCAGGTCCTCGATCACGTGCGTGACGAGCTCGTGGCCCGCGGCAGCAAACCGAGCGGTCAGCTCGCGTTGCAGGTGAACGAAGTAATTGTACGAACCGAGCCGGCCAAAGCCGAACATGCCGGGCGAGAGGTACACGCGGTGTCGCATCGGGGGACGCGATGTGCAGGAACCGGTCCCGCCGACCGGCCGACTCGAACCTACCGGACGCCGAGGCCGAGCTTGGTTCGCAGGGCGAGCCAGCCAGGGTGCGCCAGCGCTCGGATCAGGTGCCCCACCGCGTCCCCGCGCCCGGTCGCGACGGCCACGATCGCCGCCGCCGAGCCGCCCATCAGCAGCGCCGCCCGATCCGCGTCTCGCTGCGAAGCCGCGATCGACCGCGCCGGATCGAGCGCCGTCACCGGCAGCTGCGCCAGCTGCTGCTCGAGCCGCATCCGCAGCTTCACCGGCAGCGCGCCGCGCACCTGCTCGTCTGCCCCGCGGTCAACGCCGCCCGCCGACGCGGCGTCGCGCAACCCCGCCGGCCCGTACAGCCGCGCGACCGACGCGAGCAGCCGCGCGGCCTCCACCGCCGGCAGCCCTGCGATCACCAGGTGCTCGGGCCGCGCGAGCTCGACCGCGCGCGCCACGAGCGCCCGCGCTTCGTCGCCCGTCGCCGCGCCGCTCGCGAGCCGCGGGCCGAGCACCACGACCGGGATCGCCGCGCACACGACCGACACGTCCGGCCCGTCGTCGCGCTGGTACAGCATCACCGCGCCGACGCCGAGCGCCGTCACGAGCCGCGACACCATCGCGACCGCCGCCGTGTGCTGCGTCGCCGGCACGCGCCGCGCCGGGCCGCCGTTGCGCGCGAGCGCCGCGTCGAGATCCGACCACAACAGCTGCGCCGCCTCGGTCAAGGTCGCCGCGATCGGGGCGAGCAGCGCGTGGTCGGCATCCATCGGCGAGACGAGCTCGCGCTCGCCCGGGTCGAGCACGGCGCGGTACGCCTCGTCGTCGCGCATCGCGTACGGCTTGTGCACCGACAGGAACGCGCGCTGGTGAACCTCCGGGGTGTGCCCGCACGCGATCGCGAGCTCGAGCGCGGCCACGCCGGCGTCGGCGCGCCCCTGCTTGCGCAGCTCGTCGGCCCACGCGACGAGATCGGCGAGCGCGCCCGTCGCGTGCACGATCGCCTGCAGGTGGCCGAGGATCGCCGGCTTGCGCGCGGCGTCGTCACGGCCGAGCTCGACGAGCACGCGGCGCGCCGCCGTCGCGCCCTCGGACGTCGGCGCGAGCTCGATCGCGCGGTCGAGCATCGGCAGCGCCTGGCGCGTGTCGCCGCGCTGGGCCCGCGCGTGGCCGAGCCGATAGCTGAGGGTCGCGCGCCGCGTCGCATCGGTGGCGCGCCGACTTGCGGCGGCTCCGCCGGGCGCCCCGGGCGCGCGGTCGTCCTTTGCCGAGAGCAACCGCGTGAGCATCGCGCTCGCGGCGTCGACGTCGCCCGCCTCGATCGCCAGCTCGGACGCCAGATCCACCGCTTCCACGTCGTACGGATCCGACTCCACGGCGCGGTCCGACGCCGCCCGGGCGCGGCCCTTGTCCTGCGCGGCGAGGTAATCGTGCGCGGCGCGCAGGTGGCCCGCGGCGCGATCCGCCGGCGTCGCGCCGAACGCGGCCCGCAGCTCGGCCGTGCGCGCGCTGCCCGCGTGGTCGCCGGCGAGGTCCTGCCGCTCGATCAGCTTGTCGAGCAGCGCCACGTGCTTCGCCTCGATCGGCTGCGCCGACGCGACCGCGGCGGCGTAGCAGGTCAGAGCGCGCTCGTCGTCGTGCATCATCAGCAACGCCATGTCACCGAGCGCCTCGAACAGGCGCATGCGCTCCGCCGGATCCTCGGTGCCCGTCGCCTGGCGTGTCAGCAGATCGGCGGCGCGCCGGTGGTCGCCTTGCTCCATCGCGATCTCGGCGAGCGCCTGGAGCGCGGGGGCATAGCTCGGCTTGAGCTCGAGCGCGCGCGCGTACAGCGGCGGCGCATTCTCCGGCCGCAGCGAGCGGAGCTCGGCGAGCGCCGCGTGATAGAGGCCCTGCGCCACCTCGGTCGGATAGCGCGCCGCGTCCTCGTGCGCGGCGAGCGGCGACAGGTGCAGCGCGGCCTCGCGCCAGCGGCGCGCCTTGTAGCGGTTCTCGCCGAGCGCGAGCTTGATGAGCAGGTGCCCGCGGTGCAGCCGGTCCGCCGCCACGAGCGTCTGGTACGCGTCCTCGTCGCGGCCGAGCTTCTCGTGCGCGGTCGCGAGGCGGCGGTGCATGTCCGCCACGAGCGAGGTGGGCGCGGCCGCGAGGATCGTGCCGTCCAGCGACTCGCGCAGGAACGCCTCGAGGTCGCTCCAGCGGGCGGCGTCGGCGTAGAAGTCCGCGAGCGAGACGATCGCCGGCACGTGGTCCGGAATCGCCGCGAGCGCCTCGAGCAAGCGCCGCTCGGCCGCCGGCTCCACGCCCGCCGCGCGCGAGAGCGCCGCGAGCTGCGTCAGGATGCGCGCCCGCTCGTGCGGGGGGAGCCCGCCCGCCTCGAGCTGCGCCTCCAGCATGCGCGCCGCCGCGTCCGGATCGCCGCTCTTCTCGACGAGCCCGGCCAGCGCCCACGTCGCGTCCGCCTGATACGGCCGCAGCGCGAGGACGCGCTCGTACGCGGCCTTCGCGGCGACCGTGTCACGGACGCGGTGGTGCAGCACGTCGCCCGCCGCCATCAGGGCCGCGATCCGCGCGTCGGCGTCGGACAGCGAGTCGGCCTCGCGCAGCTTCGCGTCCGCGAACGCGCGCGGATCCTCGTCGGGCGAGGCGAGACCGGCCAGCGCGGCGAGCGCCGTCGGGTGCTCGGGGACGAGCGCGAGCGCCATGTCGAGCGCGGCGCGCGCGCCGGCCTTGTCGTCCAGCTTGCCGTCGCGCAGCTGGGCGAGGCGGATGTAGAGCGCGGCGAGGTCGCCCTTGGCGCCGGCCTCGTCCTGCGCGGCGATACGGCCCTCGAGGATCGAGGCGGCCTCCCGATCGAGCCCGGCGCGGACGAGCGCGGCCACGAGCTGGTCGGCGAGCGCAGAGTCGTCGGGCGCGATCGTGCGCGCGTGGCGGAGCGCGGCCGCGGCGTCCTCGTGCGCGCCGAGCCACTCGGTCAAGACGCCGGCGCGGCGCGCGAGGAGCTGGGCGCGCTCGGCGGGCTCGCGAGTGAGGGCCGCGCGCCGACGCAGCACGTCGTCGAGCTCGGTCCAGCGGGCCTGGTTCTGGTAGAGCTGGTCGAGCTGGGCCCACGCGGCCTCGTCGTCGGGCCACGTCGCCACGAGCTGCTGGTACGCGTCGATCGCGCGCTCCGGCAGCTCGAGCTCGCGCTCGTAGATCTTCGCGATCGCGTGGAGCGCATCGCGGGCCTCGGGCGAGCCTTCCGCGATCTCGCCGACGCGGGCGAGCGTCTCGATCACCTTGCTCCAGCGGCCGACCGCGCCGTAGAGGTCGGCGAGCTGGACGAGCACGGCGGTGTCCGCGGGGACGAGCAGGCGTAGGCGCTCGAACGCGTCGATGGCGTCGTGCGGGCGCTGCAGCTTCTGCGTGTAGATGCCGGCGAGCTCGCGGAGGAGCTGCGGGCGCTCGGCGTCCGGCGCCACGGTGCCGAGCCGCGGATCGGTGCGCTCCTCCAGCGACGCCGCGAGCTCGACCCAGCGACCCTCGCCGCGATACAGGTCCTCGAGCCGCTGCCGCGCGACGGCCTCGTTCGGCAACATGCCGAGGATGCGGCGCAGCTGCGTCTCCGCGTCGCGCGCGCGGCCCTGGCCCTGGCGGATCTGCGCCACCTCCATCAGGAGATCGGCGGCGGCAGCGGCGGTCTCGGACTGCTCCGCCATGCCCTCGTACAGGTCGGCGAGGCGGTCCCACGCCTTGTGCTCCTGTGCGATGCGGTAGAGCCGCGCGCGGACCTCCGTGTCGTTCCCCCCGTGCGAACCCGGCGAACGCCGCACCTGGTCGAAGGCACGGGCGAGCGCATCGAACGCGCGCGCGATGTCCTTGCCGCCGGTCTCCCAGACCTCGGACGCCCGATAGAGCCACCGCAGGCGCGACGCCGTGTCGGGCGCGGGCAGGCTCTCGAAGGAGAGCGCGAGCTCTTCCCACGGCGACTCGTACGGGCGGTTCGGCAGCGTGGGCAGCGGCGGGCGGCGCACGGTCGCCTGGGCCTTGCGTAGCGGCGGCGGCGCGGTCGGCGTGGAGCGGCGCATCCCGGGCCCGACGGGAGGGCGGAGCCCGGGCGCGATCGCCGGCGGGCGGGGGCGAAGCGGCGGCAGCTTGCTCGGGAGGCGCGGCGGCGTGGCGGCCGTCGTCGTCGTCACCTGCGAGATGTCGTTCGACGACAGCGTCATCGTCGACTCGACGGCGGCGAACGCGTTCGGATCCACGGCGCGCGGCGCGGTCACCGGCGCCGTCGGGCGCGGCGGCGGCGCGGGCGGCGCGGCGCGGCGCGCCTCCGCCATCTCGAGCTCGGTGATGTCGAGCGGCTGCGTGGAGTCGCCGACGCTGTAGTCGTCGTCGGCGAGCGGCTCCGTCTGCAGGCGGCGCGGGATCGCGGGGCGACCGGGCGCGGCGCGGCCGGCGATGACCTGCGCCTCGGCGGCGGCCTGGTCCGTCTGGACCGCGGCGGGCGCCGGCTCGGCGCGCGGGGTACGGTCCGCCTCCCGATAGCGGCCGATGACGCGCGCGAGGCGCCACACGTGCGACGAGGTGTCGGCGTCATCGGGCGAGAGCAGGAGCGCGATCAGGTGGGTGCGAAACGCGCGCGGCGCGTCCTTGAGCTGGTCCTCGATGACGCTCGCCTTGCGGCGCAGCAGCTCGACGCGCCGGCCGGTCGACGGGGCGCGCTCGATCAGCGCGCTGTCGACGGCGATGACCTCGTTCCACGCGCGGGCCTTCGTGGCGAGCGCCACGAGCACGTCGCGCACGTCCTCGCGATCCGGCGCCCACGAGAACGCCGCGAGCAGGTCCGCGACGGCGCCGCGGGCGTCGTTCATGCGGTCGTCGAGGATCTTCGCGCGCCGCAGGTACAGCTCCACGCGCTCCGCCGGGCCCGCCAGGGCGAGCGCCACTTCGTACGCGTCGAGCAGGACCTTCCACGCGGGCCGCGCGTCGGTCTCCGCGGCGAGGCGGTCGAGCTCGGAGAGCAAGCTGCCATCGCGCGGCGACACGGCGAGCGCCTCGCCGAGCACCGTCATCGCGCGGGCCTTGTCCCCGAGCCGGCGCTCCGCGATCTGCGCGAGCTCGCGCGAGAGCGCCACGTACTGCGCGGGCTCGGCGGGCACGCCGCCGGCGCCGATCGCGACGAGCCGCTTGCGCTCGTCGGTGATCACCTCGCCGAGCTCGCGCCACAGGCCGTAGCCCTCGCCGGCGCGGCGGATGTCCGCGAGGCTCGCTTCGTCGGGTGCCTCGTCGTGCGCACGCCGCCACCAGCGGAACGCGCCCTTCGGATCGCCGAGCCGATCCGCGGTGGTCTGGGCGATCCGCTGCACGAAGGCGCGGCGCTCCTCGCCGGGCGCGTCCCGCGCGGTGGCGATCGCGAGCATCCGCTCGAGCATGAGGATGTAGTCTTTGAACCGCCCGAGCTTGTAGAGCAGCTCGGCGCCGGCCACGAGCGCCTCGTCCTGGTCCGGATCCAGCTCGAGGACGCGCTTGAACGCCTGCAGCGCGCGCGTGGGGTTCGCGAGGCGATCGCGGCAGATCATGCCGATCTCGAGGCCGCGCGCGATCTTCCGCGCCGGCTCGGGCGACAGGTACATCTCGCGCTCGGCGATGCGAACGGCGGCGTCGAAGTCGCCGCGCGCCTCGTGGAGGCGGCGCAACGACGTGTGCGCGTCGAGGTGGTTCGGATCGATCTCGCGGATCAGGAAATCGAGGACCTTGATCGCATCGGCCGGCGCGCCGAGGCGCTGCTCGACGATCTCGGCGCGTTCGCTCGCGGCCGCCGCGGCGCGCGCGCGGTCATCGGGGGCCTGCCCCGAGACGAACACCGTGATCTGCGCCCCGAGGACGTCGGCGAGCTCGCGCCACTTCGCGCCCGTGCGGAACAGCTGCGTCAGCGCTTCGAGCGCGGTCCGGTTGCGCGGCGTGAGCTCGAGGACGCGCTGCCACGCCTTCGTGGCGCGGACGCCATCGCCGAGGTGCGTGTCGAGGATGCTCGCGTAGCGCTCGAGCTCGAGGGCGCGGATCGCGGCCTCGGGCGTGCCCGGCGCGGGCAGGGGGCGACCGCCGTCCTGGCGCTCGATGACCTGGGCGAGCTCGCCCCAGCGGCCGCTGCGCTCGTAGAGGCTCGACAGGGCGGCGAGCGCGTCGGGATCCGACGGCGACGCGCGCAGCGTGCTCTCCCACCGCCCGAGCGCCGCGATCTCGTCGCCGCGGTCGGTCGCGAGCTTCGCGAGGCGCTTGAGCAGCTTCGCGCGCTCGGCCGGGCTCGTCGACGAGGCGGCGTGATATTCGAGCGTCTGCTCGAGGCGCGCGTCGTTCGCCTTCTCGAGCACGCGCTCCATGCGATCGAGCGCGTCGCGGTCGCCCGTGAGCAGCTCGAGGACCGCGCTGCACGCGTAGACCACGCCGTCGACATCGGCGAGCCGCGTCTCGTAGATCTGCCCGAGCCGGCGCAGCATCGTGAGCCGCTCGGCGCGCTTCGCGACCGGCCACTCGGCCGGCGCGTCGGCGGCCTTGCCCGAGCGCGCCATCGACGCGCGGACGCGCTGCTCCTCGGCGTCGAGCATGCGGCGCAAGGTGCTCGCGAGGCCCGCGTCGTCGCCCTCGCGCTCGTACAGCTCGGCGAGCGCCTTCAGAACCGCGTCGTCGTACCCGGGCTCCGCCCCCCTCCCGGCAGAGCCGGCAGGGCTCCCCCCGTATGGGGGACTATCAGCGATGATCTGCTCGTAGAGCTCGATGGCGCGGCGCGGCTCGATCTGCCGCTCGCGGTACGTCTGCGCCATCTTCTTGAGCGTCTGCATGCGCGAGACGGGATCGCCGGCGGCGGCGACCTCGGCCTCGAGCTGGCGCACGAGCTGCTCCCACATCTTTGCGCGCGCGGTCAGGCGGCGGAGCGCCTCGGTCACCTTCGGCGACGCGGGCTCGAGCTCGGTGATGCGCTCCCACGCCTCGATGGCGCGCGGGATGTCTCCGAGGCGGATCTCGGCGAGCTGCGCGATCTCCTCGAGGCGGCGCACGAGGTCGTCGGACTCGGCGCCGGCCTCGCGCGCGTTGTCGAGCGAGAACTCGAACAGCTCGATGAGGCCGCGCCAGTCCCGGCGCTCGCGGAAGTGATCGACGTACCGCGCGACGGCTTCCTCGTGCGTCGGCATCACGCCGAGGGCCTGGTGGAGGAGCTCCGCGGCGCGATCGCGGTCGCCCATGTGCTCGCGCGCCACGGTGGCGAGCTCGAGGAGCTCGGCGACGATCACCTCGGCGGGCGTGCTCGGGTCCTGGCCGAGCGCGTTGACCTCGGCCTCCATCAGCCGCGACAGCGCCTCCCAGTCCTGATCCTCGCGGAGGATCTCGCGCAGCTCGAGCGCGGCCTTCGAGCCCGGCGGCTCGTAGCTCATCATCTCCGTCAGGACCTCCACGAGGCCGGGGCGATCGGGGAGCTGGTTGCGATAGAGCGCGGCGCGGCGCCGGAGCACCTCGGCGCGCTCCTGCGGATCCTGCGTGACGTTCGTGCGATGGCGCAGGTTGCGATCGAGCTCCTGCCACTGCGCGGCCTCGGACAGCGCCTGCTCGAGGGCGGCGTTGCTCGGGCGCGAGCCGGGGGCCACGCCGACGGCGCGCCGCAGGTAGTTGATGGCGCTGCCATCGCCCTGCGTCTGCATGCGGCGGCGGCCGATCTCGACGAACAGCTCGCCGGCCTTGTGGCGGAAGTTGCGCGGGGCGGCGCCGGCCTTGGTCTCGTCGGGGCCTTCCACCTCGCGGAAGTCGGGGCTGGAGTAGACATCGGCGAGCGCCTCGCTGATCTCGAGCGAGGTGGGATCGAGGCGCGCGGCCTCCTCGAGGTGCTCGGCGGCGGTGTCGAGGTCGCTCGCGCGCTGGGCGATCTTGCCGAGCTGGTAGCGGATCTGCGCGCGGCGCGCGGTCAGCTCGGGCTTGCTGCCGGGCGGCAGGACGTCGAGCTCGGCCTGGTAGAGCTTCGCGACCATCGCCTCGTCGCCGAGGGAGATGTAGAGCTGGCGCGCGGCGTCGAGGGCCTCGGTGCGCTGCGGCTCGAGCTTCCACGCCTGCTGGTAGTGGGCGAGGGCCCGATCGACGCGGCCGAGGTGATCGTTCCACAGCTCGGCGGCCCGGCGGTGCTGCGCGGCGCGGCGGGCGACCGTCTCCTTCTTCTGCGCGGCGCTGCCGGTGCGCCTCGCGAGCTCGGTGAGCTGCTGCTCGATGATCTCGACGGCCGCCGCCGGATCCTCCGTCTCGACGAGCTCGAGGAGCCGATCGACCGCGCGGTCATTCGTGGGATCGAGGTCGAGCGCGGTGCGCAGGTAGTCGATCGCGGTCGCCATCTCGCCGAGGACGACCATCGCCTCGCCGGCCTCGGACCAGGCGTCGGCCGCGCGCTGCGGATCCTTCTCGAGCGGCGCCCAGGTCGCGCACAGCTCGGCGAGGAGCTCGCCGCGGCCGGCGTCCCGCAGCTCGCCGCGCAGGGCGGCAAACGCGCGGGCCTCGGGGCTCTGCCGGAACTCCGCGAGGCGCGCCTCGAGGGCATCGGCGTCCGCGTCCGGATCGATCGGGAGATGAGGCGTGGTGTCGTCGGACATCCGGATCGCGGCGGACGATATCACGGGCTCGCGCGCTACTTGACCGCGACGCCGAAGATGACCGCCGCAACCTTGGCGTCGGCCCGCCCAGGCCGCGGTGACGTGACCAGCGGCGACGATCGCGACCAGGCCCGCCTCGAGCGCTGCGGTCTCGGCGACCGGGACGGCCTGCGCCGGATCGCGCCGGTCGGCGATGCGGTTCGACGTCCGGGTGCAGATGTGTTCGTAGACGAGGGTTCCGTCGTACGCGATCTGCAGGATCCGGCTCGTGGTCCGCTCCTCGTCACAGGCGATGTACGGCGGCGGCTCGGGCAGAACCTCGATGCTCGCGTGGTCACCGCTCGCCTTGGCGGACAGGATGACGCCACGGCCCGCGCCATCCTGGGGCGCGCGGCCGACGCGCGCCTTGTTCGTCATCGTCGGATAGCTGATGTGCGTGCCCTCCTTGTCCAGCTCGAGCCCCGCCGGTTCGATCGAGGTCAGCGCCGCCGTGCGCGGGCCGCGGAAGCCGGGCCAGTGTGCGATCTCGCCGAGCGGGACGGTGCTTTCCTTCATGGGGTCGGATCCCATCTGGGTGTCCGGAAACCGGACGGGCCGGCGGCGGCGGGCCGGGCGGCCGGCACTGGGCTAGCATCGCGGGTCCATGGCAACGGCGAAGACGAAGGCGGCGAAAGCACCGAAGGCCGGCATGGCGGCGCAGGCGCCGGCCGCCGCGGCCGGGACCGGGTGGCTCGACGCGGGCGACGGGTACGAGCTGACGCTCGAGGCCGGCAAGCTGGCCGCGCGCAAGGCGGGCAAGCGGCTCGCGAGCGTGCCCAAGCTGCTGCGGACCGGGCCGGTGGCCGATCAGCTCGAGTCGCTCGGCGACTGGCTCGAGGAGCACGACCGCGACTGCCTCGCGACCGTCGACGCCTGGATGCTGCATTCGCTGCCGGTGCCGCGCACGGTGCTCGAGGCCGTGTGGGACGACCCGAGCTGGCAGCGGCCGCTCGCGAACGCGATCGTCGCGCCGCTGGATGCCGCCGGTGCGCCCCACGCGGCGCGTGGGGGCCTCTTTCGCAGCGTGGACGCGAAGCGCGGCGTCGGCATCGTGGACCTCGATGGCGAGACGGCGTGGCTCGACACCGATCGCATCGCCATCCCGCACCCGATCCTGATCCCGGAGCTCGATGCGTGGCGCGAGCTGGTCACGCAGCTCGGCGTCACGCAGGGCGTCGCGCAGCTCCACCGCGAGACGCACCTGAGGACGGCGGCCGACCGCGCCAGCGAGGCCACCGCACTCGACAAGTTCGCCGAGGGCAAGTTCGCGCAGCTGATGCACGTGCTCGGCAAGGCCCGCACGCTCGGCTACAAGGTGCGCGGCGGCTACGCGGTGTGCACGGCGTGGGACGGCGGCGCCCCGAGCGAGGCGCGCTACTGGGTCGGCGCCGACTCGCCCGAGTCCGAGACGTACACCGGCGATCTCGGCTGGGTCGACAGCATGGCGCGCGTGATCAAGCTCGCCGACGTCGGGCCGATCGCGTTCTCCGAGGGCATGCGCATGGCCTCGGCGATCTACGCGGCGCGCGTGGTCGACAAGCCCGCGGAGGCCGCGTGAGCACCGCGGCGGCCACGCTCGCGGCGGGCGGCATCGTCCCCGTCGGCGCGAAGCTCGACCAGGCCGAGAGCGTCGACACCGTCGGCGCGCGCGCCTACCGGCACCCCGTGCTCGGCGAGCGCGTCGTCGTGCGGCTGACGGCGGAGACGGTCGCGGCGGGCGACGACCTCGAGATGGCGGTGCTCGGGTTCGGCGCGGCCGAGGTGCGCGGGGCCGTCGGCAAGGAACGCCGGCGCGCGCTCGGCTTCCCCGCGTGGGCGCTGGTGAACGACCCGGCGAACGCTCGGTACGCCCTCGATGTCGTCAGCGAGCTCAAGCAGCACGCGCGGCGCGCGAAGAGCAAGCCCGGGTTCGCGAAGGAGGGCATCGACAAGCTCGCCGAGACGCTCGGCAAGACCGTGCCGCAGTTCCTGCCGTCGTTCTACGAGGAGGCGGGGCGCGCGTTCGTGCTGCACGGCGCGCCGAGCTTCGCCGCGACCTGCTTCGGCAAGGCGCGCGAGGCGGAGGCCGTGCACGCGCTCGACGTGGACGAGCCGCACCGCGTCGACGCGTTTCTCGAGTTCGCGCTCGCGGGCGCCGTCACGACCAAGGCCCTCGCTGCGTACGCGAAGGATCTCGCCGCGCACCACGCGCCCGCCGTGGCGTACGCGCACTTTCGCCAGCTGTGCGTGCAGCGAACGCTCGGCGGCATGCCGCCGTGGGGCGGGATGGCCAAGGAGCTACGGCGGCTCGCGAAGGCCGCGAAGCTCGACGTCGCCGCCGAGGACGCGGCGCTCGTCGCCGAGATCGTGGCCTCCCCAGCGCTCGGCAAGGCGAGCGCGGAGCTCTGGCGCGAGTACGCCGCCCCGCTCGTGGCGCTCGGCAAGTCGTCACCGGCCGCGCTCCTGACGCTCGTCGAGCTGTTCCCGACCGGCACGCGCGCGAGCGGCCCCGAGGTCGACGAGGCATGGCTCGATGTCGTCGAAGCGAGCGGCGGCATCGCGGCGCTCCTCGCGAGCCCCCCCGGCGCGCCAGCGGCGTGGTTCGACAAGCTCGTCGGCCACCTCACGCGGCACTGGCGCAAGGGGAAGCTCGTGCGCCCGTTCGGGATCCTGCGGCAGCTCGCGCCGCGGCTCGCGGCCGATGGTGTCGCGATCCACGCGGCCGACCCGGGCCACAACGCCGATCTCGATCTCGCGGAGCTGGCGCTCGAGCGGGGGATCCCGGTCGCCATCCACACGCCGCGCGGCGGGATCGAGCTGAACCGCTGGCTCGCGCGCGTCGATGATCCGGAAGGGAGGCGCGATCCGGTGCGTGTCGCGGCCCACCCGCAGCTCGCCGTGCACCTCGAGCAGATCGTGGGCCAGTACATCGGCACCGATCCGTTCGACGCGCGGTCCGCCGGGCTCGCCGGCTTCCTCGCGGCGAAGCGCGCGTGGCTCGCGGCGCTGCTCGCGCGCGGGGCGGCGGGCGGCCTCCCCGATCTCGACGAGGTGCTCGGCGTGGTCGCCGCGAAGGCCAAGGCCGCGCTGTTCACCGACCTCCCCGAGCAGCACGCGGCGCTCCTGGCGATCGACGTCGCGCCCGTCCTCGCCCGCAGCCTGCGCGGGGGCATTTACGACGAGCTCGGCTGGCCCGCGCTCGAGGCGGCGGCCGAAGAGCTGGCGCCCGGCGGCAAGGACGTCACCGTGCACGGCGGCTTACCGGCGGTCGTGGTCGCGAGCGCGACGCGCGTCATCGCCGTCGGCGCCACCGGGCGCCTCGCCGCGTTCGATCTCGTGCTGCCGCCCAAGCACGTGTTTCACAGCGCGCGCTACATCGGCGGGCAGTTCCTCGTCGCGTCGTGGGCGGAGCGCGTCGGCCGCGCGTCGTGGAGCGCCGCGCCGCACGAGACGTTCGTCCTCGAGGGCTGGCCGTTCGGCTACCCCGCGATCGGTCAGAACGTGGCGCTGCTCGCGGATGGCGCATGGCGCGAGGGTACGACCACGATCCGCGTGGGCGAGCAGAAGCGACCGGCGGGCAAGCTCGCGGCGTTCGACGGCGCCACCGCGTGGGTGATGCACTACGCGACCACCAGGTACGTGATGCGCGAGCTCGGCGAAACCGGGGAACCGGGCCGCGCGAGCTGGCCCGCGTTCATCGAGGCTTACAGCAAGGATGACTGGCTCCTTGACGCCGCCGCGTCCTATGTCGTCCCCGCGCCCGCCGGGCTGACCGCGTCGCCGCTCGGCCTCGCGGGCGGGATGCTGGGGCTGCGCGTGCGCCTGCGCCGGCCGCCGAACGCGTGGACGATCGTCGCGCGGGAGGTCGAGCGCATCGATGGGGCCAGCGCGAGCGGCGCCGATGGCCTGCGCGCGGCCGAGCTCCTCGACCTGCCGGGCGTGACGCGGCCGCGCATCGTCTACGGGCAGGCGGGCTGGAACGTGGACATGGCCATTCACATCGCCGAGCCCGACAGCCCGGTGCGCATCAGCAAGGTGGGGGCGGACCGCCGGTACCTCCGCGGGGCGCCGGTCGCGCTGCCGCTCGAGCTGTGGCATCACCTCTCGCCCCGCGACGTCGCGGGCTCGCTGCGCCTGCGGGCGGTGACGACGGAGGACGCGCGCGCGCTCGTCGACGCGACGGCGCCGGGCAGGACCGCCGCCGAGCTCGCCGAGCTCGTACCCGTGGACGCGGTGCGCGCGCGGTTACCCGCGCTCACGGACGCGCGCCTCGTGCGTGGCGTCGCGGGCCACGTCGCGCTCGCGGCGCAGCTCCAGGCTACCCGGGACGCGCTCGCGGCCGACCGCATCCCGGGCGCGGCGGCGGCCGGCGCGCCGCTCGTGCTCGACGAAGAGACGCTCGCCGAGGCGACGCGCTGGTGGCTCGGCGACCGATGGGGCAACGGTCACAACATCGCGGCCCAGATCGCCCAGACCGCGCAGCTCTTCGGCAGCGCCGATCGGCGAGACCGCTACGTGCCGGTCCCGGACACCGCCCTCTGCGTGCCGGTGTTGTTCGTCGCGCACGGCGCGCTCGCCTTCCTCGCGACGGCGAGGGGCACGCCGCCGGCGGCGCGGGTGGCGCTGGCGACCCTCCTCGCGGTGCTCGCGCGGACGTTCCCCGATCTGCGCAAGCTGCGCGTGACGACCACGACAGGCGAGATCGACGCCGCATTGCCGGGCGCGTCCACGCGCGCCGCGCGCTGGCACGGCGGGAACGCGTACCTCGTTCACGCCGTGCACGACGGCGGCAGCGCGAAGCTCGTCGTGGAGTACGCGCCCGATGGCGTGTGGCGCGGCTTGCCGGGACTGCAGCCGGTCGAGACGTGGACCGGCGGCGGGCCGCTCTCGCCGGACGAGATCGCGGCCGTGATCGCGGCGGCGGCCCGGCCCGAGACGTCCTCGTGGACCGACGACGGTCCGGCGCAGCTCGCGGCCGCGACGGGGATCACCGCGTCCGAGGCGGCGTTCCTGCTCGCGGGTTGTCCGAACGCGACGAACCGCAGCGCGAACTTCTTGCCGAAGGAGCGGCGCGAGGCGATGGGCCTCAAGGCCGCGCAGGCGGCGCTCGCCCGTGATGCGCTGACGGCGCTCGCGCCGTGGAAGAGGCTCGCCGTGATCGACGCGGCGGGGCGCCGCGGCGTGGCGGCGCTGATGGCCGGCGCCGCGCCGGCGACGCTCGCCGCGGCGTGGGTGGAGCGCCTCGGCAAGCGCGTGCCGGTGCCGGAGGCGCTCGTCATCGCCGCCGACGCCGAGCTCGCGGCCCCGCTCGCGGCCCCGGCCGCGCTCGCGATGATCGCGGACGCCGCCGCCCCGTCGCTCACCGTCGACGGCGTCTGGGCGCTGGACAGCGCGGGCGCGGTCATCGCCGTCCGCGCGCCGGAGCCGCTCGTCGGGCAGACCGCGCTCCCGGATGCGCCCGTCGCGTTCACGGCGGCGGTGGCGAGCACGATCGCGGCGTACCTGCCGTTCCTGTTCGCGGAGCTCCCGGTGGGCGCCCCGCTGCGCGCGTGCGTCGCCGAGGCCTACACGCAGACGCTGGCGCGCCTCGCCGCGCCGGGCTTCATGATCGACGCAGGGACGGCCTGGGTCTATGGCGACGCGATGCAGGCAGACGCGACCCGCGTGCTGGCGAACCTCGGCGGCGAAGAGATCACGGGGCTCGCGGACGAGGCGATCGCGCGCCGGCTCCCGGGCGCGGTGGTGACCCGGTCGAAGACCCGCGCGTACCTGGCGCTGTGGCCCGCCGCGCTCGACGCGCAGACGCTCGCCGCGCTCCAACCGGCGATCGCGTGGATGGCCGCGCACACGAGCGGCGACCTGCAGCGGATCTTGCTCGTCCGGTCGCCGGACTTCGCGGCGTTCGCGGCGCGCATCCGGGAGACGCCGGTGCCGATCGGCGGCTGGGAGCAAGACCCGCGCGCGAGCGTGCCCGCGCTCGTCGATCGCGCGACGGCGGCGCTCGGCGTCTCGCGTGACGCGGCGGCGCTGTACCTGCAGTACCTCGTGCTCGCGTGGCCGACGCCGAAGGCGCTGCAGGCGTGGAACAACTGGAAGCCGAAGCAGCTCGCGGCCGCGCAGGCGGAGCTCGTCGCGGCCGAGCTGCTCCTCGAGGCGAAGCGCGAGCGGGCGCAGCGGACGCACTTCTTGCCGGGCGGCTGGGAGGCGCACAAGTCGCCGCTCGCGCCGATGGAGCTGTGGAAGGAGGCGCTGTACGGGGGGCGCCGGCCGGACGGCACGCCTCTGCTGCCGCTCGAGCGCCACCTGCCGCTCGCACCGTTCCACCTGCTGTTCGCGCGCGCGTGGGCGCGCATCGACGCGGGCGACGTGCCGAAGTATGACGAGGTGAAGCGATGACGACGAAGAAGAAGGAGCCCGCGGTCGCCGACGCGCAGGCGCAGGGCGCGCAGGCCCCGCCGCCGGAGCAGATCTACGCCGACGAGCTCGCGTTCCTCGCGGCGTGGGACGCCGGCGCGCGGCCGCCGAGCTGGAAGCTGACGCCGCGCGCGGTCGTGACGTTCATCCTGGGCAGCGGCGGCGAGACGCTGCGCATCGCGGAGGGCGGCGCGGCGCGCGTGATCGCGGACAAGTTCGTGGGCGAGCGCGCGCTCGTCGAGCGCTGCGTGGTGACGCTGGCCGGCGAGCGCGGCTTGCTGCTGGTCGGCGAGCCGGGGACGGCGAAGTCGATGCTGTCGGAGCTGCTCGCGGCGGCCATCAGCAACGACTCGTCGCTGACGGTGCAGGGCACGGCGGGCACGGCGGAGGAGCACTTTCGCTACGGCTGGAACTACGCGCTCCTAATCGCGAAGGGGCCGTCGCCCGAGGCGCTCGTACCGTCGCCCGTGCTGGCGGCGATGCGGCGCGGCGCGGTCGCGCGCATCGAGGAGATCACGCGGTGCCTGCCCGAGGTGCAGGACGCGCTGGTCTCGATCCTGTCGGACCGGCGGCTCGGCGTGCCCGAGCTCGGGACGAGCGAGCCGGCGCGGCGCGGCTTCAACGTCATCGCGACGGCCAACTTGCGCGACAAGGGCGTGTCGGAGATGTCGGCGGCGCTCAAGCGGCGCTTCAACTTCGAGACGGTCGCGCCGATCGCGGATCTCGCGCGCGAGACGGCGCTCGTGCGGCGGCGCGCGACGCAGATCGTGGCCGAGGCCGGCGCGCCGCTGCAGGTGGACGACGCGGTGCTCGAGGCGCTCGTCACGGTGTTCCGCGACCTGCGGCTCGGGCGCAGCGTCGAGGGCTGGTCCGTGGAGCGGCCGACGTCGGTGATGAGCACGGCGGAGGCGGTGGCGGTGGCGGCGGCGATCGGGCTGGCCACGACGTACTTCCCCGGCGATCGCGACGCGGCGCGGCTCGTGCCGGAGTACCTGCTCGGCGTGGTGATGAAGGACGAGCCGAAGGACCGCGGCAAGCTGCTCGCGTACTGGGACGCGACGGTGAAGCGGCGCGCGGAGGGCGAGGGCCGCCTGTGGAAGCAGCTCCACGAGCTGCGCAAGACGCTCGAGGGGTAGGGCTCCGCGTGGACGACGATCCGGCGGTCGCGCTCGCCGAGCTGGCGGGCGCGCGGGCACCGTGGCTGTTCGGCGTGCGGCATCACTCGCCCGCGTGCGCGGTGGCGTTGCCCGCGCTGCTCGACGCGTTCGCGCCGACGATGGTGGCCGTGGAGCTGCCCGCGGATCTGGAGCGCTGGATCGGGTGGCTCGGGCATCCAGACACGCGCGCGCCGGTGGCGATCGCGGCCGTCGCGGAGAGCGGCGAGGATCTCGGGTTCTATCCGTACGCGGACTTCTCGCCGGAGCTGGTGGCGATCCGCTGGGCGCGCGCGGCGGGGGTGCCCGTGCGCGCGATCGATCTGCCGGTGGCCCACCGCATCCAGCGCGGGCGTCCGGACGGCGCGCTGATCGGGATCGCGGCGCGCATGCGCGGCGAGTCCGACGATTCCTGGGAGTCGATGGTGGAAGGGCCGGGCACGCGCTCGGAGCCCGAACGGGTCCGGCGCGCCGCGCTGCTCTACGGCTGGGCCCTGCGCCTCGACGCTCTCCGGGGCGGCGGCCTCTCCGCCCGCGATCGGCGCCGCGAAGCGCACATGCGCGCCGAGCTCGCCAAGCTCACGACGCCGAGCGCTCGCGTCGCCGCCGTCGTGGGCTCGTTCCACGCTGCCGCGCTGATCGCAGGCGCAAGCACCGACGGGACCGCGGACGCGAACGCCATCGAGCCCCCGGCTGCATCCCAGCCGGTCGTGTCTTCCTTGATCCCGTACGGCTTCGATCTCCTCGACAGCCGCAGCGGTTACCCCGCCGGTATCCGCGACCCGATGTGGCACCAGCGGCTCTTCGAGACCGAGCGCGCCCACGGCGACGTCTCCGCCCTCGTCGCCTCCTGCCTCGTCGCGATCACGCGCGGCATCCGCGCCCGCGGGCTCCCGGCCTCGGTGCCCGATGCACGCGCCGCCGCCGACATCGCGCGGGCGCTCGCCGAGCTCCGCGGCCTCCCCTCTCCCGGCCGCCGCGAGCTCGTCGAGGCCGTGCAGTCCGCGCTCGCGCAAGGCGAGGTCATGGGCCGCGGCCGCGTCGTGGCGCGCGCGATGGAGGCGGTGCTCGTCGGGCGCGCCCGCGGTGCGCTCGCCATCGGGACGCCGCGGTCCGGGCTCGCGCCGCACGTCGCCGCGCTGCTCGCCGAGCTCCGCTTGCCGCACACGCAGGACGCCGATCCGGCCGATCTCCGCCTCGATCCCCTGCGGTCGCGGCTCGACCGCCGGCGCCACGTGGCGTTGTGCCGGCTGCGCGCGTGCGGCGTCGCGTACGCGCAGGAGCACGTGGCGGTCGCGCCGGGCGGCCTCGAGAGCCTGACCTCGACGTGGCGCGTACACGTCACGCCCGCGACCGAGGCGCTGGTCGAGCTCGCGGGCCTCCGCGGCGTGACGCTGAGGCAGGCGGCGACCGGCTCACTCCGCGCCGAGCGCGCGCGGCTAGCCGCCGGGGGCACGGTCACGCCGCGGGCGCTGATCGCGCTGGCCGCCTCCGCCGCCGATGCGGGCGCGGGCGAGCTGACGCGGGAGCTCGTGCACGAGGCCGGCGTCACGCGCCTCGCGGACGCGACGCTGGGCGAGCTGATCGCGCTCCTCGCCCTGCTCGATCGCCTCGCGGCGGGCCACGCGCTCGGCTCGCCGGTTGCGATCGACGATGCCGTACCGGGCGAGATCGACGTGGTCGCGCCTCCCGACGTCGCCCGCGCCACGGTGATCGGCGCGGCCGTGGCGTCGGTGCTCGGGCTCGCCGGCTCCGACGCCGAGGACGATGCGCGCGCGCTCGGCGAGCTCGTGCGCGTGCTCGCGCGGCCGGAGCAGGACGGGCTCGGCGACGGGCGGCTGCGCTGGTCGGTCGGCGAGCTCGTGCGCACCGCGACGCCGCTGATCGCGGGCGCGGCGAGCGTGGTGCAGGTGATGATCGGCGGCGCGGCGGTGGAGGCGCTGGCGCAGGCGATCGGCGGCTGGGTCGATGCGGGCGGCGATGCCGACGGGCGGCGGCGGCTCGCGCGCCGGCTGCGCGGAGCGCTCGTCGTGGCCGGCCCGTGGTTCGAGGCGGAGCCGGCGTTCCTCGGCGAGCTGATGGCGCGCGTCGAGGTGGCGAGCGACGAGGCGTTCCTCGCGCGCGTCGTGGGGTTGCGCGACGGGTTCGAGGTGCTGTCGGCGGCGAGCCGGCGGCGCGTGCTCGAGGTCGTCGGCGAGCGGCTCGGCGATGACGGTGGCGCGGTGGACGCGGTGACGACAGTGGCGCCCGAGGTCCTGATCGTGGCCGCGGAAGCGGATCGGGCGGGCAGGGCGGCGATGGGGACGATCGAGGCCGTCGAGGCCACCTCGCCGTCGCGGCCGGTGGTCCCGGTTCCGCCGCGCGTGGTGCGCGCGGGCGACCTCACCGTGCGCGACCGCTGGCGCATGATCCTCGGCCAGGAGCGCGATCAGATGAAGCCGCGGGCGCGGCGGGCCGCGCGCGCGCTCGACGAGCTGTACGGCCATGGCCACGGCGAGGCCTCGCGTGACCGCAGCGGCGGCGGACAGGACCACAGCTTCCCGACGGTGCGTGCGTGGCGCGACGAGATCGACCTGCTGTTCGGCGACCACGTGTTCGAGGAGATCGCGGGCAAGGCGGCGGCGGCGGGGCGCGTCGGCGCCCTGCTCGAGCTCGATCCCGGCACCGTCTCGCCGTCGGTCGAACTGCTCGAGCAGCTGCTCTCGCTCAAGGGCGCGCTCGGCGAGGGCGCGCTCGGCAAGCTGCGCGCGCTCGTCCGCCGCGTCGTCGAGGAGCTCGTGCGCGAGCTCGCGGTGCGCGTGCGACCCGCGCTGACGGGCGCGCTCGGCCAGCGCGCGACGCGGCGCCCCACGAGCGTGCTCCACCTCCGGCGCACGATCGCGGCGAACCTCGCGCACGCGCGCATGGTGGATGGCGCGGTGCAGCTCGTGCCCGAGACCCTGTTCTTCAAGCAGCGGAGCCGCCGCCACCTCGACTGGAGCGTGGTGCTGCTCGTCGACGTCTCGGGCTCGATGGAGCCGTCCGTGATCTACAGCGCGATGATG
>JANXOM010000428.1 GCA_025353585.1 Deltaproteobacteria bacterium
TCCCCGAGCTCCCCGGAGCTCCCCGAGCTCCCCGAGCTCCCCGAGCTCCCCGAGCTCCCCGAGCTCCCCGAGCTCCCCGAGCTCGAGGAGCGCAAGCGCCTGTGGCGCAGCATGTTCCCGCCGCCGCTCCCGCTCGCGCCCGACATCGACTGGACCACGCTCGCGTCTCGCTTCGAGATGGCGGGCGGGTACATCAAGAAGGCGGCGGTGCGCGCGGCCCTGTATGCAGCATCCGCACGGCCGCGGCGGGCGGTGAGCCACGGGGATCTCCTCGAGGCGGCCCCACGCGAATATCGGGAGATGGGCCGCGTCACGTACGCCGGCGACAAGCCGCGGTGAGCCGGCCGACGCGAGCCGCGGCGCGGGCGCACCCGCGATAGCCGCTCGCTGCCGCTCGCTGCCGCACGGCAGGCAACGTGCGCGGGTGCCGACCGGTCATGGTGCTCACATGCGCTGCAAGCACCTCCTCCTCCTCGCGCCCATCGTGGGCGGCTGTGCCGAGTCCGCGTCGCCGTTGATGGAGGCAGGCCCGCAGGTCGAGCTCACGGCGAATCCCGGCGGCGTCGCCGGCCACCCGCGGTTCGCGCTCACGCTGACCACGTGGAACCACCTCGCCGCGCTGGCCGACGCGACCACGTCCGGCGAGCTCGCCGCGACGCTCGACGGCGCGCCGCTCGCGATCGTGCCCGGCGCCACGGGCTACGCCGACGAGCGCGACCGCTTCACGGCGACGTTCGGCCTGACCGCGGACGCGCCCGCGGTCACCCTCGCCGGCGGGCCTACGACCTCGACCATCAGCGTGTCCGACGCCCGGACGACCTGGACCGTCGACATCGCAGATCTGATGAGCGACGACCTCGCGCCGACAGGGCCGGTCCTCGCCGCGCAGCCAACGACGCTGACGTGGCCGAGCGCCGCGACGACCGCGCCCTGGTCGACGATCGACATCGCGTGCATCACCGTCGCGCAGCGCGCCGCCGCATGCGACAGCGACCAGGCGCAGGATCCCGGCATCGCGATCACCGAGAACCTCGTCCACATCGATCTCGCGGCCCAGCCGGGGGACCGGTTCGCGATCTTGGGGCGCGCGGTGGAGCCATCCGCAGGCGACCGGCGACGGCCCGACGTTCTTCGCGTCGATCTTGAACCAGGTCACCGGCACGTTCGAGTGACGCCGATGGGCCCGATGGCCCGAGCTACTGTCGCGCGCGCGTCGCTCGAGGACATCTCGCAGATGGCCACGATGATCGTGGCGGTGCACGCGCCCCACGACGCCACCGCGATGCACCGAGCCGACCGCGTGGCCGCGCTCAGTCGACGATGAACAGCTGCGCGCCGGTCGGGCTCGACGACCGATGAGCCTCTGCCCCGGACGGGACGCCCTCGATCAGCATGGCGCTCGCGTCAGAGCGCGACGCCGAGGATCGCCGTGACCTTCTTGCCCTTCCAGGACACCACCGGGAATTTGTGGATGATCGTGATCGAGTCGCCGACGTGCGTGCCCTTCGAGACGTACTTCGTCGGGATGTCGTCCTCGGTGCCGAGGTCATTCTGCACCTGACCGCGCTTCTTGCAGACCCGCTCGTACTGCACGTTGCCGTTGTTCACGGACTGGACCTTGTTCGTGTCGGCCCACTGCAGGCAGCCGTCGACCGTCGAGCCCTTGAACGTGATGGACGTCGAGTCGTCCTTCGCCTTGATCGATGCGATCGCGCCCATCTGCGGCGTCTGGATGGCCGTGATCTCGTTGATGCCCGACATCTTCACGCCGTACTTCCACTGAAACGTCCAGTTGCTCGGGCTGAGCGAGCGGTCCGCGAACTTCACCTTGAGCTCGGGGTCGAGGTACTTCGACAGCGCGAGCGTGCGCCAGCCCGCCCGGATGTTGCCGCCGAAATCCGTGTTGGCGGCGGCCGCGTACGGCGCCTCACCGGCTGCGTCGGCGCTCCACGCGCACGCGGCCCACGCGACCGTCGTGATGTAGCCCTCGGGCGTCGCTTCCAGGTACTTCATGTAGCCGGGGAGCTGATCGTTGCCGACGTCCCACGGGATCTTCGGCCCGACCGCCTTCACGAGCTTGGTGAACGCGGGCAACGTCGCCTCGTAGCAGCCGGCGAAGCCCGGGTTGTTCGACTTGCCGCTGCGGACGGTGTCCTTGAGCGCGCGGTAGCGGTCGAACGCGTCCTTGTTCTTGCCGATGTACGCGGCCCACTCGGCCTTGGCGTCATCGGTGAACTTCAGGTACTTCGTCAGGCCCGGGTCCGACTTCGCGGCGGCGTCGATCGCGGCGCCGATCTTGAGGACGTTGTCGAGCTCCTCCTTCGAGCGCTGCATGATCTCGTCGTGCGGCTTGCCCGTGACGCCATCGGCCGTCAGCTCGGCATCGAGCTTCTTGAGATCGACCGCCCTCGCATCGGAGCCGCACAGCGCCCACTGCAGCGTCGCGCTCGTATCGGGCTTGGTGTTGCGGAAGCACTTCTGGACCAGGCTGACGCGTCCGCTCTCGCTGAACTTGTCGCCCAGCTCGTCGGCGAGCAACAACATGCCGGACTCGGTGCCGTAGCCGTACTCGGTGCGCGGGTCACCGCGGTTGCCCTCCTCGATCATGTACTGCTGCGTCGGCGACCACGACGCGAAGGGCGCCGTCTTGTCCGGCGGCTCCTTGAGCTCGCCCGCCTTCGCGATAGCCGGAACGAGTGACATGCTCAGTGCGACAGCAAAACACGCGATGGTCCTCATCAGTCCTCCGCGCCGGAGGGTACGACGAGACGCCGGCTACTAGAAGTGGCCGATGTAGCCGAGTGTTCCGCTGTCGTGCCGGACGTCGAGCGCGATGTGCTCGGCCGCCTCGTGGTGGTGCGAGAGCAAGAGGTACGCGCCGACGCCGACGAACACCAGGCCGGGGATGCCCACGCCGTACGCCACGCCGCGGTCGTTGCGCGCATCACGCCGATACAGGTTGTAGACGGCGACCTGCTGGCTGGTGTGGCACACGGCGTTCGGACACAGGTTCTGCTCGTCGTCGTGCTTGCCCGACGCGGCCACGAGGAACGCGCCCGACGTGACGAGCAGGCCCACGCCGACGCCGCCGATGATGGCGCCGTTGCGCTTGCGGTGACCGTGCGCCTCCATCTGCACTGGGGGCGGCGGCTCGGTCATCGCCGGCTCGGCCGTGGTGGTCGGCGACGTGACCATCGGCGCGGGCGCGACGGGCGCGACCGGCGGCGCGGGCTCGGCCTTCGGCTCCATGCGCACGATGACATCGACGATCGGGCGCGAGCCATCGACCGCGGGGGACGCGTGCCCCTGGAACCCGGGCGCGGTCACGAGCACCTCGTGCGGACCCGCGTCGACGGGGACATCCCCCGTCGCCGCGACGGCGACGCCATCGACGGTGATGGCGAGACCCTCGGGCCGCGCGCTCAGGACCAGGCGGAGCTTCGACGCCTTCGCGAGGAGCTTCGCGGACTTCTCGGCCGACGTCTTCTTCCGATCGGCGTTGGTGTCCTTGTCTGCGAGCGTCCGATAGAGATTTCCCGCCGTGACGAGCTTGCCGTCGTCCGCGTAGCAGGCGGCGAGGTTCAGCTCGGTCTCGATCTTCGGTTCGAGCTTGTCGCTCGTCTCGAACTCTCCACATGCCTCGTGGATCTTGCCGGCCTTCTGGGCGGCCTTGCCGCGCTTGAACGCGGCCTCGGCAGTGTCGGCCGACGCGAGCGCCGTGGTCCCGAGGAGCGCGGCCGCGATGACGGCCTTTGCGATGTGCTTGTTCATGGTGGGCTCCTTACTTCTTGGCGACGGGCTGACGCGTGGTGCCGAACTTGTCGGGGCTCGGACCCTTGGGGGCATCGCCCTTGGTGTCGAAGGTGATGTCGTTGACGCCGGTCTTGATCACGATCTCGGACTCGGCGGGCTCGGTGCTGTGCTCGCTCCAGACGCGCGCCTTGTACTTGCCGGGCGCGAGGCTGCGAAAGTTGAACTCCTGCGCGCCCTCGACGGGGACGTAGGCCGGTGCGTCGATGACGAAGATGAACGACGCCATCTTCGCGTGGACGTTACAGCCGACGCGCACGAGGCCCATCTTGTCGAACTTCATCTCGCGTGACTGGCCGTCCTTGAAGAGGCCCAGGTCGAACGCTTGCGTCGCCGAGGTGGAGAAGACGTTGTGATAGAAGTCGTCGTAGTTCGGGAACGCCACGGTCGAGCCGGGCGGGATCGCGAGGAGGCGCGGCGAGAAGGTCTTGTTCCGCTGCTCCACGATGCGCTGCTTCGGCGTCCGCTTGCCGTACTTGCCGCCGACGGGATAGAGCATCACGAGGCCGACGCCGTCGAGCGGCTTGCCATCGACGGTGATGATGCCCTTGAGCGAGCCGGGGAGCTGCGTGGCGGACGGGTCGTCGACATCGGAGTTGCCGACGGTTTTCGGCTGCGGCGCGGCGTCCTTCGGCATCTGCGTGACCGCGGTCTCGATCCGCTGCGGGGCGCCCTCGCGGAACGCGGGCGCGGCCGCCGCGACGGTCTTGACGCCCGCTATGATCTCGACGCGGCTGAACAGCTGATCGGCGTAGTTGCGCTGGCCGCGCTTCGCGGCGGCGATCGCGCCGGTCATCAGATCTTGCGCCTGCTTGTCCGTCAGCTTGGCGAGGACGGCGGTGGCCTTCGCGAGCTGCGCGTCGCTCGCCGGGCGCAGGCGATCCTTGGGGGCCACGATCAGCGGCTGGAGCGGGCCGAGCGCGCCGAGGAGCTCGCCCTTCTCCTTCGCGGGGACCTTGAAGGTGTCGAGCGTGGCGGTGAGGTCCTCCACGAGCGCGACGAACTCGGCGTCGACGAGCTCCATGCCGGCGTGCGAGGTCTCCATGTCCACGCCGGAGTACCGGCACGGCCCGCCGGTCGCCATGCACACGAACTCCACGAGCAGGCTCTTGAGCCGCGGGATGTCGGTGTTGATGAAGCGGAGGTTGATCCGCGTGTCGGCGGCGACGCGGTTGACGAAGTCCTCGACGACGGCGACGACGGCCTTCTGGCCGCCGAGCCGATCGTAGAGCTCGGGGGCCGCGGCGGGCTTGCCGCCGGCGGAGGCCGAGGTGTCCGCCGGCTTCGCCGGGGTGGTGTTCGGTGCCGGCTTGCTGCCGCCGCACGCCATCAACACGCACGCGAATGCTGCTGCTAGTTTCCCCACGCTGTCTCCAATCGGTTCTGGTCAGGGCGATGACGAATACGGTGACGCGCACGCTGCCGCCCCGAGGCCTGCGCACAGATCCTTACGAGCGTCCCGCTCCGTCGGATCGCCGCAATATACCCACGCGCCGGGTGCTGCGCCGACCGCGCGGCCGATATCGAGCGGGAACCGGCGCGGTGATGGCGCGGCGCTTACACAGGCCTGACAGCGGAGCGGCGCGGGCGCCCCCAGACTGATGGCATGCACCAGCTCCTCCTCGCGTCCGTGCTCGCCATGGCTTTCGGCGGCTCGCGTCCCCAGCCTGAGACATCCCCTCAAATCAGGCCGAACACCGCGCGAAAAATCGCGTGCTGGCGAACGATGTGGTCGAACGCTTTCATGAGCGGGGCGAGCTTCTCATCACCCATGTACGGGATGGCTTCATAGAGGTGGATG
>JANXOM010000075.1 GCA_025353585.1 Deltaproteobacteria bacterium
CCGCGCGCGCCTTCCTGCTCGTCGGGCCGACCGGCGCCGGCAAGACGACCACCATCGCGAAGCTCGCGGCGCGCGCCGCCCTCATCGAAGGCCGCACGGTCCACCTCGTCACGCTCGACGACTACCGCATCGGCGGCGTCGATCAGATCCGCACGTTCGCCGAGCTGATCGGCATCCCGCTCCACGTGGCCCCGACCCAGGACCAGCTGCGCGAGCTGTGCGAAGACGAGGGCGCGCTGACGCTGATCGACACCGCCGGCCGGAGCCCGCGCGACACCCGTGCGATCGCCGAGCTCGCGGAGCTCGTCGAAGGCCTGCCCGTCGAGACCCACCTCGTCGTACCTGCCGCGCTCTCCCCGGTCGCCATCGACGACTTCGCGCGCCGCTACCGCGCGCTCGCGCCGGCCCGCCTCCTCTTCACCAAGCTCGACGAGGTCGAAGAAGTCACCGAGCTCGCCGCCGCCCCCGCGCGCCTCGCGCTGCCGGTCACGTGGGTCACCACCGGTCAGGCCGTCCCCGAGGATCTCGAGGAGCCGACCACGGCGCGCCTGCTCGAGCTCGCGGCAGGGGGCTTGCACAGCACCACGAAGACGGCTTCGAAGACGCGGGCCGCCTAGGACATATCGTGACCGATCAAGCAGCCACACTCCGCGTTTTACGCGGCGGGAAGTCGATTACCGGCGAAATCGCCCGCGCTCGCCGCGCCATTGCCGTCGGCGGCGGCAAGGGCGGCGTCGGAAAGAGCACGCTCGCCGTCAATCTTGCCGTCGCCTACGCCCAGACCGGCAGCCGCACGCTGGTCGTGGACACCGACCTCGGCATGGCGGACCTGAACCTCCTCCTCGGCGTCGCGCCGGACCGGAGCGTGCTCGACGCGCTCGGCGGCGCGCCGATCGACGACGTCCTCATCGCGACCCACGGCATCCACCTCCTGCCCGCGCTCAACGGCAGCTACCTGCTGTCGACCATCGGGCCGGCCACCCAGCGCCGCGTGCTCGACATCGTCGAGGCGCTCTCGTCGCGGTTCGACACGCTCATCGTCGACATCGCGGCCGGCATCGGGCAGGCGCAGACGACCTTCGCGGGCGCCACGACAGACGCCATCGTCGTCGTCAACCCGGAGCCGCTCTCGATGGCAGACGCGTACGCGACCCTCAAGGTCCTGTCCGTCGAGCAGGGCGTCAAGCACGCCTACCTCGTCCCCAACCGCGTCACGTCGCGGGCCCAGGCCGACGAGCTCGTCGCCCGCCTCGGCGCGCTGGTCACCCGCTTCCTCGATCTGAAGATCACGGCGCTGCCCGCGATCCCGGCGGACCCCGCGGTGACCGAGGCGGCGCAGATCGGCGTCCCGCTCCTCGTCCACGCGCCCGACGCCCCCGCCGCGCGCGCCATCCGCCAGCTCACCCGCGCCCTCGCCACGCTCGCTCCTGCTCCCGTCCTCGACGCACCGTGGTTCCGCGCCACCGGAGGTTCCCGATGAAGGCATACGCAATCCAGGCTCGCCGTCCCAACGCTGAACGCGACCGGCTGATCTCCGAGTACGTCGAGATTGCCCGGCGGATCTCCCTCCGCATGGCGCGCCGCTGCCCGGACTGGATCGCGCGCGAGGACCTCGTCGCGGCGGGCCTGCTCGGCCTCACGGAGGCCGCGGAGCGCTACGACGACTCGCGCAACGAGCCGTTCCTGTCGTTCGCGACGAAGCGGATCCGCGGCGCCGTCATGGACGAGCTGCGCAAGGGCGACATCATGCCGCGCCGCGTGCGCCAGATGGCCCGCAAGATCGGCCAGACGATCCAGCAGCTCGAGCGCGAGCTCGGCTGCGCCCCGTCGGACGATCAGGTGGCCGCGAAGCTCGGCGTCCCGCTCGCGGAGTACAAGGAGCACCTCGAGCAGCTCGTGCACGTCACGGTCGGCGCGCTCGAGATGGGCGACGACACGATGGCGATGGCGGGCCAGGAGGATTCGCCCGAGACCCAGGCCGGCAACCGCGTCGCCATCACGCGCGTCCGCGCGGCGCTCGAGCACGCCGACAAGCGCGACGTCACGCTGCTCGCGCTCTACTACAACGAGGAGCTGACCTACGCCGAGATCGCCGTGGTCCTCGGCGTCACCGTCTCGCGGGTGTGCCAGCTGCACGGCCGCGCGATCGCTCGCCTGCGGGCGCAGCTCGAGGGCGAGACCGGCGCCGTGGCCGCGTGAGCTCCGGCATCTACATCGCGACCGCGGGCGCCGTCGCGCAGAGCAACGCGCTCGACACCACGGCGAACAACATCGCCAACGCGGCGACGTCCGGCTTCCAGGGCGACCGCGTCACGTTCCGCGAGCAGCTCGGGCGCGCGAAGTCCAAGGACGTCGCGATGGTCGATGCCGGCACGAGCCGCCTCGACACCGAGCACGGCGCGCTCGCGCAGACGGGCAACCCGCTCGACCTCGCGCTCGAGGGCGATGGCTTCATCGGGGTCGAGGCGCCGAACGGCACCCGCTACACGCGCGCGGGAAATCTCCAGATGGACTCGGGCGGCAAGCTCGTCACGAACGACGGCCTGCCGGTGCGCGCGGCTGGCGGCGGCGAGCTCACGATCCCGCCGACGGCGAGCCAGATCGACGTGGGCGCGGACGGCAGCGTCAGCGCTGACGGCGTGATGCTCGGCAAGATCGAGCTGGTGAAGTTCGCCCCCGCTCAGACGAAGCGAGAGGGCGGTTCGCTCTTCTCGGCGACTGGCCAGCCGGTTGCAGGAGAGGCCCCCAAGGTGCGGAGCGGAATGCTCGAGTCGAGCAACGTCAACATCATCCGGGGCGTCGTCGATCTCGTCAAAGTCTCTCGCACCTACGAGTCGCTGATGAAGGTGATCCAGGGCTTCCACGACGTGGAGTCCAAGGCCGCCACGGACCTCGGCAAGTAAGGAGCTCCCATGTTTCGCTCACTCGCCACCGCAGCTTCCGGCATGGAAGCGCAGCAGACCAAGCTGGACGTCACCGCGAATAACATCGCCAACGTCTCGACGAACGGCTTCAAGAAGGGGCGCGCCGAGTTCGCCGACCTCATGTACCAGCAGATGCGCGCGGCCGGCTCGCCCACGGGCAACGGCTCCGCGGCGCCGAGCGCGACGGAGATCGGCCTCGGCACGCGGTTGATCTCGACCGCGCGCGAATCTTCTCAAGGCGAGATGCACCAGACCGGCAACTCGCTCGACGTCGCGGTCCAGGGCAAGGGCTACCTGCCCGTCACCATGCCCGACGGCACGACCGCCTACACGCGCAACGGCGCGCTGCAGCTCTCGAGCGACGGCAAGCTCGTCACGGCGGATGGCTACGCGGTCGGCGAGATCACGGTGCCCCCCGAGGCGCAGAACGTCTCGATCTCGACGACGGGCCAGGTCTCGGCGACGGTGTCCGGCGAGGCGCAGCCCGTCATCCTCGGCCAGCTGCAGCTCGCGTCGTTCGCGAACCCGGCCGGCCTCGCCGCGCAGGGCTCGACGCTCTTCCGGGAGACCGGCGCGTCGGGCAGCGCGGTGCTCGGCAACCCGGGCGAGGGCGGCGCCGGCACGCTCCAGCAGGGCATGATCGAGGCGTCGAACGTCAACGTCGTCGACGAGATGATCGATCTCATCGCCGGCCAGCGCGCGTACGAGGTCAACTCGCGCGTCGTCAAGGCCGCGGACGAGATGCTCGGGGAGACGGCGCAGCTCCGATGAAGGCGCTCGTTCTCATGATCGTCGGCGTCGGGCTCGCGCTCGGCGACGGCAGCGCAGAAGCCGACACGATCGAGGCGATCGTCGAGGCTTCGCTCGCGCCGGCGCTCCCCGCCGGCCTCGGCATCGCCCACGTCTACCCGCCCGCGTCGATGACGGGCCTCGACGTCCCCGCCGAGCTCGTGCTGGTCGAGCGGCCACGCGAGCTGCGCGTCGGCCGGGCGAGCGTGAAGATCGTGATCCGCAGCCGCACGAACAAGAAGCCGCGAGAGGCGTACGTGCAGGTCTCGTACGCCGCGCTGTCCGAGGTCGCCGTGACGCGCCGCGCGCTCGCCGCCGGAGACGTCATCGGCGAGGACGACATCGAGGTCCAGCGCCGCGCCTCGGATGCGATCGCCCCCGCCGCCGCCGGCGGCGTCGTCGGCAGCACGCTGACGAAGGACCTCGCCGCGGGCACCGCCGTCGGCGCCCACGATGTCATGCAGGCCCCCCGGCTCCGCCAGGGCAGCGAGGTCACCGTCGATGTTCGCCGCGGCGGCGTCCACGTCCATGGCACCGGCACGCTCGAGCTCGCGGCTCGCCCCGGCGAACAGGCCACGGTCCGCCTCACGGGCTCGAAGACCACGGTGCGCGGCCTCCTCGTCGCGCCGGCCACCGTCGAAGTGGGAGGGGGCGCGTGACCGCGCGCGTCTCGCGCCTCGCGCTCGCGTGCCTCCTGGCCGCGTCCGCGTGTACGCCGCACATCGCGCCGTACCACCCCAAGCACCGCACGCTCGAGAAAGGGTCGTTCGGGAAGCGGAGCGCCGCGCAGGACGGCAGCCTGTACGCCGAGGGCGCGGGCGGCCTCTTCGAGGATCCCACCGCGCGCCGCGTCGGCGACATCCTCGTCGTCAAGATCGACGAGAAGGACCTCGCGAGCCACCAGGCGGACACCACGCTCAACAAGTCGGACGCCACGAGCTACGGCGTCCCCGAGGCGCTCGGCTTTGTCGCCGCGCTGCAGAAGAAGTATCCGTCCATCGACCCCGCGAAGCTGTTCGCGTCGACCTCTGACCAGAAGTTCACCGGCAACGGCGCCACCAAGCGCCAGGGCAACGTGACGGCGACCCTGCCCGTGCAGGTCGTCGAGATCGTGCCCAGCGGTGACCTGTTCATCGAGGGCACGAAGGTCGTGATGGTCGGCGCGGAGGAGCACCACATCTATGTCAGCGGCCTCGTGCGCCGGATCGACATCGCCGATGACGACACCGTGCCGTCCTCGCGCATCGCCGACGCCGAGGTCGAGTACACCGGCAAGGGCGATATCAGCGACACCCAGCGCCGCGGCTGGCTCGGCCGCATCGTGAGCAAGCTATGGCCGTTCTGAGGTCCGCCGCCCTCGTGCTGCTCGCCATCGCGGCCTCGGCCGCGCCCGCGCGCGCCGATCGCATCAAGGACCTGACGACGATCTATGGCGTCCGCGAGAACCACGTCGTCGGCTTCGGCCTCGTCGTCGGCCTCGCGGGCACGGGCGACGACACGCGCTCGCCCGCCGTGAAGACCGCGCTCACCAAGATGCTCAAGAACCTCGGCTCGACGATCGATCCGGCCGACCTCAAGGCGAAGAACGTCGCCGCCGTCATCGTGACCGGCGAGCTCCCCGCGTTCGGCAAGCCCGGCATGGGCTTCGACATCACCGTCTCCTCGCTCGGGAACTCGTCGAGCCTCGCGGGCGGCACGCTGCTCGCCACGCCGCTGCGCGGCGCCGACGGCACCGTCACCTGGGCCATCGCGCAGGGCGAGCTCAGCGTCGGCGGCTTCGTCGCCTCCGGCGCCACCGGCTCGAGCACGACGAAGAACCACACCACGGCCGGCACCGTCTCGAACGGCGCCATCATCGAGAAGGCCGCGCCGACCGTGATGCCGGACAAGCAGATCGTGCTGATGCTCAAGACGCCGGACTTCACGACGGCTAGCCGCATGCAGGAGGCGATCAACGGGGCCCTCGGCGCCGGCAGCGCCATCACGCGCGACGCGTCGGCCATCATCGTGGCCGTCCCGGCCGATGCCCGCGGCAACGTGCCCGCGCTCATCGCGAAGCTCGACGCCATCGAGGTCGACCCGGATCTCCTGGCCGTCGTCATCGTCGACGAGAAGACCGGCACGATCGTCGTCGGCGAGGCCGTCACGCTCCGCCCCGCCGCGATCACGTTCGGCGCGCTCACCGTCGAGGTCTCCGAGACGCCGGTCGTCTCGCAGCCCGAGGGCATCGGCGGCCGCGGCAAGACCAAGGTCGTGCCGCGGACCGAGCTCAAGGTGAAGGAAGAGAACAACACCTTCAAGGTGATGGGCAAGGCCGCGACCGTCGCGGACGTCGCCGCCGCCCTCGCCGCGCTCGGCGCCAAGCCGCGCGACCTCGTCTCCATCCTGCGCGCCCTCAAGGCGTCCGGCGCCCTGCGCGCCGACATCAAGGCCCTGTGAAGCTCGAGACGCACATGGCCGGCGCGGCCGGCGTGGCGGCGAAGGCCGACCCCGCGAAGACCGCGGCCAAACAACTCGAGGCGTTCTTCCTCCGGCAGATGCTCGCCGAGGCCAAGCCGGCGGGGGCCGAGGGCGTGGACGGCGGCTTCGCCGGCGACACGTTCAAGCAGATGTTCAACGAGGCCGTCGCCGACAAGATGTCCGACTCGGGCGGCATCGGCATGGCCGAGATCATGGCCAAGCAGCTCTCCCGGGGCAGCGGCGCTGACAACGCGGACGCGATGACGGCCATGAAGATATCGGGCGCGAACCTGCACCGCGGCACGGCCGTCGATACCGTCGCGGCCGCTCCGGGGGGGCCGGCCCTCAAGGGCGCCCTGCCCGACGGCTACGCTGGCCCCGCCCTGCAGATGCCGGTCATCGGCCGCGCGAGCAGCGGCTACGGCGTGCGCATGGATCCGATCCAGCACAAGGAGATCAAGCACCCGGGCTTCGACCTCGCGGCCCCGACGGGCACGGTCGTCGGCGCGGCCGCGGCGGGGACGATCACCCACGCCGGCCCGGCGGGCACGTACGGCAACCTGGTCACCGTCACGCACGCGGCCGGCTACGAGACGCGGTACGCCCATCTGTCCGCCGTGTCGGTGAAGGTAGGAGATCACGTCGACGCCGGCGCTCCGATCGGCAACGTGGGCACCACGGGCGCATCCACGGGCCCCCACCTGCACTTCGAGGTCCGCCACGACGGCGCGGCGATCGACCCGGCCCCACTTTTACCTCTCAACAAGTCTGAGTCCCGGACGAATCGGTAAGTCGAGGCCACCATGCGCATCGATTCCAACCTCGCTGTCCTCCCGATCAAGGCGGATTCGCAGCCCAAGGCGAAGGCCGGCGACAAGCCGCCCGAGTCCACGGTCGTGACCCTGTCCGCCGGCGCCACCGCGTCGGTTGCGGCGAAGCCCGTGGACGTGACGGGCCGCCTCGAGAAGATCCGGGCCCTGCTCGACAAGGGCGAGTACCCGGTGGACCTCGACAAGCTCGCGTCGCGCATCGTCGATGACGACGCATCGCGCGGCCGCGGCTCCGCATCATGACCCCCGCCCTCCATCAGCTCCGCCTGCTCGGCGAGGAGCTCCGTCAGGCCTTCGCCGACGAGCGCGCCGCGATCGCCAAGCTCGACCACGCCCGGCTCGCCGACCTCGCGGACCACAAGCGCCGCCTCTGTGACCAGCTCGTGGCGCTCCGCGAGAAGGTCGAGCCCTCACCCGAGATCAGAGACCTCTTCGTCGCGATCCAGGTCGAGGCCCGCGCCACCGCGATGCTCGCGGCGGCCGCGACCGAGGCCGTCCGCGCGCTCCTGGGAACGGAGGCGATGGGCTACGACCGCCGCGCTCGGTCCACGGCCGCGCCGGCGCTTCGCCTGCTCGCCACGTACTGAGCCGAGCACCATGTCCGACCTCCTGTCCCTCCTCAGCATGGGTTCGAGCGCGATGAGCGCTCAACACACGGGCGTGGCGGTCGCGACCAACAACGTCGCCAACGCGAACACGGTTGGCTATTCGCGCGAGGTCGTCGACCTCGAGGCGATGCAAGGCCCCCCGACCCTCGGAGGGGTCCGCTCCGGCGATCCGACGCGCACGGCGGACGGGCTCGTCTCCGGGCGCATCCGCGACGCGGCGTCGTCGCTCGGCCGCACCGCGCAGACGCGCGACACGCTCTCGGACTTCGAGGCGACGCTCGCCGGCGGCGCGCAGACGAGCGATCGCCTCGCGAGCGTGTTCGCGCGCCTGCAGCAGACCGCGGCCGCCCCGACGGATCCGGACCAGCGCCAGGCCACCGTCGCCTCGCTCGCGGACCTCGTCTCCACGTTTCACGCCACGGCCGCGGCCGTGACGGACGCGCGCACGTCCGCCGACGCGCAGATCGGCACGATGGCCACCAGCGCCACCGCGCTCGCGAGCCAGCTCGCCGCCGCGAACAAGGCCGCGCAGTCGGGGTCGCCCGCCGCGCTCGACAACCGCGACCGCATCGCGAAGCAGCTGACGACGCTCGTCGGCGGCTCCGCCCGCGTCGACGCCGATGGCCAGATGCGCTTCGTCCTCGACGGCGGCGGCGTCCTCGTCGACGGCACGCACGCCGCCCAGCTCCAGGCCAAGCCCGACGCAGCGACGGGCCTCGCGACGCTGTCGCTCGTGTCGGGCGCCAACACGCGCGATGTCACGGCGCAGCTCTCCGGCGGTCAGCTCGGCGGCATGCTCGCCGCGCGCGCGCAGATCGTCGCCGTGGGTGACCGGATGGATCAGCTCGCGTCCGACGTGGCCACCGGCTTCAACACGGTCTCGCAGGCCAACGCCGGCGCCGACGGCGTCACGGGCCGGCCGACGTTCGTCGCGCCCGCCGCCGTCAAGGGCGCGGCCGCGGCGCTCGCGCTCGATCCGGGCCACGCCGCGAACCCGAGCCAGCTCGCCACCGCCGGCCCCGGCGCGGGCCCCGGCGACAACAAGGGCGCGCTCGCGCTCGCCGCGCTATCGGCCGCGACGGTGGCGGCCGGCGGCTCGACCTTCACGTCGGCCGCGCTCGCGCCGATCACGGCCCTCGCGCAGCACGTCGCCGATGCGAAGGCGGACGCGACCGCCGATAGCGTGGTCGCCTCGCACCTCGACGACCTACGCGACTCCGTCTCCGGGGTCGATCTCACCGAAGAGCAGACGAACCTCGCGCGCTTCTCGAGCGCGTCGCAGGCGCTGACGAAGTTCCTCTCGACGATCAACGACATGCTGTCGGGCTTGATCCAGAACCTCTGAGCGGCCGTCCGCTCGCTAGGACGCCGCCATGCGGGTGACCTCAACACACATCATCGAGCTCGCGTCGCAGGCCACCAGCCGCGCGCAGAGCAAGGTCGCCGACGCGACGGGCGTCGCCAGCTCCGGCCTCCGCGTCCAGGTGCCATCGGACGACCCCGTCGCGTGGGCCGACGCGCAGCGCGAAAAGACGCGGCAGACGCTGTCGACGGGCACGGGCGGCGCGCTCGCCGCGAGCCGGACCGATGTCCAGGAGACCGACTCGTCGCTCGCGAGCCTCACCGGCATCGTCGCGCAGGCGCGCCAGCTCGCCGTTCAGGGCTCCTCGACCACAGCCGGGCCCGGCGACCGCTCGGCGATCGCCGCCCAGGTGACCGCCCTCTACAAGTCCGCGCTCGCCGCGGCCAACGCGCAGGGCGCCGATGGCCACTACCTCCTCGCCGGCTCGCAGACGGGCACCGAGCCCTTCGATGCCGCTGGCGCGTACCACGGTGATGGGTCCGCACGTGACATCACGACCGGCGAGAACGTCGCGCAGACCGTCGGCGTGCCGGGCTCCGTCCTGACGGCGGACGGGAGCGCCGACACGGTCGACATCCTGCCCGAGCTCGCCAAGCTCGCGACGGCGCTGGGCGCCAACGACCTCGTCGGGGTCCAGGGCTCCCTCGGCACGCTGTCGACGGCGACCACCCAGCTCGGCGTCGCGCGCGGCAAGACCGGCGCCGCGCTGGCCGCGTTGACCGACGCGGACACGCAACGCGGCCTCCTGGAGACGCGGCTGGCCGGCGTGATCTCGAACCTCGTGCAGGCGGACGGCGTCGGCGCCGCGAGCACGCTCGCGCAGGCCACGCAGATCCTCAACGTCACGCAGGCGGTCACGCAGCACGTGATCTCGACGCTCCAGCAGAGCGCGTAACTTTCGAATCTGCCTAAAGCCGTCCGCCAACCGGACGAGTCAGCAAGTGGGACCGACACGGTCCACTAAACCAAACCGGACCCGAGGAAAAACACAATGTCGATCTCGATGCTCACCAACACCACCTCTCTGTCGGCCCAGGGCAACCTCTCGAACACCCAGATGGAGCTCTCGAAGTCCATCAGCCGCCTGTCGTCCGGCATGCGCATCAACAGCGCATCGGATGACGCCGCCGGCCTCGGCATCAGCCAGCACATGTCCGCGGACATCCAGTCGCTCGGCCAGGCCCAGCGCAACACGAACGACGCCATCTCGCTCTCGCAGGTCGCGGAAGGCGGCATGAGCCAGATGCAGGGGATCGTGTCGCGCATGCGCGAGCTCGGCGTCGAGTCGAGCAACTCCACGCTCGGATCCACGGAGCGCGGCTACGTCCAGACGGAGTTCAAGCAGCTCTCCAAAGAAATCGATCGCATCAGCAACGTCACCGACTTCAACGGCCAGAAGCTCCTCGACGGCAGCGCCTCGAGTGGCCTGACGTTCCAGGTCGGCATCAAGAACACCGCGAACGATCGCCTGGCGCTCAGCATCACGAAGCTCGCGACGACCACGCTCGGCTCGACCTCGCTGCACATCGGCTCGGCGAGCCTCTCCACGGCGACCAACGCGCAAGCCGCGCTCGCCGTGTTCGACAGCGCGATCAAGCAGCTGTCGACCGCCCGCGCGAACGTCGGCGCCGTGCAGAACCGCATGAACGTCACCGTCAGCAACCTCGCCGTCACGACCCAGAACCTGACGGCGGCGAAGTCGCGCATCACCGACGTGGACATCGCGTCGGAGACCGCGAACATGACGCAGCACAACATCCTCAGCCAGGCCGGCATCGCCGTCCTCGCCCAGGCCAACCAGCTGCCGTCCGCGGCGCTCTCGCTGCTCCGCGGTTAAGCGGCGACGACGGGCAGCCCGCTCGGAAGGAGCACTAGATGGCGATCACGTTCTCTGGCCTCAGCAGTGGTATCGATTCGAGCTCGCTGATCTCGCAGCTCGTGGCGGCCGAAAAGCAGCCCGAGCAGCCGCTGATGGCGCAGCAGTCGAACCTGGCGAGCCAGAAGCAGATCGTAAATCTACTGTCGTCGGCGATGTCGGACTTCGGCACGTTCGCCGACAGCATGTCGCTCACGAGCGGGACCCAATTTCGCACCTCGTCGACGAGCGACAGCCACGTCAACGTCGCGGTCTCCGGGGATGCATCGGCCTCGACGCACGCCGTGCGCGTCGACCAGCTCGCCCGCGCCCAGGTGGTCTCGTCGAAGACCTTCCCCGCCGACGTGGCCGGGATGCTCGGCACGGGTGGCGTCACGTTTCAGACCGGCACGGGCGTCTCGACGTCCGTGAGCTGGGGCGCGACCGACACGCTGGAGAGCATCGCTTCGAAGATCAACGGCACGAACGCCGGCGTCGCCGCGTCCGTGCTCTTCGACGGGTCGAGCTATCGACTGATGGTCAACGCGAGCAAGACCGGCACGACCAACGCCGCGACGTTCACGGACAACGGCGACAGCCTCGGCCTCGGTGACGCGGCCAACGTCAAGGTTCCGCCGATGGACGCGAAGGTGACGATCGACGGGGTCCAGGTCACCCGACCGACGAACGTGATCGACGACGCCCTCACCGGCGTGACGATCACGGCGATGTCGGCCCAGGGCGCCACCGAGGCAGATACCCAGGTCGCGGTCACGCTCGACACGGCGGCGGCCGCGGCGAAGCTCAACACGTTCGTCACCTCCTTCAACAACATCATGGGAAAGCTGAACACGCAGCTGACCTACACCGGCACGCGGGCGGGCGCCGACACGCTGTTCGCCGACTCGGATCTCGAGGGTCTGCAGAACCGGATGACCTCGATGGTGAGCCAGAGCTTCGGCGGCATGACGCTCGACGGGCTCGGCCTCTCGATCGACAAGACCGGCATCCTGTCGCTCGACTCGTCCAAGCTCACCGCGGCGCTCGGCAAGGATCCCGATACCCTCGCGAAGTTGTTCGTGAAGGGCGGCTTTTCGAGCGCGCTCCGGTCACTGGACAACTCGTATACCGAGGCCGGCGACGGCATCTTCGCGAACAAGACCAAAGGCATGACTGACCGAACGGCCAGCATCCAGAAGCAGATCGACTCGTACGACGCCAACGCCACCGCGTTGCAGACCCGCCTCCAGGCGCAGTTCACGGCGCTCGAGGCCACGATGTCGGCGTTCCAGGCCCAGTCCTCGTCCATCACCGCCCTGCTGAAGTCCGCGTAACCAAGGACCGACCATGCTTGCTCGCGCCGCGAAGATGTATCAGAACGTCGATCTCGAGTCGGCGCCGAAGACGCAGGTCCTCGACCGGCTCTTCGAGCGGTTCGCCCGAGACCTCGACGACGCCCGCACCGCGATCGCGGCCAAAGACATCCTCGCCAAGGCCGCCGCGATCGACCACGCCGCGCGGATCGTGATCGAGCTCCGTGCCGCCCTCGACCACGCCGCCGCGCCGGAGCTCGCCGCCCATCTCGACGCGCTGTACGTCTTCGTCACCGACAAGCTGACCGAGGCCAGCTTCGCGATGAACGTGGGGCCGCTCGCGCACGCGACGCGGGTCATGTCGACCCTCGCGGATGGCTTCCGCAAAGCCCACCAGAAGTGAGCGGCCACCGCGAAGCGCACCTGTCGCTCGTCGACGCGCTGCTCGCCGCCACGCCGGTCGTGCCCGAAGGCGTGCCCGACGAGGTCCTCCTCGACGCCGCGCGCATCATGGTCGCGACCCGCGAGGCCATCCTCGCGACGGCCGAGCTCGCGCCGCTGGTCCCGCCCGGCGAGGACGTCCCGGCGCCGAGCGAGAAGATCGCGGAGCTGACGTCGCGCCAGGCGGCCTGGAACGACGCCCTCGCCGAGGCGCGGACCCGCACCGGCTCGCACCGCGTGGCGACGGGCAAGCTGCGCGCGTACCGCACGCGTCAACCCTGACGACGGCCGCGCGGACGACGCCGGACGCAAGTCCGCGTCACGCCTCGCATGCGGGCTGGCCCGCCGCTCGCAGAGACCGTGCTCGTGCTTCCGTACGGCCGCCAGAGCATCGACGACGAGGATATCGCAGCGGTCATCACGGCCCTGCGCGCACCTCTCCTCACCTGTGGCCCGCTGGTCGGCCGGTTCGAGGCCGCGCTCGCCGCGCTGGTCGGCGCGCCGTACGCCACGGCCTGCTCGAGCGGCACCGCCGCGCTGCACCTGGCGTACGCGGCGCTCGGCATCGGCGAGGGCGACG
Source organism: Deltaproteobacteria bacterium (assembly GCA_025353585.1). Taxonomy (GTDB): domain Bacteria; phylum Myxococcota_A; class Polyangia; order Haliangiales; family Haliangiaceae; genus JABFXX01. The sequence continues at coordinate 13,164 of JANXOM010000075.1, forward strand.
AGATCATCACGACGCCGATCACGTTCTCCGCGACCGCGGCCGCCGCGTACTACGTGGGCGCGACGGTCCGGATCGCGGACACCGACCCCCGGACAGGCAACCTCGACCCCGCGTCGGTCGAGGCGCTCATCACCTCACGCACGCGCGCGATCGTGCCCGTCCACCTCGCCGGCCAGCCCGCGGAGCTGGCGCGGCTCACGGCGCTGGCGCGCGCCCACGGGCTACGGCTCATCGAGGACGCGTGCCACGCGCTCGGCGCCACGTCGGGGGGCGTGCCGATCGGCGGCGGCGACAGCGACGCGGTCGTGTACAGCTTCCACCCCGTCAAGCACGTCACCACGGGCGAGGGCGGCGCGGTCGTCGTCCGCAACGCGGACATCAAGCGCCGCCTCGACCGGCTCCGGCAGCACGGGATCGAGCGCGACCCCGAACGCATGCAGGCCCGGCCCGAGGGGCCGTGGGCCTACGAGGTCCAGGAGCTCGGCTGGAACTACCGCCTGCCCGACCTCGCGTGCGCGCTCGGCCTCTCGCAGCTGACCAGGCTCCCCGCGTTCGTGGCCCGCCGCCGGGCGCTCGCCGCCCGCTACCGGGCCGCGCTGGCCGCGACGTTCGGGGCAAGCGCGTACGGCGACACCCTCGAGGCGCCGCTCGCGGCCCCGGTCGAGATCGCGGGGCGCGAGTCGGCATACCACCTGTTCGCGATCGCGGCCGACTGGGCGCACTTCGGAACCACGCGCGCGCGCACCGTGGCCGCGCTCGCCGAGGCCGGGATCGGGACGCAGGTCCACTACATCCCGCTGCTCCAGCACCCGCTACACGCGGCGCGCTGTCCCGGCGAGCTCGCCCGGCCGCGCCCCGGCGCGGACCGCTACTACGCCCGCACCCTCAGCTTGCCGATGTTCCCCGCGATGCACGACGCCGATGTCGACCGCGTCGTCGCCGCGCTTCACCGCGCTCTCGTTCGCACCACGGAAGGACCTACCCAGTGACCACGCTCCACGCCACCACGTCCGCCCTCGATGACAAAGTCGTGCTCGTGACCGGCGGGACCGGCTCGTTCGGCAAGGCATTCGTCCAGCGCGCCCTCGCGTCGCGCGCGAAGAAGATCATCGTGTTCTCGCGCGACGAGCAGAAGCACTACGTCATGGAGCGCGAGATCAAGGACAAGCGCCTGCGGTTCTTCGTCGGGGACATCCGCGACCGCGACCGACTGCAGAGCGCGCTGCGCGGCGTGGACGTCGTGGTCCACGCGGCCGCGATGAAGCACGTACCGATCTGCGAGTACAACCCGATCGAGGCCGTGCAGACCAACGTCAACGGCGCGCGCAACCTGATCGAGGCGGCGATGAGCTGTGGCGTCCAGCGCGTCATCGCGCTGTCGACGGACAAGGCCGTCTCGCCGGCCAACCTCTACGGCGCGACGAAGCTGTGCATGGAGAAGTTGCTCCTCGCCGCGAACGCATACTCGGGCGACCGGGCCACGCGCTTCTCGTGCGTGCGCTACGGCAACGTGATGGGCTCGGCGGGCAGCGTCATCCCCCTGTTCCGCGCGCAGAGGTCGCGCGGACAGCTCACCATCACCGACGCGCGCATGACGCGCTTCTGGATCGAGATGGAGGACGCGGTCAACCTCGTGCTCCGCGGCCTGCAGCTGATGCGCGGCGGCGAGATCTACATCCCGAAGCTGCCGACGACGGACATCGAGACGCTCGCCGAAGCGGTCGCGCCGGGCGTGCCGCGGACGTGCGTGGGCATCCGCCCCGGCGAGAAGCTGCACGAGACGCTCATCTCGACGGAGGAGGCGCGCCGCACGAGCGACCTCGGCGAGCTGCTCGTCATCTGGCCCGAGTTCGCGTTTCACTCGACGAACACGAACGTGCGCGTCGGCGAGCCGGTGCCGGATGACTTCACGTACTCGAGCGACTGCGCCTCCCCGCGCCTCGGGCTCGAAGAGACGCGTGCGATGGTCGCCCGCGTGGCGTAACCGTGGCGGCCCCGTCCCTCCTCGGTCGACGCGTGGTGTTCCGCGCGGACGCGTCGCACGCGCTGGGCTTCGGTCACGTGGCGAGGTTGTGGGCGTTGATCGAAGAGGTCCAGAGCGCGGGCGGCGATCCTGTCTTGATGTTCGGCGGTGACGCGCTGGCCGTGATGTCGTGGGCGCGCGATCGCAACCTCGAGGTCGACGCGCAGGACTGGAGCCCGGAGCAGGTAGCGCGGGCGGCGGAGGAGATGCACGCGGCGGCGGTGGTGATCGACGGACCGGCGATCGCAGACCAGCTCGCGCCGAAGCTCAAGGATCGCGGCGTGCGGACGGTGGTGGTGGATGACCAGGGGAAGTGCCCGCTCCAGGTGGACGCGGTGGTGAACCACAATTTTCACGCGCTCTCGCTCGCGCACACGTACCCGTGCGCGAAGAGAAAGCTACTCGGCCGGCACTACCTGATGCTGCGCCGCGAGATCAAGCGCTTCACGCGCGGCTCGTGTCGCCCGATGGCGTCGTCGCGGCTGCGCCTGCTCATCACGTTCGGCGGGAGCGATCCGGTGGGCGCCACGGCGCGGGTGATCTCGCTGCTGCCGGAGGACCGACCGCTCGAGCTCGTGGTGATCGCGGGGCCGGGGTTCCGCGACGACGACGCGCTGCGCATCGCGGTCGGCCACGCATGCCTCGCGGGGCACACGGTCGATGTCCGCCGGTCGCCGGACGACCCGGGCGGGCTGTTCGTCTCCGCCGACGCCGCGCTCTGCAGCGCCGGCGGCACCCTCGGCGAGCTGGCGTACCTCGGCGTGCCCGCGCTCGCCTGGGCCATCGCGCGCGACCAGGTGGTCCCCGCGCGCGAGCAGGTCCGCAAGGGCATGATCAGCGGCGGTCGCAAGTGGACCGACTGCGACGACGACATGATCCGCGCCGACCTCGTGCGCTTCCTCCTCGACGACGCTGGCCGCGCCCAGCAGCGCCTGCGGGCGCTCGGCACCGCCGACTCCGACGGCGCCAACCGCGTCCTCCACGCCGCCCTCCTGGGGACGGTGTAGTACTTGTCAACCGTCGCGTTTTACGAAGCGTAGTTATTTCAATAACTTGAGTGGGGACGGTGTAACACCTGTCCGCCCGCGCAACTGCTGCACCGACCGGCCGATACGCGCTGGATGCGTGAAGCTCGCGTCATTCAACCCACCGCCGTCCACCATGTCATCGCTCGCTTCGTCGATCGCAGCTTCCTGCTGCGCGATGACACCGAACGCGCGATGTACCTTCACCGGCTCGGCGCCGCGCTTGCCGACAGCGACTGGCGGTGTCTCGCCTACGCGCTCATGAGCAGCCACGTGCACCTCGCGCTCGTCGCCGGAACGACCCCGATCGGCCCGCTGCTCAAGCGCATCCATTCGCCGTTCGCGAACTGGCACAACAAGCGCCACGACCGCCTGGGGCCGGTGTTCGCTGACCGGCCCGCGGCGTGGGTCGTCGGCAGCGGCAGCGAAGGACGGCTTGTCGCGTACATCCACAGCAACCCCGTCCGCGGTAACGCGGCAAAACGAGCGAGCGCCAGCACCTGGACCAGCCATCGCGCGTACACGGGCGCTACCGGCGCGCCGCCGTGGCTCGACACCGCGGACGGTCTGCGACGGTGCGGCGTCGGGCGCGCAAACTTCGACGCGTGGGTCGGCGCCGCGGCCGCTGACTTCGGCCGGCCATCGCTGACAACGATGAACCGAGCCGCGCACCGGTTCGGCGCGATCGAGCTCGGCACGCCGGTTACCGACCCAGACCACGTGCCGCTGGTTGCACGCGCGTTCGCTCACTATCGCCCGTCGCCGCGGGTGGTCGTGGAGCTCGTCGCAGAGGCGCTTGCAATCCCGTGGACGCGGTTCTGCTCGCGAGCGCCGGAGCCAGAGCTCGTGCGCGCGCGGCGGGTGACGCTGGGCATCGCGCGCCGCCTCGGGTTCACGGTCGCCGAGATGTGCGCGTGTCTGTCGGTCACGCGTCAGGCCGGGTCTCGCATCATGCATCGGCCGCTCGACCCCAGCGGAGAGGCGCTCGTGGCGACGGTCGCGGCGCAGCTGACCCGGTTGACAAGTGTTACACCGTCCCTGGCCAAGCAGCTGGAATCGCTGGGTTCCGTTTCGCCGACCGGTTGACAGGTACTACACCGTCCCCGGGGTGAGCTCGCGGGCGACCCAGAGGGGCATGGTGCCGGTGGGCGTGCGCGGCGTGCCCCGCAGCCGGTCGAGGTCGACCTCGAGGACGGCGCCGGCGAGCCGCCGAAACGCCGGGTAAGACGCGTCGTTGCGGTCGACCAGCGTCCCCGAGCCGGCGCGCAGGCCGCCCGCGAGCGCGGCCGAGCGCCCGATCGCCGCGAGCAGCGGCGCCTGGATCATGAGGTGGTCCTGGATCATCGAGCCGATGCGGTCGAGCACCGAGGCGTCCTGATGGCTCGACACCTGGTTGCCGATGAGGCCCACGCCGAAGCGGCCCAGCGTGTCGGAGATCCGGTCGGCGACGTCCCCGCCATCGAGCGGCCGGAGCACGTCGAGCAGCTGGACGATCGTCCGCGACTTGCTCTCGTGCGCGAGCGCGCTGTCGACGAGCTGTTGCTCCGTCTCGTCGGCGCACAGCTTGCGCACCACGCGGTGCACGCACGCCTTCAGCATCGCGTACGCGTTGTGGAGCGCCGTCAGGTTCGGCGTCATCACGATGAGCTTGATGTCCGCGGCCGCGACCAGGTCGACCACGTTGTACGACGAGCCCGCGCCGACATCGACGACCACCACGTCCGTGTCGAGCCGGTTGATCCCGCGCACCAGGCGAAGCATCTCGCCGTGCTCGAGGTCCGCCGAGCCCGGCCGCGACGTCCCCGGGACGAGCGACAGCGTTGGCGTCCCGACGCCCGGCATCCGCAGATCGTCGAGCGTGTCGACGCGATGATCGAGGAACTCCGCCAGCCCGCGCGAGGGATGCACGACCCCCAGCATCGTGTGCAGGTTCGCCGCTCCGAGGTCCGCGTCGACGATCACCACCCGATGCCCGAGGCGCCCCATCGCCAGGGCGAGGTTCGCGGCCACCGTGCTCTTGCCGACGCCGCCCTTGCCGCCGCACACCGCGACGATGCGCGGCACCTTGCGATCATGCAGCCCGGCCATGGTGCCTCCTGACCCGTGGATGCGGTCGCAGCCGATCGAGCGCGTCACGGAGCATCGGCTCGAGGCGACCGGCCACGCGGATGAGCGTGTCGAACAGCGCCACCGATGCGTCGCGGTATCGGTCCGCGTCGCCCGTGCGCCGGGCCACGTCATGCGCGCGCTCGAGCTCACGCTGGGCGAGCAGCGATGCGAAGCCGAGCGGCGCGATCGCGTCGGCCAGCTGCGCCTCGACCGCCGCCAACCGCCCCTCGCCGTCCTTCTCGTACGCCAGCACCCGCGCCCGCGCCGCGAGCCGACGACACGCGCGCAGCCCGCGCACGAAGGTCGCGAAGTACTCCGTGAGCTCGCGTGTCCGGTTCTCGGAGTCCGTTTCTCGGACAACCTGCTCCAGCAGGGCGCGGCCATCCACGCCCCGCGGCAGCTCGGCGATCACGTCCGCGAGCGCCCGGTGCGTCATCCCCGGGATGAACGCGCCGCCCTCCGTGCAGTTGAACACCGTCGCCTGCGGGTTCCCGGCGAGCCGCTCGACGAACCAGCGATGGAACATGCTGAACATGAAGCTCGACGGCACCGTCCCGCCGTGCCAGCCCGGCAGCTCGACCGACCGCTCGTCCGGCGCGTGGGGGCCGCCGCCGGCCTTCATCGCGCGGAACCCGTCGCTCCAGCCCGCGACCTTCATCAGGCCGCGGTCGTCGACCTCGGCGCGCGCGTGGCCGTCGACCGACGTGCCGACGTAGTAGTCGCCGTTCGGGAACGACAGGTCGAGCCCGACGAACACCACCGGGCTACAGCCCCAGCGCAACGCCAGCGAGAACGCGGTCGTGGCGACGGATCCGCCGCCAGGCGCCCCCGCCTCCTCGCCGAACGCCTCGAACATCCAGTCGTCGAGCGAGCAGTTCGCCGACACCGTCATGCAGCGCGCCGCCCCGAGCTCGAACAGCGACGGGTGTGACGTCACCGCGTTCACGAGGCACGTGTTCGACACGTCGCATCCCGCGAAGTGATACCGCACGTCCTGCGGGTCCACCGTGATCACGAGATCGGGCGTGACGCCCGCCGCCAGCACCGGCCGCAGCGAGTGGGAGAAGGCCGCGACCACCGCGCGCCCGCGCAGCTCGCGCAACAGGTGCGCGTTCTTCGCGAGCGACGGCCCCGGGGCCACGATCACCATGGGCACCCCCCGGAACCGGTCTCCGACCGCCGCGATCGACGGCCACCGCGCGACCGCCACCGCGTTGGCCATGCCCTGCGCGAGCCAGGTCGGCGAGAATGCCTGCACCGTGTTCCGGTTGACCCGCAGATCCGACAGCGCGCCGCGGACGTCGTCGCTGACCCGCTGCGCGTCCTCCGCTCGCGTCCCCACCGTGGCCCTCACCACCATGCGCGCGGGGGGACACGGCGACATCATGCGCACCGCCGTCACCAGCTCCTCGTGCGACCGGACGAGCACCGCCGGCTCGGCCACCGCCATCAGCTCGGCCGCGGCGTCCATCACCACGACGCGCCGCTGCCCGAGCGCCCCGAGCACGTCGGCCACGGGCGCGAGCGCCGCACCGACCAGGACGACCACGTCACCCTCGAAGTCCCACACGTCCGGCAGGAGAGCGTCGGCGAGCACGGCCACGCCGAGCGGCGAGGCGAGGAGCGTCGCGTCGCCGGGCCGCTCGCGCGCGAGCCAGCGCGTCATCACCGCCTCGGCGTGGTGAGCCCGGTCCATCAGCGCGCGGACCTCCGCGAGCGCCGCGACCTCGGCCGCATCACCGCGCAGCTCCTCCGGCGGATCGAGCCGGGACAGCGCCGCTCGGGCCGCGCGCAGGGTCGCCGCCGCGCTGATGGCCGCGAGTACGTCGCGCCCGGCGATCGCCGCGCGCAGCGCCTCGCCGAGGTCCCGCACGTCTGTCAGCGCCGCGCACCACGCCGCGAGCGTCGTCAGCGCGCCGCCCGTCTTCGTCTTACCCGACATGATGCCAGCTCTTCTGCGCGACGTGCGCGTTCATGGCCGCGAGCTCTGGCGCCGTTCGCACCATCGCCACGACCGCCTGATAGGGCCGGATCGTCGTCGCCAGCTCGCACCGCGCATACAGCGCCCGCACGAGCGCGAGGTCCTCTTCCGTGTCGACGGTCCAGCGTAGGTCCGAGTCATCGCGCTCGGCGTGCACTTGCCGCACGGCAAACAACGCCGACCGCTCCATCACGTAGGCCGTCACGTGCTCGCGCGCGCTCGGCGACCTGCCCATTCGATGGATGCGCGCCAGCACGTCCGCGTGCAGCGCCTCGACGTCGAGGCCGCGCGGATACGAGCGCGCGTGCGTGTTGCTCGCGTAGTCTGCGCCCGTCCCGAGCGTCGTCACCACGCGGTCGACGACCATCGGATCCAGCAGCGGGCAATCGGACGTCACCCGCACGACCACATCGGCCCGGGCCGCGATCGCCGCGCCGGCGTACCGCGCCAGCACGTCCGTCTCGGAGCCGCGGAACACGCCGGCCCCGATGCGCTCGGCCTCCCGCACGACGGCGTCGTCGCTCTCGGCTGACGTGGTCGCGACCACCACATCGTCGACGGTCGTGGACGCCCGCAGGCGCGCGACCACCCGGGCGAGCATCGAGTCACCCGCCAGATCTTGCAGAACCTTGCCGGGAAGTCGCGACGAGCCCATCCGGGCCTGCACGATGGCTACCACTCGCCCCGCAGGTCGCGTCCCGGCCGGCATCTACCTCGCTCCTGGCGCCGGCTTCTCGAAGACGTGCGCGGTGCACTCGTCGTAGCCATCGGCCGGCGAGAGATCGATCCACTTCACGAGGCGCAGGTCGCGGTGGCGCGTGTGCCAGGCCTCGCGATGATCGCGCTTCCAGAGAGCGCCCGCGTGGCCGCGATACGCGACCTCCTTCTCGACGGGGTGGTCGTACTCGACGGCGACGATCCAGCGGCGCGCGACGCGATAGATCTCGGCCATCGCCGCGCCGAGCTCCTCGGGGCCGATGTGGATGAGGACGCCGCTGGTGAACACCAGGTCGAACGACGCGGCCGCGTACGGCAGCGCGAACGCGGTGCCCTGCTGCACCTGGAACGCCGCGTTCCGCGCGCGCGCCCGCTCGACCGCGTAGGCCTGCGGCTCGATCCCGTGCAGCTCGGGCACGCCGAGCTGCCGCAGGTACTCGAGGTTCCAGCCGACGTTGCAGCCGACCTCCAGCACTCTCGTGGCGGAGATGCCCTCGAGGATGCGTCCCCAGCTCGTCTTGCGCTCGGGCTTCTCGTGGTCGTTGCGGTCGGTGTACTCGCGCCCGAACTCCGACTTCCACAGGGCGAGCTGGCGGGTCTCAGGATTCTCCATCGGGGCTCCAGACGTAGGTGATGAGGTCTTGCGAGCCGCCGAAGGGCGGCGCGGTTCGAGCAGCCGGACGAAACCCGCAGGCCTCGAACGCCGCTTGGCTCGCCGTGTTGTCGGCGCGAATGATCGCGACGACGCGCTTGTTCCACCGCTGGCACGACGCGGCGATCGCCCCCCGCCCTGCCCCTCGCCCGCGCGCCGCTCGGGCGAGCGCGATCGACATCATGCCGCTGCCGTCCGCCATCTGGTCGACGCGCACGACGCCGATGCCGGCGCCCGCGTCCTCGACGATCCATATCGGCGACGCCGGCTCCAGGAGCCGCGCGTGATACCAGGCCGCGTGCTCGTCGAGCTCGACGAGCCGCGCGTCCGCGGAGACCGCGCGCACGTCCGCCGCGAAGCGCCACGCCCACACCTGGGCGCAGTCGTCGAGGCTAGCCGGGCGCAGCGCGATCACGCGAGCAGCTCCCAGCCGAGCGGCGTGCCGCGCGCGATGGCGACCTTGGCGATCCGGCCGAGGACGCCGGGCAGCTCGCGCGGGGCGAGGCCGAGGCCGGGGCGGATCGAGCGCACGTTGTCTCGCGTGAGCGGCTGGCCGATCGCGATGTCGGCGACGGCATACAGCGAGCGGCGAAATCGTCGCGAGCCCGCCTCGGCCGCCGGGCGCGTGGCGGTGCCGTCGCCGAGCGCGGCCCACGCCGTCTTGCAGCCGCGTACGACCTCGGCCATCTCCGCCGGCTCGAGCGAGAACCCCGCGTCGGGGCCGCCGTCGGCGCGCGCGAGCGTCAGGTGCTTCTCCACGATGCACGCGCCGCGCGAGACAGCCGCGATCGGGATGACCGAGCCGGGCGAGTGGTCGGAGATTCCGACCGGGCAGCCGTGCGCGACGAGCGCGTCGAGCCGGCGCAGGTTCGTTTGCTCCGGCGGCGTCGGGTACCCGGACACGCAGTGAAGGAGCGCGATGCCGGAAGCGCCGTGCGCGCGCGCCGTGGCGACGGCCTCGGCGACCTCGGCGTCGGAGGCCATGCCGGTGGACATGATGAGAGGCTTGCCCGTGCGGGCGCAGCACGCGACGAGCTCGAGGTCGACGAGCTCGAACGACGCGATCTTGAAGACGGGCGCGCCGAGCGCGTCGAGGAGGGCGACCGACGCCTCGTCGAACGGCGTGGAGAACACGACCATGCCGTGGGCCCGGGCGCGGGCGAACAGCGGCGCGTGCCATGCCCACGGCGTGTGGGCCTCGTCGTAGAGGTCCCACAGCGTGCGCCCGCCCCAGGGGCCGCCCTGGATCGCGAAGTCACCGCCGCGCTCGTCGAGCGTCATCGACTCCGGCGTGAACGTCTGCAGCTTCATCGCGTCGCACCCGACGGCCGCGGCCGCGTCGACGATGGCGAGCGCGCGCTCGAGGCTCCCGAGGTGGTTCGCCGAGAGCTCGGCGATGACGAACGGCTCGTGGCCAAAGCCGACGGGCCGCCCGAGGTCCAGGTCCGTGACCTCGTGCGCGGCGCGCAGGAGGCCCGATCCGCGTGCGGCGCTCACTGGACCACGAACTCCTGAAAGAACATCCGGCGGACCTTGCCCGGACCGAGGAGCGACTCGAGCTTCGCCATGAGCGCGGTGCGGATCTTCTCCTTCGCCTCCATGCCGAGCGTGTCCTTGACGTGCAGGCTCGAGAGGTACGAGAGCACCGCGTCGCGGACGAGCTGCTTGTTCTTCTCGAGGCCTTCCTCGACTTCCTTCGTGGTCGCCTCGACCTGGATCGTCGCCTTCAGGTAGCGGCTCGTGCCGGGCTCGTCGAGGTTGACGACGAACGGCTCGAACGCGATGACCGGCCCGGCGATCTCGTTGATCGGCGGCTCCGGCTCGCGGTGCGGCGCGGCCTCCGCCGTCGACGCCGTCATCAGCTTGAACGTCGCGAAGCCCGTGCCGCCGAGGTTCAGCGCGACGAGCGCGACGAGGACCTTCGAGGTGCCGGCCTTGGCCGAGGCGGCAGGCGGCTTGCCATCGGCAGGTGGGGCGTCAGCGGGTTTGTCGCTCATGTCGCCCGGTACAGCAACGAACGTGCCGGTCGTGGTGCGAGGAGAGACGGGGACTTACGCGGGGTCTGTCGGCGAGACTGACGGCCCTCGGCGCCGATCGCCAGGTGACGCGCGGATAAGTCCGCGCCGTCGCTAGAGCGGGCGTGGCATGGCGGTCGCAATCGGCCCACGCGTGCCTGCCACTGCTCCCATCGCGCCACTCATCTCCTCCCGCGGCTCCCCGAGCGACGCTCCCCTCACCGAACCCATCGGCGCCACGCCGCTCGTGGCCGCGCCCGCCGGCGTCCGCATCCTGATCGTCGACGACGACGCCCGCCTGCGCCGCACCACCGCCACCGCGCTCTCGCGGATCGGCTTCCACGTCATCACGGCGGAGGACGCCGCCCCCGCCATCGCGCTCGCGGAGGCGACGCCGCCGGACCTGGCGCTGGTCGACTTCAACATGCCCACGCCGGGCCTCGACGTGGTGCGCCGCCTCAAGGCGTTGTACGGCTCGGCGGTGTGGGTGGCGGTCTTCAGCGGCGCGGACGACGAGGACGTGCGCGCGGAGTGCTTCGACGCCGGCGCCGACGACGTGGTCTCGAAGCCGGCGAACGTCGCCGAGCTCCGCCGACGGATGATCGCGGCGGCGCGCACGCAGCAGGCGTACGTCGAGGCGCGGCTCGCGCGCGAGCGGGCAGACCGGCTCCTCGCGTATGGCGCGGAGGCGTCCGCGATGCTCGCCCACGATCTGAACAACGGCCTCGCGGTCGCGCTCTCGAACATCACGTACCTCCATGGCGTGCTGCGCCTCGCGGACGAGGACGACAACCGCGCGCTCTCGTCGACGATCAGCGCGCTCCGGCGCATGTCCGGCCTGGTCGCGAACTTCGTCGACATCCAGCGCTTCGAGGACGCGGCCGTCAAGCCGCGCAGCACCGCGGTCAACGTCCGACAGCTCCTGCTCGACGTCATCGACGTGCACGCCTCCGCGATCGGCCGCAGCATCAAGTACTCCGTGTCGTGCGACCACGCGCTCGTGGGCCGGTTCGACGAGGCGCTGATCGAGCGCGTGCTGCACAACCTCATCGGCAATGCCGTGCGTTACTGCACCGCGGGCGGCCAGATCCGCGTGGCGGCGACGGCGGTGGATTCGAGCGACTCGCAGGCGATCGAGATCGAGGTCTTCAACAGCGGTCCGCCCGTCGCGGCCGAGCTCCGCCCGCAGCTCTTCGCGAAGTACGCCCGTGGCGCAGGCGGCAAGCGCGGCTTCGGCCTCTACTTCTGCCGCCTGGCCTGCGAGGCGCACGGCGGCTCCATCGAGTACCGCTCGCAGGACGACGGCCCCACGTTCTACGTGCGCCTCCCCGGCCGCACGTAGAGACGCCGAGGGCTCGAGCCCGCCACGGCTGAACCGCCAGACGCCGAGCACGCCAAGAGGGAGCGCCAGGACCAGCATCGGATGGGTAGCCCCTCCCGGTTCCGATCTTGGCGCTCCCTCCTGGCGTGCTCGGCGCCTCGGCGGTTCATCCCCGCTCGCGCGAGCCGTGGCGTCTACCCCGCGTACTTGCGCAGCTTCTCGACGAGCGTCGTGCGGTTGAGGCCCAGCAGCGCCGCGGCCTCGGTCCGGTTGCCGCCGGCCTTGGTGAGCGCGCGGTCGATCATCGTCTTCTCGAGGTTCTCGAGCGCCGAGCGGAGGTCGAGCGAGCTGTCATGGACGAGCGCGCCGGCGCCGCCGCTGACGGCGTCGTGCTTCTCGATCCCCGAGAGCGTGCCGGTCGCGAAGCCCGTCGGCGGCATGACGAGAGCGGGCAAGGCGGTCTCCGTGCCGCGGGCAAACTTCGCCTTCTGGCCCGGGATGGCGAGGTCCTTCTCGCCGAGGATGCTGCGGCGCGCGAGGAGCACCGCGCGCTCGATGAGGTGCGCGAGCTCGCGAATGTTGCCCGGCCACGCGTAGGCGCGGAGCGCCGCACGGCCCGAGGCGTCGAGGCCCTCGACCTCGCGGCCGATCCGCTTCGCCGCGCGCTGCACGCAGAGGTCGGCGATGACGAGCAGGTCGTCGCCGCGCTCGCGGAGCGCCGGGAGGTGGATGGGCACCACGGCGAGGCGGAAGTAGAGGTCCGCGCGGAACGTACCGGCCGCGACCATCGCCTCGAGGTCGCGGTGCGTCGCGGCGATGATGCGGACGTCGACGGGGAAGTCCGAGTCCGAGCCGACCGGCGAGACGACGCGCTCTTCGAGGACGCGAAGGAGCTTGGCCTGCGCGGACAGCGGCAGGTCGCCGATCTCGTCGAGGAAGATGGTGCCGCCATGTGCGGCGACGAAGCGGCCCGCGCGGGCGTTTACAGCGCCCGTGAACGCGCCCTTGATGTGGCCGAAGAGCTCCGTCTCGAGCAGCGTGTCGGGGATCGCCGCGCAGTTGACGGGGATGAACGCCTGCCCGCGGCGGCCCGACGCGCGGTGCGCCGCCTTCGCGAACAGCTCCTTGCCGGTGCCCGTCTCGCCCGTGATCAGGATGCTGCAGTCCGTGGCCGCCGTCCGGTAGAGGGTCTCGAGCGCCTCGGTCATCCCTTCCGAATCGCCGACGAGATCCGACGCGTACAGGGTGCGCCAACCAGCGAAGTCCAGGGAGTGGTTCACGAGCCAGACTCACTGCGTCCAGCGTGCCAGCGAAGAAGCGTCATCGATCCTCTTGGTATTAAGCCAACTCACATTTGCGATCCGTAATGATCCGCAACGATACAAGAGCCACGGAGTTCTCCCGAGAGTCGATCGCTACCCACCCGGGGTGATCGATCACCCAGCGCGCGCTCCTTTTGTCAGGCGATCAGGAACGCGTGCGTCGGCCGGTGGCCGGCACGATGACGGTGTCCGGACTCGGCCGCATCGTCGGCGGCTCCAGGCCGTCGAGCGTCATGTGGTCGGCCTCGAGATCGAGGAGCTCCTCACGCGGCGGCTCGGGCGCCTCGAGATCCAGGATGTCCTCGCGCGGCGCGGGCGCGAGGGCCAGATCGAGGTCGAGCATCTCCAGCTCGGTCGCCGTCTCGTGCGGGGACGTCTCGGCGCTCGACCCGTGCGGCCGATCGAACGTGATCTCCGGCTCTGGCTCCGGATCGTCGTCGTGGCTGACGGCCATCTCCATGTAGGAGGAGCTCGGAGGATCGACCGCGTACGGATCGATGTTGAGCATCGTCGCGCTCTCGACGGGCCACTGCGGGGTCGGCACCGTGCCTGTCGGCGCCGTCGCACCGCCGAACGCGTTCGCGTGCAGCTCGCCCGTGAAGGTCTGACTCGGGCCCTCGCTGCCATCGGCGGCGTCGCCGCCGAAGTCGAGCGTGTGCGACGCGGAGGCCGATGCGTGCGCGCTGGGCCCGAGATCGTCGTCGGGCGGCTCGTACGCGCGCGCCTCGAACGTCGTCTGCGCGACGCTCGGTTCGGCCGCGTCGATGGAACCGCCTCGCCATTCGGCGCCGCCACCGGCGGCGGGCACGCCGGCGCCGTCGAAGCGCGGCGGCGGCGCCGGCTCCAGGTCGAGCAGGTCGATCTCGGTCATCGCGCGCTTCATCTTCGGGCGCTCCGGCGCCGTCGGCATCGCGCGGTGCTGCGTCACCTCGTCGGGATCCTCTTGCTGGACCTCCGGCAAGGTCGCCTTCGGACGCGTCGTCTGCCGCGGCGGCGCGGCCTCGGCCCCGATCTCTTCGCGCCAGCGCATCACCTCGCCGACGGTCGACTCGTCGCGGTACGCGCGGCGGATCGTCTCCAGCGCGTTCCGGAGCGCGGCCGCCGTGGACCAGCGGTCATCGCGCACGCGGGCGAGCGCCTGCAAGACGATCGCGTCGAGCGTCGGCGGGCACGCCGGGTTCAACGCGGACGGCGGCTGCACCACTCCCGTGCGTACGCGCTGCACGATCTCCATTTCGTTCGCGCCGGTGAACAGGCGCCGGCCGGTGAGCAGCTCCCACGCGACCACTCCCGTCGAGAACACGTCGGCGCGGCCATCGAGCGGCTTGCCCGTCAGCGCTTCGATCGACATGTAACCGAGCTTGCCCTTGACGAGGCCCGTCGTCGTCGCGAAGCGGCCCGTGATGGCCTTGGCCACGCCGAAGTCGATGACGCGCAGGTGCCCGTCGTCGGCGACGAGCAGGTTCGACGGCGACAGGTCGCGATGGATGATATTGAGGCGGTCGCCGAGCGTGTCGTTGCCGTTGCACGCGTAGTCGAGCGCGTCGCACAGCTCGCTGATGAGCGCGATCACCACGCCGATGGGCGCCGGCTTCTTCGCCACGTGCGCCTTGCGGATGAGCTGCATCATCGACTGACCCGCGATCAGCTCCATCGCGATGAAGTGCGTCGAGCCGATCCGGCCGAGGTCGAGGATCGCCACGATGCCCGGGTGGTGCAGCCGCGATGCGATCTGGCCTTCGCGCAGAAAGTCGTCGGTGAAGGTCTTGTCGTCGACGTGCTGCGGCAAGAGCCGCTTGAGCGCGACCTCGCGCGCGACCCCATCACCGCGATCGAACGTCGCGCGGTGCACGGTCGCCATGCCGCCGGCGCCGATGCACTCGTACACCGTGTACGGTCCGAATCGCTCCTCGATCACCCAGGTCTATGTTCCCACATCTCGCGCGCAGGGGGAGTGGGTCGCTGTAGGCTGGCGCCATGAACGACCTCGTTCTGTATGCGGACACCGGGTTCGTCAGTCCGTGGGTATTTCACGCACTGGTCGCACTCGAGGAGAAGCGCCTGCCCTACCGCCTCGAGACGGTGCCGCTCCCCATCCCCGCGGCGCAGCGCGCGGCGTTCCAGGCCCGGGGCATCCTGGGCACCGTGCCGATGCTGGTCCACGGCGAGCTGTGGGTGACCGAGTCCCTGGCGATCTCCGAGTACCTCGCGGAGCGGTTCCCGGTGCCGGACCACCCGCGGCTCTTTCCGGCGGACCTCGGCGAGCGCGCGCGGGCCCGTCAGGTGATGTCGATGATCCGGACGAGCTTGTTCGCGCTCCGGACGGACCGGCCCACGAGCTCGGTGTTCGGGCGACCGGTCTCCGCGCCGCTCGGCGCGCAGGCGGCGGCGGACGCGGGGGAGCTCGTCCGCGTCGCGACCGCCCTCATCACGCCCGGCGCCACGAGCCTGTTCGCGACCTGGTGCATCGCGGACGTGGATCTCGGCCTCGCGCTGATGCGGCTCGTGGCGAACGGCGACCCGGTGCCGGCGCACGTCCACGCGTACGCGACGGCGCAGTTTCAGCGGCGGTCGGTGCGAGCGTACCTCTCGCGCGTGCCGACGACGCCGTGAGGATCGGGCCGCCCGGGCGGGCTACGGCGCGGCGAGCTGGTCGCCGCGGTCGGCGCCGCTGATCCACGCGCACGGCATGTGCGCCGAGAGGTGCACGGTGGCGAGGGCGGTCGCGCTCACCACGATGACCCCGGCGGTGCCGCCGGTCACGCGCGCGAGGTCGGCGAGGCTCGCCGCGGCGGCCGCCGCCGGCGACGCGCCCGCGGCGACACGGATGGCGATGGCGTGGGCCAGCGCGACGCGCAGGATCGCCTCGCCGTCGCCGGTCGCCGAGATCGCGGCGGCGCCGTCGGCCCACGTGCCGGCGCCCGCGATCGGCGAGTCACCCACCCGGCCGCTGCGCTTGCCCGCCACGCCGCCAGTCGACGTGGCCGCCGCGAGGTGGCCGCGCGCATCCCGGGCCACGGCGCCGACGGTGCCGCCGCCCTTCTCGCCGGGCTCCGCGAGCACCGCCCGCAGCCGCGCGCGCGCGCGATCCGTCACCAGCGAGCCGTCGAGCACGGGCCGGATGCCGTGCTCCGCCGCGAACTCCCAGGCCATCGGTCCGACGAGGAACGCGTGCTCGCCGGCGTCGAGCACGGCGCGCGCGAGCTGCACGGCGCAGCCGAGGTTCGGTACGGCGCCGACCGCGCCGATGCGTTGCGTGGTCCCGTCCATCACGGCCGCGTCCGTCTGCACCTGGCCGTCCCGCGTGAGCGCGGCGCCGGTCCCCGCGTTGTAGGTGGGGTCGTCCTCCAGCACGCGCACGGCCGCGACCACCGCGTCCAGCGCCGACCCGCCCGCCGCCAGCACCGCATGGCCGGCCTCGGCCGCCGCGCGCACCCCGGCCCGCACCCGTGCATGGCGCTCGGGCGCGACCATGCCCGCGCCGCCGTGCACCACGATCGCAGGCCGCTCGGTCACCGGGGGTGCGTCTCCCGTTCCTTCGACTCGATGATGGGCTGCGCCATGATCCGCGCGAGCTCCGGCAGGTACTCCGGGTCGGCGTGCAGGGCGGCATCATCCAGCGCCGCGATCGCGACGGCCGGCGTCAGCCGCGCGATCGGTCCCACGCGGTCCTCGAGCAGGCGCGCCACCGGCCGCGGCTCGCGCGTGTCGATGACGATCACCGACGAGAACACGGCGCGCCCGTCCGCGCCGCGCAAGAGCGACGTCGCGAGGACGTAGCGGCCGTCGCGCGACCAGACGGGCCCGCTCTCGTCGGTGAGCGGCAGGTCCACGAGCACGTCCGGCTCGCCCCCCGCCCGCGCGACGATGAAGAGCTCGCTGTCCACGAGGCCCGGCGCGCGCGCCACGGGCCGCGCGAAGACGAGGCGGGCCCCGTCGGGCGAGATCGCCGGCGCGCTGTCCGTCGTGCCGGTGGTCAGCGCGCGGATCGTGCCGTCCGCCGCGCGCTCCTCCAGGTGCGAGGCGATCGTGCCGTCCCCGCGATCCTCGACGGCGGCGTACGCGATGACGTCGCCCGGCGCGACGGTCGGCGTGACCTCGTGGCCCGCGCCGCGCGTCAGTTGCTCCGCCGCCCCGAGCACCGGCCGCGGTCCGTCCAGCGCCACCGGCGCCCGCCACAGATCGAAGCCATGGCCTCCGCGCGTCGAGGCCCAGATGATCGCCGCGCCGTTCGCGGACCACGTCGGGTGCGCGTCGGTCGCCGGGCCGGTCGTCACGGGGACCGGCACCGCCGCTGGCGCGAGCCGCGCGATCCACAAGCTCGTCTCGGCGAGCGGGCGGCCACGGCTCGACGCGAACACGAGCCACCTGCCGTCGGGCGACACGGCCGGGTTCGTGTCGCGCGCGAGCGTCGCGGACGCCTGCACGAGCTCGAGCTGGCGGTCGCCGTGCTCGTCGATCGCCACGAGCCGGGCGCCCCGCGCGTCGCCTTCGGAGACGACGATCGCGATCCGCGGCGGAGCCGGCGGCGGCACCACCGCGCCGACCCGCGGCCGACACGCGCTCACGCACGCGAGCGTGCAGAGCGCGGAGAGATTACTTCGAAGCAGGCGCAGCGGCGGGCGCGGCGGCCGGGGCCGCGGCGGCCGGGGCAGTGGCGGGGGCCGGCGCAGCCGCCGGAGCCGGCGTCGGCGCGGGCGCATCGACGGCCTTCTTCTTGCTGAGGTTGGACATATTCATGTCCTTCGTCAGGTCCTTGTGCTCGGGAGGGATGACGAAGTAGACGACCGCGGCGGCGACGAGCATGACCGCGGCGACGATGCCGCCGATCATGTAGGCCTTGGACTGCGAGTCCGCCTGGTACTGCTCGAACACCACGAAGTGCTGCTCTTGCTGCGGCGGCAAGGAGGTGAAGTTCATCATCGGATGCCTCGATTATCTGAAGGATTCGGGGGCGAGACGCAATCAACTACGTCGTTCTGATGTCTCGCGCGTTGAAACGAAGACAGCCGGCGACAAGCACGTAGGACAACCGCCTCGCGAATGGGTTCCATGAAACGACACCTCGCTCTTGCGCCAGTGATCTTCATAGGTTGCGCGAGCCGCGGGGACGCGAGCCCGGCGGCGCCGCCGATCTCCGACCGCGCGCCGACCGCGGCCGTCGCCGCGGCCGCGCCCCGTGTCGCCCCCCGTGTCGCCCCCGAGACCACGCTCGGCGTCAGCGACAAGGGCATCTGGAGCGACCTCGACGATCAGGTCCAGCTCCCCCTGCCCGCCGACCTGGCCCCCGCCCGCGTCACCGCCCGCCTCGACGACAAGCACGCGCTGCTCGTCCTCTCGATCGACGACTTCCCGCGCAAGGTCTACCCGCTCGGCGGCCCCGCCCGGCTCGCCGTCGGCCACTTCGCGCTCGCCCTCCGCCCCGGCGACCGCGCCGAGCTCGCCCCTCTCCTCGCCGAGGCGCGCGTGACCGAAGGCCCGCCCGCGCACGACCGTGACGGTGATGGCATCCCCGATCCGCTCGACGTCCTCCTCGGCGCGAAGAAGACCGCGCTCAACGCCGACGCGTACACGGAGGGCTACTTCGACCTGGCGTACCCGAACGGCGACATGCCCCGCGACAAGGGGGTCTGCACCGACGTCGTCATCCGCGCCGTCCGCAACGCCGGCCTCGATCTCCAGGCCGCGCTGCACGAGGACATCGCGGCCGCGCGCGCCGCATACCCGATGGTGAAGGGCTTCGGCGACCCCAGCATCGACCAGCGCCGCGTCGGCACGCTCCTGCCGTACTTCGTTCGCCACTGGGAGAAGCACTCGCCCGCCATCGACGATCCCGCCGACACGCTGCGCCCCGGCGACGTCATCTTCATGGACACGTTCCCGAACCGCGCCGGCCCAGATCACATCGGCGTGCTCTCCGACCGGCTCACCGACGACGGTCATCCGTTCGTGATCAACAACTGGACCGACGGCACCGTGACGAAGGAGATGGATCTTCTCCCGTTCGTCCCCGTGCTCGATCGCTATCGACTTCCGCCGTGAGATAGCGTTTTCGGCGTGCTACGCTCCAGCCGCATGGGGAGCACGCGCGCCGCGCTCGTCGTCGCCACGCTCGCGACCCTGGCCGGGCTCGTCGCTCCCGGATCGGCCCACGCCGACGACAGCTACCGCGCCGTGATCGACCGCGCGGACCTCGAGCCGTCCGCGATCGGCGGCCTCCGGCTCCGCATCTATCTGTCGGCCGTGGCGATCCAGGGCCAGCTCCTCGACGTGACCGAGCCCAAGGCGATCAAGGCGATCGTGGGCGGCCAGGAGCTCAAGGCGCCGTACGCCGTCGGCGGCTATGGCGCGACCGGCGCGGACACCGCGATCGTCTTGGTCGTGCAGGCGACCGCCGCGTACGGCGACGTCCTGCCCGTCATCGAGGAGGCGCTCGGCAGCGAGCTCCTCGGCGTCCTCTCCGAAAAGACCACGCAGATCGCGCTCCTGCCGTACGGCGACGCGATCGGCACCGGCAAGCTCACGGCGCTGCGGCCCGCCCGCGGGCGCCTCGCGCAGCTCCAGTCGGACGCGTCGACCGAAGATCCGGCGCTCCTCGAGACCGTGGAGCGCGCGCTGATCCTCCTCAAGAAGGAGAGGCTCGCGCGCGAAGGCGAGGGCAAGCCGCTGCGCGAGCTCGTCATCGTTATCGGCGATGGCCGCGATCGCTCCGGCGACCACGACCGCGTCGCGCGCGTCGGCAAGCGCGCCGCGAGCGAAGGCGTGCGCATTCACACGGTCGGTTACTCGCCCACGGACACGCGGCGCCCGCTGCTCCTCCTCGGCGAATTGTCGAAGCGCTCGCTCGGCACGTTCCGCTGGGTCCGCGGCGCAAAGGCTGACTCGTGGACGGCCGCGTTGGACCAGCTGCGCGACGAGGTCATGCGCCAGGACGTCGTGACGTTCTTCCTGCCCGAGGACGCGGACGTCGCGGGCAAGAAGGTGAAGCTGCAGACGATCGGGCGCACCGAGACCACGTCGAACGAGATCCTGATCCCCAAGGAAGCCACGTGCGGCAGCGCCGCGTGCGACGGCGGCTACTGCGCCGCGAACCAGTGCGTCGTGCCCGCCGAGCGCACCGCGGGCGACGGCGTGCTCGGCTTGATCGTCAAGCTCGTCGGCGGCGCGGTCGCGCTCCTCGCGCTCCTCGTCGGCGTTGGCTACTTGCTCAGCAAGCGGGCCGCGAGCCGCGCCGCGCCGGGTGTCCCCGGATCGGTCGCGCCGGTCGCCGCGCAGAACGTCGTGGCGCCGGGCGCGTACGGCGTGCCGGCGCCGCCGGCGAAGGGCAAGAGCAAGCCCCCCGTGTCGCGGCCGCCCGAGGTCGCGCCCGCCCCCGCCGTCCTCGCGAACGGCAAGCCCGCGCCGGTGATGTTCATGCTCGGCGGCACGCGCGATGGCCAGCGCGTGCACCTCAAGCACGGCTTCACGATCGGCAAGGATCCCGCGTGCGACCTCGTCATCGACGACGGCTTCACCTCCGGCGTCCACGCGAAGATCGGGATGGACACCTTCGGCAACTGTCGCCTCTACGACAACAACTCCACCAACGGCCTGTACGTCAACGGCGTGCGGGTCTCCGAGTACGCGCTGCAGCACGGCGTGTCCGTGAAGATCGGCGCGGCCGAGATGCGCTTCCTGGCACAATAGGACCACCCGATGACCATCCGGTATCGCCCCTCTGGAAACCTGATCATCGCCGGTCAGTCGTTCCACACCGACGCGCCGATCGTGAACTGGACGGAAGGGCCGAAGTGGGACGCGACGTCGGAGTACTGCATGCGGACGGAGAACGACGGCGATCCGCGCGCGAAGTGCACGCAGGATCCCCGCACGGGCAAGGACATCCCGTACGGCAAGCTCCCGCTCGGCCCGTACACGCAGCGCTACTCCACGCGCCCCGCCCTGCGCTCGAGCAAGTTCTCCGGCGGCATGCACCCGTCGCTCGAGGCCACGCGCGCGGCCATCAAGCAGTTCGTCATCCACCACGACGGCTGCAACAGCGCCGACATGTGCTTCTCCGTGCTGCAGAACGAGCGCGGCCTCTCGGTGCACTTCCTCATCGACAACGACGGGACGATCTTCCAGACCATCGACCTCGCGCTGATGGCCTATCACGCGTCGGAATGGAACACGAACTCGATCGGGGTCGAGATGTGCAACCGCGGCGACGCGAAGAAGGAGCCGCACTACTACGACAGCGGGAAGTACGGCCCGAAGCGCGACATCGTCCCGTGCAAGATCAACGGGAACACGCTGCTCTCGTTCGCGTACACGCCCGCGCAGATGGACGCGCTGACGCGGCTGTCGCGCGCGCTCGTCCGGCTCCTGCCGAACCTGCCCGCCGAGTATCCGCAGGCGAGCCCGGGCCAGCAGTCGTGGGGAACGCTGTCGCGCGCGTCGACGTTCTCGTTCAACGGGTACATCGGCCACTACCACCTCTGGGATCAGAAGTGGGATCCGGGGCCGTTCGACTTCAAGAACTTCTGCAGCAAGCTGCGCGGCTCGTTCTGCTACCCGGTGTTCCCGCGGCCGCCGAAGAAGGGGGCGCTCGAGGACAAGCCGCTCGTCCCCGAGAAGGCCGACAACCTGCGCGACGACACGATCGAGCTCTACAAGGCGAACGAGGCGCGCGCCGATGGCGGCTTCTTCCCTGTCGGGCCGTGGGGCGAGGCGCGGCTGTGGCACGGCGGCGTCCACCTCGCGGGGACGGAAGGCGACGGCGTGTTCGCGCCGTTCGCCGGCCGCCTCGTCGCGGCCCGCATGGGCGCGAGCGGAACGAGCGTCGGCTCGGTCAACTTCGTGCTCCTCCGGCACGACATGACGCTCGGCCACTCGCGCGTGCAGTTCTACTCGCTCTACATGCACCTCGGCGACGAGCTGGGGGTGGCGCAGGCCGACAAGGCCGCGTGGATGACCAAGGACGGCAGCGGCTGGGCGAAGGCGGCGAAGGCCGGCGAGGTGGTGCTCCTCGACGAGCCGATCGAGGCCGGCATGCGGATCGGCCGCATGGGCAAGGCCGGCCCGGCCGACCTCGCGAGGGCGCAGCTGCACGTCGAGTTCTTCGCGTCGGCGGAGCTGTTCACCGACGTCACCGGCTCGCCGTGGCAGCTCATCGATGGCACGGCCGGGGGCCGCTTCTGCGACGCGCCCGAGATCAACACGATCATCGACACGAACCACGACGGGATGCTCTCGAAGCAGGAGCTCTCGCAGTTCTACGCGAGCGGCGGCGGCAACCAGCTCCACTACATGGTGACCCTGCACGTCTCGGAGTGGACGCCGGACCCGAGCTGGGCCGACGCCCTGCGCGTCCCGAAAGACTTCAAGAAGCTCAAGCCGGCAGAGATCGACCAGCTCGTCGCCGAGCAGATCACGCCGGGCCTGTGGTGGACGCCCGAGGTCGCCGCGCACTGCAAGCTGCCGACGGACGGCGTCGTCTACCACTATCACCCGGTCAGCTTCCTCGGCTGGTTCAACCAGCTGCTGCTCGACGCGGCGGCCGCGGCCGGCAACAACCCGCAGGCCGATGCCTCGCAGGCGACCGAGGTGCCGAAGGGCATCACGGACGACCTGGCCGACATCAACGGCACGTCGATGCGCTCGTCCGCGGATGGCGGCGGCGACCCGTGCAACGGGCAGCTGACGCTGCAGGACATGGTGCGCGGGTTCGACGCGCCGGAGTGCGCCACGCCATGACCCGGCGCTCGTTCGTGGCGATGCTGGGCGCCGCCCTCGCCGCGGTCGCCGTGCGCGCGAAGCTCGGACCGGGCGCGGGCTGGCTCGCGGGCGCGCCGGAAGCGGAGGTCGCCGAGGCCCTGCCGGCGAGCCCGAAGACGCGCTGGATCGGCCACTGCTGATCCCGGCCGAGCCGGCGCCCGTGGAGCCAAATCGTGTAATGTGCGCGGCATGTCGGTCCGCAGGCTGCTGTCGATCCTGAGCGTGTGTGTGATGGCGTCCGCGGCGGTCGCCGCGCCCAAGGCGCCCGCGCCAAAGAAAGGCGCGCCCGTCGCCCCGGCGAAGGACGCGACACCGACGCCCCCGGCCCCGGCCGCCGGCAGCGCCGCGGCGGACTCGCCGGCGCCGCTGCCCGAGGAGCCGCCGCCGAAGGACATGAACGGCGTCGACGAGAACCCGGACCAGGCGAAGACCGTCGGCACCCCGGACACGACCGTGGTCGTTCCGCCGCCCACCACGCGCCCGTCCGGCTACCCGGTCGAGGAAGCGCTGCGCCCGATCACGCTGCCGCAGAACATGTCGGAGCTGTCGATCAGCCCGCACGTCCAGTTCTCGCCCGTCCTCAGCTCGGACGCGCTGCGCGCCCGCTACGGCATCACGCGCCAGGTCCAGCTCGGCCTGACGTACGTGTTCGCCGGCATCTACAACGACCCGCTCACCACGGACCACAAGCTCGGGCTCCACGGCGGCAAGGCCGTTGGCCTCGACGTCACGGTGCTGCTGGCGAACTGGATCGGCGTCAAGGTCGGCGTCCCGGTCTACGTCCAGCCGCTGGCGGTCGCGCTGACGATCGGCGTCCCGCTCAAGTTCATCTTCGGCGACAAGTTCGCGATCGGCGGCCTCGACGACCTGCTCAGCATCCGCCTGAACCGCTTCCCCCCGAGCTTCTACCAGGAGGCGTTCAACGCCCAGGGCGCCGCGGCCGACAAGAGCAACACGACGCAGTCGCGCGGCGACCTGCGCTTCTCGTTCTACGGCATCTACCAGCACCGGAAGAACGTCGCGCTCATCGGCCGCATCGGCATCGACGAAGCGGACTTCTCGAGCAACGTGAACAACAACGGCTTCGGCGGCGTACAGACGTTCTTGCGCGGCGGCGTCGACTGGTCGCCCCGGCGCTGGTGTGACCTCGGCATCTCGATCGGCTTCGACGATCTGGCCCACGGCGGCACGTTCGGCCCGCAGGGCTACCTCGCGTTCCGGATCTGAGCCCGCGTCTTCGCGGGCGATCTGCGCCGTCCAGGCGCTGCGGCGGAGCCGACAAGCCGATCGCCAGAGACCGCGATTTATTCGCGGGCTCCGAGCGCTACGGCGCGCCCGCGCCCGAGCCGTCGGATGGGCCGTCGCCGAAGAGCAACGGGTAGTTGACCTCGATGGACGCCCCGGTCGAGAGCGGCGGAAGCTCGAGCGTCTGGAGCGCCGCGCGCAGGCAGTCGTCGAGCTTCGTGGCGAGTGGGCCGCCCTCGTCATCGTCGTCGAGCTGCGAGGCGTCGACGAGGGTGCCGATGTCCGGATCGCCGGTCAGGGTGAGGTGGGCGACGATCGCGAGGTGGTCGGTGGTGCGCGTCGGCCGCGCGTCGACGTAGCAGTCGCCGAGGAACGGCAGCGCCTCGTGCATGGCGTCGCGGATCGTCTCCCGGTCGAGCGTGCTCGGCATGTCCGGGCCGACCGCGGCGGCGCCGCCGCCTCCGGTGTCAGCGCCGGCGGTCGCGGTGAGCCGGCCTCCGGCCCCCGTGGCGCTCGCGCGCCGCTCGCGCGCGGCGGTGATCAGCGAGAGCAGCTGCTGGCGCTCGGCGGCGCCAGCGAGCCGCCGGACACGGCGCGGCGGGCTGTCCGCGGGG
>JANXOM010000077.1 GCA_025353585.1 Deltaproteobacteria bacterium
GATCGAGGCCCTGCGCGGCGCACAGCAGCTCGATCGCGAGCACCGTGCGCACGTGGTCGTGGATCATGTGGAGCTTCAGCGCCGCGGTCGCGCCCATCGAGACATGATCCTCGCGGCCGGCCGATGACGGGATCGAGTCGACCGAGGCAGGGTGGGCGAGCACCTTGTTCTCCGACACCAGCGAGGCGGCCGCGACCTGCGCGATCATGAAGCCGCTGTTGAGGCCGCTGTCCGGCGCGAGGAACGGCGGGAGGCCGCTCGACAGGTGCGGGTTCACGAGCTGCTCGACGCGGCGCTCGCTGATGTTCGCGAGCTCGGCGACCGCCATCGCGGCGGCGTCGAGCGCGAGCGCGACGGGCTGGCCGTGGAAGTTGCCGCCGCTGATCATCTCCCCCAGCGGGAGATGGTCGTGTAACGGGCCGGCCTCCAGGCCCGCCGGGCGGTCGGGCCCGTCCACGAATACCAGCGGATTATCCGTCGACGAGCCGGCCTCGCGCTCGAGCACGCCGCGCGCGAACGCGAGGACATCGCGACTCGCGCCGTGCACCTGCGGCATGCAGCGCAGCGAGTACGGATCCTGGACCTTGCCGCAGTCGGCGTGCGACTCCGCGATCTCCGAGCCGGCGAGCAGCGTGCGCAGGACGGCGCCGACCGCGATCTGGCCCGGGTGCGGCCGCGCCGCGAGCACGCGCTCGTCGAACGCGCGGGCGGTGCCCTTGAGCGCCTCGAGGGACATGGCGCCCGCGATGTCGGCGATGCGGCACGTGATGTCGGCGTCGTGCACGGCCAGCCCGCCGACCGACGTCATGTGCTGCGTGCCGTTGAGCAGCGTCAGGCCTTCCTTAGCCTCGAGCTCGAGCGCCGGGATGCCCGCGCGGCGGAGCGCCTCGGCGGCCAGCATCGTCTCGCCCTGATACTCGGCGTCGCCTTCGCCCATCATGCCGAGCGCGAGGTGCGCGAGCGGCGCCAGGTCTCCGGACGCGCCGACCGAGCCGCGCGCGGGGATGACCGGGTGGACGCCGGCCGCGAGGAGCTCGCACAGCCGCTCGCAGCACAGGGGGCGCGCGCCGCTGCGGCCGGTGGCGAGCACGGCCGCGCGGAGCAGCATCATGCCGCGGACGGCCTCGCGCTCGAGCGGCTTGCCCACGCCGGCGGAGTGCGAACGGACGAGGTTCCGCTGGAGCTGGGCGACCTGGGCCGCCGAGATGCGAACCTCGGCGAGCGCGCCGAAGCCCGTGTTGACGCCGTACACCGCCGGCGCCGCGTCGCCGCCGGCGACCACCGCATCGACGACGGCGCGGGCGCGGGCCATCGCCGCGTGGGCGCGCTCGCCAACGACCACGGCGCGCCCGTCGCGCGCGACCTCCGCGAGGGTCTCGAGCGTCAGAGAATCGTCACCGAGCACGAACGGGGCGGTGGGCACAGGTGCAGATCTACATCACGACCTGGCGCCCCGCGAGCGCGCAACGTCCCGGAATGACGCCCCCCCGGCCTTGACGCACTCGCTCGGCACGGCGATCCTTCGAGGGTTGGGGAACGCACCCGAAGATGAGGGCGGCGAGGGCGCGTCACACGCGATCCTCCCTGCGGACGAGAACGACGCGCGCGCGCGCTCGCTGGCGGCTCGCGTCGACGCGATGCTCGAGGAAGACGAGCACGCGGCGGGCCTCGGGAACGGCGCGACCGCGCAGGGCTCGGACGCGGCCAACACCACGCTCGGCATGCTGGCGACGCCGCCGGTGGAGCATGACGAAGGTGACGAGCGTGACGATGGGAGCGACGTCGACGTCGAGGTGACCGACGATCCATCCCTGCCGGCGAGCACGCTCATCGGCATGGCGGCCGCGCCCGCCGCGCCGATCGCCCCGGAAGCGGCCGCGACCTCGCCCGACACGCCGCTCCAGCTCGACGAGCTCGAGGAAGTCGAGCTGACGCCGCCGCCGACCTCCGTCCCGCTCCCGCCGCCACCCGTGCCGCAGGTCCCGCGCATGCCGCAGGCCTTGCGCGCGCCGATGCCGCCGCCGGTCCCGCCTGCGCGGCCAGTCGTGGTGGTGCCGCCCCGCACGCCACTCGCCGCGGTCCCGGTGGCGCAGCAGACGCAGAAGCTGCCGACGATCGGGCGCCCGATCCCGCCCGCCCCGAACGCGGCGATCGCGCGCATCACGCCGACCCGCATCGCCGTCCCGGCCGCGCGCGTCAAGACGCCGACGCAGACCGCCGATCTGCCGAGAGTCGAGGTGCCCGTCGCGGCGACCTCCGACGACGCGCCGACGACGGAGCACCTCACCGACGCGCGCCCGCGGCCGCCGACCTCCCCGCCGCCGCCCCCGGCGGTCGACGAGCGCGCCCGCCGGCCGACCGGCGCGCCGCCGCCCACGCCGGGACGCGAGCGCCTGACGAGCGGCGAGGTCGGGGCGCTGTCGAGCACGTCCGAGCTCGTGTCCGCGAACAACGGCGGCATGGAGGTGAGCACGGGGACGGCCAACGTCGTCGTGGACATCGCCCTCGAGGCGCAGCTCGAGGTGCCGACCGCGATCGATCGCGCCCTCGCGGAGCTCGGCGATGCCGGCGGCGAGCAGCGGGCCGAGGCGATGGCGCGCGAGCTCGATACGACGACCGACGCCACGCACGCGGCCACGATCGCGTACGAGCTCGGCGAGCTGTACGAGCGTCGCCTCGCGGACGAGGCCCGGGCGGTCAAAGCGTACGGGCGCGCGATCGCGCTCGACCCCTCGCTGCGGCCGAACCTGTGGGCGATCCGCCGCGTGTTCTACCGGCGCGGCCTGTGGCCGAACCTCGCGAAGCTCATCGACGCCGAGGTCGCCTACGCGCGCGACGACGACGAGCGCGCCGACCTGTTCCTCGAGAAGGCCCGCGTCTTCGGCCACCACGCCGGCGATCTCGACGAGGCGCGCGCGG
>JANXOM010000052.1 GCA_025353585.1 Deltaproteobacteria bacterium
GCCCTCCCCGCCATCGACACGCCGTACGCCATCGCCCAGGCCCCCGACGGCGCCTACCACCTCTTCCACGGCGCCTCCGAATCGATCAGCGCCCCCGACGGCACCTGGTATCCGCCGGCGCCCGTGCCGGTGCAGAAGCTCTCGACCAACCCGACCGCCGCCGCGACCGTCCTCGCCGATGGCCGCGTCGTCGTCGTGTACGTCGACCAGTTCTTCACGGCGCAGGACACCGTGCACGTCCACGTCGTCAGCCACGTCCCCGGCGGCAACTGGGGCCCGGTCGTCGACATCACGCCGACCTGGGCCGTCCAGGCCTCGCACCCGCTCGTCTACGCGCCCCCCGGCGGCGGCGTCGCGATCGCGGCCGATGGCGCCGGCTCGGAGATCTGGCGCAGCGCGGACGGCGTGACCTTTGGCGCGTCCGCCGCCCTCGGCATCGAGGACACGACGAGCATCGCGGGCCCGTGCCTGGACGCGCTCGTCGCCGTCGCCGGCTACCAGACCGAGTACCAGCTCTTCGCCACGCAGGGCGCCGCCTGGCACGTCATCGACACGCGGCAGCTGGACTACCTCGACGACGCGAAGGCCGCGATGCTCCCCGACGGGCACGTCGTGTGGGCGCTCGCCGAGACGTTCCGCAACGAGTACGTCGCGAGCCCGTAGCGCCCGGCGCTAGTCTTCGGACGCCGTGGGGGGCGCAGCGGTCGGCGGCACCGGCGGCGCGAGCTCCGGCGTATCGAGCACGATGTCCGGCAGGTCTTCCTGCGACCGCGTCTTCTCGCCGATCTTGTCGCCGCCCTCGACCGTCCGCTTCGGGAACAAGGGCGGCGGGTACATCGCGCGCGCGCTCGCCGACGCCTGGCCCCAGATGAGGAAGACCACGGCCCACGCGGTGGGCATCCAGAAGCAGATCTCCGGATAGTGCATCGCGAAGCCGCAGACGTAGCCGGTCGCCAGACACGCGAACAGCAGCACGCTGACGATCTTGTTCTTCGTCAGGCCGACCTTCGGCATCGGCAGCCGCGAGGCCATCAGGTACCCGCCGACCACGAGCGCGATCGGGATGTAGCGCCACACCGAGATCGGCGTGACGAGCGTGTCGCCGAACAGCTTCGCGCCGCCAAACGACTCGTCGGGCGAGTACTTCAGGAACACGAGCATCCAGATCGCGAGCAGGCCGCCCGCGAGCGTGGTCGGGATGCCGAAGAAGATCTTCGTCGGCACCTCGTCGTCGGCGAGGATGTTGTAGCGCGCGAGCCGGAACACGGCGCACAGCATCCAGGCCGCGCCGGCCGCGAACAGCAGGATGCGGCCGTAGCCATCCTGGTAGAACGCGAGCTCGGGCTCGTGCCGCGACGAGATGTACGAGATGACGAGGTACGCCGGGGCGACGCCGAAGTTCAGGAAGTCCGCGAACGAGTCGAGCTGCATGCCGAGCTCGGACGTCGCCTTCATCGCGCGTGCGACCAGGCCGTCGAGCCGGTCCGTCAGCACGGCGTAGATGATGAGCCACGCGGCGAGCGGCGCGTTGCCGTGGGCCGCCGACCAGAGCGACACCATGCCGAACACCATCGACGACATCGTGATGAGGTTCGGCATCAAGTAGCGCAGCACGCGCGGGACGCTCTCGACGCTCATCGGCCACCGCTCCGCTTCTGTGATTGATCCATGAGGCGGGCGTACAAGCGCGGACCGAGACTATCGGTCATCATACCTTCGACGATGCGCGCGATCTCGGCCTGCGGATCACCGTCCCGGTACACGAAGCGGATGGCCATGCCGGGCTCCGGATCGTCCGGATCGTCGTGGCCGATGATGCGCTGCACCTCGCCGTGGATCGTCAGCGGCTCGGCGCGATGGGGCACGAACAGCTTGAACAAGAACTCGGTGCCGATCGGCAGCGGGCGGCTCGTCTTGATGAACGTGCCGCCGCGCGAGATGTTCTTCGTGTAATCGGCGAAGAACGTGTTCAAGCGCTTGTACTCGACCTTCAGCTCGATCGGACGCCGCGCCTCGACGCGGCGGTCCGGCGAATCAGCATCGGGCACACGGCACTGTAGCAAATGCTCGCAGCCGCCGCGCGGGCGCGCCCTCATTTGCCGATGAGCCGCGCGTGGGCGGCGCTGCGAGTGACGGTCCGCCGGCGGTGGCGCACGCGCGTGTGGCTGCTCGTGATGGCGACGTTCGGCATCGTCGCCGGGCTGTTCCCGCTGTTCGGCACGCTCGGCTACGAGCTGGCGTTCGCGTCCGCGCTCCTCGTCGCCGCCATGGGCCTCGATGTGCGGGGCCCTCGCGCGCGAGCTCGCCCGGTCGCCCGATCCCAGGGCCACGCAGCCCGGGCGCCTCCTCGCGACATCCACCCTCGCGGCGAGCGGCCTCGCCGTGGCGCTCGCGCTGGTCCCCGCGCTGATCGCGGCCGCGCGCGGGATCGTCGTGACCACGT
The DNA here is from genome assembly GCA_025353585.1 of Deltaproteobacteria bacterium. Lineage (GTDB taxonomy): Bacteria > Myxococcota_A > Polyangia > Haliangiales > Haliangiaceae > JABFXX01. The sequence continues at coordinate 2,444 of JANXOM010000052.1, forward strand.
GCGACTGGTCGTTCGGCCTCCTCGCGTACGCCGCGATGCCGCTCGCCACGGCGGCCCTCGCCGGGGCATCCGGCCACGCGCTCGGCGTGCTGCTCGGTCCGCGGCGGTTCGGCCCGGCCGTCGCGATCACCGTCCTGCCCTACCTCGCGCTACTCGTCGCCGCGGGCCTGCGCTTCTACGGGGCGCCGCCGGTGTTCAGCTACTCGCCGATCGCGGGCTACTTCCCGGGTAACCTCTACGACGAGAACGTGCAGCTCACGGCGCCGCTCGCGTGGGCGCGCCTCGAGCAGCTCGCGTGGGTCGTCGCGCTCGTGGCCCTGCTCGCGTCGCTCCTCGACGCCGCCACCGTCCGCGTCCGCCTGCGCCGCCCTGCCCTCGTGCCCGCCGCGATCGCCGCGGGCGCGCTCGCGGGCGCGCTCGCCCTCTATTACGAGAGCGGCGCGCTCGGCTATCGCATCGATCCCGCGGACATCGAGGCCGAGCTCGCCGGTCGCCTCGAGACCGCGCACTTCGTCATCCACTACGCGCACACCAAGGAGATCGACCGCGAGATCGCGCTCGTCGCCGAGGATCACGAGCTGCGCTACGCCGAGGTGGTCGCACAGATCGGCGCGGCGCCCGCCGGCAAGCTGACGTCGTTCTACTTCGCCGACCGCGATCAGAAGGGCCGCTGGATGGGCGCGCGCGACGTGGAGATGGCGAAGCCGTGGCGCCGCGAGATCTACGTGGACCACCGCGCGTTCCCGCACTCGTCGTTGCGCCACGAGATCGCGCACGCCGTCGCGAGCGAGTTCGGCGATCCGCTGTTCGGCGTGGCCGCGAAGCGCGTCGCGGGCATCCCGATGCTCGTGAACCCGGGCCTCATCGAGGGCCTCGCCGTCGCGCTCGACTGGCCCGGCGGCTACGACCGCCTGACGCCGCACGAGGCCGTGCGCGCGATGCAGGCGATGGGCATGGAGCCCACGCTCGACGACCTCCTGTCGCTGCGGTTCTTCGCCGTGTCGTCGGCGCGCGGGTACACGACGGCCGGCTCGTTCCTGCACTTCCTGCTCGAGCGCTACGGCGCGCCGCCGCTGCGGACGCTGTACGGCACCGGCGGCGACTTTGCCGCCGCGTACGGCAAGCCGCTCCCCGCGCTCGAGGGCGAGTGGAAGGCGATGCTCGCGACGGTCGCGGTGCCGCCGGAGGCGATCGAGGCCTCGCGCGAGCGGTTCCGCGGGACGAGCGTGTTCTCGCGGCCGTGTCCGCACGCGATCGCGGCCGCCCGCGAGCAGGCCGTCGCCGCGTTCGTGACAGGCGACCGGGCCGGGGCGCTCGCGCTCATGCGCGACGTGTGCGGCCAGGCGCCCGAGGAGCCGCGCTACCGGCTCGAGCTCGGCGACTACCTCGTCGGCGGCACGCCGGCCGAGCGCGCCGAGGCGACGGCGTTGTGGCAGCACCTCGTCGACGCCGATGCCGACGCGCCCGACGTGACGTCGAGTCTGCGCGCGGACGCGTCCGAGAAGCTGGCCCGCGTGGCGGCGCAGGCCGGTGACCTGCCGCGCGTCACCGCGCTCGTGGCGGCGGCGCGCCTCCTGTCCACGGACACCAACGCGCGCCGGCAGCTCGACGCGGAGGCGTACGCGCTCGCCTACCCGGGCCCGGCCGGCCCGCTGCTGCGCAACTACTTCTTCCCGGCCGGCGAGCGCTCCCTCGATCCGCACCAGTGGGCGCTGCTCGCGACGCTCGTCGAGCCCGACCTCGGCTTCGCGCACTACCTCGTCGGCCTGCAGCGCCTCGCGACCAGCGACTGGGCCGGCGCCGCGACCGAGCTCGCGCGCAGCCTGGACCTCGGGCTCCCCGGCCCGCCGTTCGTCAAGAACGCCGCCCGCCGGCTCGCGCTGGCGGGCTATCGCAGTAAATCGCCGGCCCTGGTCGAGCGCGCCGCGACCGTCCTCGCGGGCCCCGACATGACCGCCGTCGAGGACCTGCTCGCCGACGACTGGCGCCACCGGCTCGGCTTCGACGCCGGCACGTGGCCAGACCGGTCGACAACGCGTGCGGGGACTGACCGCCGAGGCGGTCGATCCGAGTGACTAGTACCCGCTCAGGAACAGCCAGCGGTGGCCGTCCCACTCCATCACGAACTGGTTCTGGTCGCGCTTGTCCTCGCGCGTCTGGTGCCCGAACACGTCCGTGACGGTGAAGCTCGAGTCGATGAGCGCCTCGACCGCCGCGCGGCAGCCGACGTTCAGATCGCCCGCGCACTGCTGGTGCACGGCGAGGTAGCGCATCGAGTAGCGGATGTCGCTCGCCTTCTGGAAGCGCGTCAGCAGCACGTTGCGCAGGCCCTCGTAGCCGTAGTCGTCCGCGCCGGTCGGCGTGCCGCTGTGCTCCCAGTATTGCTTGTGCGCCATCAGCATCAGCGCGTCGGCGTCTTGGCGCTCGACGGCGAGGCGATACTCCTCGACGGCGTCGAGCGCACTCTTGTTGCTGGCCGAATACGGGACCTTCGTGCCCGAGACGTACGCGACCTGGTGCGCGCACGCCGCGGTGGCCACGAGAGCGAGGGAAAAGAGCCAGCGGGTCATGGGCTTGGGGTGCGGCGTTGCAGGAGATACGCCAGCGCCGGCACGCTACAACGCCGACGTCAGTTGGCCAAGCGCGGGGCCTCGCCAAGCTTCGACACGCGCCAGAAAGGCACGGAAGTCCTTTTCGGGGTTCGGCACGCGTGCCAAATAGACATCGGTGATGCGCGTGATCGTGAAGCGCGCCGCGGCGGCCCGGACCTCGAGCGGCAGCGCCAACCGGTCCCCGTCGGGCAGCGGCCGGACGTTCTCGTAGCCGGCCACCAGCGCGGAGGCAAGCGAGCAGCGCGCCGCGGCCGCGTGTGGATCCCAGCACCAGTCGTTGATGCAGACCGCGAGGTCGTACGCGAGGCTGCCGCCGCTCGCCTGTTCGAAGTCGAGGATCGCGGCGACCGCGGCGTTCGCCCACAGGACGTTGTCGCGGAAGAGATCGCCGTGGATCATGCCGGGCGTCGCGCGGCGGCGAACCGCCCCGCCGTCCGTGATGATGGCCAGCTCTGCGCCGAGGACGGCGATGGCGCGCGCGAGCTGCGGATCGGAGGCGAGCGCGATGCGATCGTAACGGCCGACCAGGTGGTCGTGGTCGTAGATACTGCCGCGGCGCCAGGCGGGCGGCAGCGCGAGGCCGGCGACGTGGAGGCGGGCGAGGTTCGCGCCGAGCTGCGCGGCGTGGTGATCCGTGACCTCGTCGGCGCCGAGGTGCCCGCCGGCGCGCCACGGGAAGACGCTCACCCACTTGTGCATCTCGCTCGCCATCGGCGCGTAGGGTCGGCCGTCGGCCGCCACCAGCGGCGCGGGCGTAGCGACGCCGGCCTCCGCGAGAGCGCCGACGAGGCGCGCTTCCCAGGCGACGTCGAGCTCGGCCTTGCCCTCGTTGATGCGCACGAAGTAGGCGCCGGCGTCCGTCGTCACCTCGAAGTTCGAATTGATCGTGCCGGCGGCGATCGGCCGACAGCCGCGCACCACGCCGAGGCCGAAGGCGGCCGCCAGCGTGGCCAGCTCCGGTTCCCCCAGGGCCGTGAAGACACCCACGGGCCGACAGTACACGATCGTGTTACCGTCGCGGCGTGGATGCGCGTGCGCGGGCTCGCCTCGTCGAGGACAACCTCGACGTCGCGCGGAAGGCCGCCGCGATGATCCACAAGCGGGTGCGGGACCACGTCGACCTCGACGAGCTCGTCGCGCTCGGGAACACCGGCCTGGCCGAGGCGGCGCAGCGGTTCGACGACACGCGCGGCGCCACGTTCGCGACGTACGCGTGGTACCGCGTGCAGGGCGCCATCGTGGACGGGCTGCGCAAGATGACGCAGCTGCCGCGGCGCGAGTGGCAGAAGCTCGTCGCGCTGCGCGCGGCGGCCGAATACCTGGAGCAGCGGGCGGAGCGCGACGCGGGCGCGGCGAAGGCCGGGGCGCTGCCGGCGCTCGGAGCGGACGCGCTCGCCCAGGTCAAGCAGGCGATGTCCGCGATCCGGACGATGTACCTGTGCTCGCTGGAGTCGATGCAGGACGACGGCGAGGAGCTCGCCGGGCCCACGGTGGACCCGGCGGTGGCCATCGACGCCGCGCGCGACGCGCGGAAGATCCGGCTCGCGCTGGCGCGGCTCCCCGAGAAGGAGCGCGCGCTCATGACGAAGCACTACTGGGAGGGGAAGAACATCATGGAGGCGGGGGCAGAGCTCGGCATCTCCAAGTCCTGGGCGAGCCGGCTCCACGCCCAGGCGGTGGACCGGATGCGCGCCATGGTCGACGACGGGTAGCGGCGTGCGCGCGGCGCGGGTCGTGGCGATGGTGATGGCGGCGGCGGCGGCGGCGCGGCCGGCGAGCGCGTGTCCGGCGGATGTCCCCGCGGCGGCCTGCGCGGCGGCGCCGGCAACGGTCGCGCTCGAGCGGTGCGCGGCGGATGCGCCCGACCGGGCGGGAGCCTGGACGTACGCGCTCGTGGCGCCGCTCTACGTCCCGGCCGAGAGCATCAGCGAGGCCGAGCTCGTGAGCGACTGGACGGGCGTCCTGCCCGCGGCGCCGGCGGTCCGGTTGCGCGGCAACCCGGGCAAGAAGACCCGGCTGCCGCCGCCGCCGAAGCCCGCCGTCCAGCTCGCCGCGACGACCGCGACCATCGCCGCGTTGACGCCGCGCCTCGGCCCGGCCGCGGTCGCTGCGCTCGCCGTCACCGCGCACCCGACCCTCGACGCGACGCACTGGGCGATCGTGCCCGCCGACGAGCTGTCGCCGGCGTGGAAGGTCATCGCCATCGCCGGCCACCACCCGCTCGAGCCCGACGCCGACGCCTCGCCGCTCACCGTCCCGCTCTGCGCCCACGCGCCCCCGACCCCGCTCGCGATCCGCAACATCGACCCCGCCGCGCTGACGATCCTCGCGATGACCGGCACCACGGCGATGACGCGCTTCATGTCGGGCCTCCTCGACACGAAGGGCACGACCTACCCGGCGAAGGACGTCGCACCGTGGTTCACCGGCGCGGACTTCGTGCACGTCAGCAACGAGGTCTCGTTCGTGCCGGGCTGCGAGCAAAAGGGCGCGACGATGGGGTTCTGCTCGCGCGAGAAGTACATCGAGCTCCTCGAGGCAATCCACGCGAACATCATCGAGCTCGACGGGAGCCACCTCGCCGACTACGGCACGAAGTGGATCCCGCACACGCTCGACATGTACGCCGCGCGCGGCTGGCACTGGTTCGGCGGCGGCCACGACCAGCTCGAGGGCCAGCGGCCGCTCGAGCTCGAGCACCACGGCAACAAGCTCGCGTTCCTCGGCTGCAACATGCCGAAGACGACCTCGCACGTCGTGTGGAACGTCCCCGGCGTCGCCGCGTGCGACCTGCGGCGGATGGCGTGGCAGATCGCAGAGCTGCGGGCGCGCGGCGTCCTGCCGATCGTGTCCATCCAGCACGAGGAGGTCTACGTCCACGATCCGCCCGACGAGATCGTCCACGACTTTCGCCACCTCGCGGCGGTAGGCGCGGCGATCGTGTTCGGCAGTCAGGCGCACTGCGCGCACCCGTGGGAGGTCGACCACGGCGCGTTCGTGCACTACGGCGCGGGTAACTTCTTCTTCGATCAGGAGGGCACGAACACACGCGATGGCGCCGCGGACCGCTTTTACATCCACCGCGGGCGGCTGCTCGCGGTCGGCCACCTGTACACGCGGCTCGAGGAGAATGGGCGGCCGCGGCCGCTGACCGACGCCGAGCGCGCGGGGTTCCTGGCGACGCTGGCGGCCGCGCTTGCGAAGCTGCCGCATGCCGATCCGTGGGCGGCGGCGCAGCCGGTGCCGCTCGGGCCGCTGCGTCCAGACTCGTTCCTCATCGGCAGCCGGCTGCAGATGATGTACGTGTTCACGCCGGCCGATGCGGCCACGGCTGGCGACACGAAGCTGCCTCTCGTCCTCGATCTGCACGACGGACGCCGGCGCGCCGGGCCGCTCGAGCGCTTGCTCACCCGCGGCGTGCCGAAGCAGCTGCTCGCCGATCCGAGCGCGCAGCACGCGTTCGTGGCGTCACCCCACCTCGAGACGGGCGAGAGCTGGACGGCCGCGCGCGTCGCCGCGATCACGGCGTTCGTGGCGTCGAAGTACGCCGTCGATCCGGCACAGGTCACGATCCAGCGGGAGTAGCGGCCAGCGCCCCGAGCGAGTCGTACCGGTCGAAGAGATGGCCCCACGGGGTCGCGTCCCGCCAATGATCGAAGACAGCGCGGTCGCGCAGCGGCCAGCGCAGGTCGCGGTAGGCGAGCGTGCCGCGCGCGAGCAGGTCGCCGAGGCCGCCACCTCCCGCGCGCTCGCGGACGCGGTCGACCACGCGGCCGCCGATGGTGAAGCCCCAGCGTTGCGCCGTGAGGGCGGCGTCGCCCACGATGTCGATGTCCGCGATCCGGACGACGCCGAGGCCGGCGTCCGCCGCGGCGCGCAGGTGGGCGATGGTCTCGGGCTCGAAGCCCATGAGCGTGGCCGCGATGGCGTCGAGGGCGACCGGGTCGGACGACGCGAGGAAGACGTTCTTCACCACGGGGCGCAGCGCGCGCGGACCGGGCCCGTCGCCGGCCGTGGTGCCGTCCATCAGCGTGAAGGTGCGGCGGCGACCGGCGGCGAGCCGGGTCGCGCCGTTGAGCGTGGTGGCGGCGTCGCACTTGAGGGTGGGGAGGAGCACGGGCGCGCCCTCGGCACCGCGCTCGATGGCGTAGGCGCGCAGGACGGGGTGTTCGTCCGGACACCGGACCGGCTGGGCGCCGCGCCCGTGGAGGCCCCGGATCGCGCCCTCGAGCTGCCACGGGGTGGAGTTGGCGGCCGGAAACGGAAACGGCGAATCGACGGCGGCGACGAGGACGGCGGGCTCGCCGGGGCGGAGCCAGGCCGTGAGGCCGGCGAGCTCGAGGACGCGGTCGATATCGTCGAGGATGTGCTCGGCGCGGGCGCGCACGATGGCGACCGTGGGGCGCGGCGGCGACGGCATGGTGCCCACTCTACGCTTCGTGGTCGCGGCCTGGCGTGGCGCGGAGAGATCCCGGGGCCGGGCCAAAAATTTGCCCGGCGAGATCGCGGAAGCGAGTGTGCAGGCATGGAAACGCTTTACACGAGCAGCTACTCGCCGGATCCGGAGAGCGCGCTGGACGTGCTGGCGTTCGTCCTCACGCCCGTGCAGGCGTTCGCCTCCGCCGACGACCCCGACGAGCTGGAGGCCGTCACCGAGCTGCTCGACTCGGCGAAGGAAGAGGCGATCAAGCGCTGGTACTCCCTGCACAGCGTCGCCATCAGCAACTGAGCGATTCCTGCTAGCGTGGGACGGTGAGGCTGATCGCTGTCCTGCTCGCCGCCGGCGCTGCCTGTCGTGGCGCGCCGCGCGGTCAGGCGCTCGCGCTGCGGCCGGCGTGCGCCGACGCCGAGTACTGGGACGGCCACGCGTGCACGGCGCGCGGAACCGGCGCCGCCGAGATCGTGGCGGGCAAGGCCGCGCTCGACAAGTTTGCGGTCGACGAGGCGACGGTGGCCCTCGACGCCGGCGCCGCGCATGGCCCGCTCGCGCGCGACTCGAACATCACGCTGTGGGAGCAGCGCGGCATCGCGGCCGCCTATGTCGACGACGCACCGCACGCGCGCGAGGCGTTCGACATGCTGCTCGCGCTCGATCCCGGGCATTTCCTGTCCTACAAGATCTCGCCGAAGGCGACGTTCGTGTTCGAGGAGGTGCGCAACCAGGAGGCGCACCGCGTGCCGGAGCTCGACGTCGACTGGCCGCGGGACGAGCGCGTCGGGGCGGCGGTGCCGCTGACGATCGGCGTGCTCGCCGATCCGAAGCGGCTGCTCGGGCGCGCCGAGGTGTACGTGCGCGCGCGCGGCGAGAAGCGGTGGCGGGCGGCGGATCTCGCGCTGCACGTGGGCGCCGAGCAGCACGTGGTGATCCCGCCCGTGGTGGCGACAGCGCCGACGTCGCTGGAGCTGTACGTGCGCGCATACGACGCGAACGGCGACGAGGTGCTGACGTGGGCGGACGCGGCGCACCCGCGCGAGATCGCGCTGCGCTACGAGCCGCCGACGCCCTGGTACCGGAAGTGGTGGGTCATCACGATCGCGGCGGGCGCGGTGGCGGCGGCCACGGGGATCATCGTCTACGAGGAGACGCTGGCCCTGCCGAACTTGATCGACGGCGTGGCCCGCTGAGGCACGGCGTGATCGGAGTGATTCGCGGTCGCCGAGGCCAGCGGGTGATGGCTCCCCCGACCACGAGGGCGGTCCGACCCCCGAGCGCGTCCGCGTGGCCGCGGGCAGTGCCGTGACCGTCGCCGTGCCCCGGGCCGTCCGCGGGGGGCGGCGTGTTCTACGGCGACAGCGACAGCTTCTCGCCGTCGTGGAGCGTGACCGACCGCGTCGCCAGGGTGGCGCCCGTCTGCGGATCCTGGAACTGCACGACGTGCCGGCCGGCCTTCACGGTGTAGCCGAGCTGCGGCGTCGGGCCGATCGCGGCGCCGTCGAGCACGACGTTCGCGAACGGCTGCGCCGTCAGGTTCAGCTTGCCGGTGCCGGCGAGCGCGGGTTCGACCGCGGCCGCCGCGGCATCGAGCGCGGGTGCATCGCGCGGACCGGGACGCACCGCCGCGTCGGCGCGCACCGTGACGTGCCGGCCGCCGTCCACCGGGACCGGGACCAGGTCCGCCGCGTCCACCGGCATCATCTCCGCATCCGCCGCCGCCGCATCCACCGGCACCCGCGCGATCACGCTCGCATCGCGCGCCGCGCTCGCCGCATCGGGCGTGACGGACGTCATGGCATGCCGCGTCGCCAGGACCAGCGCTCCGCCGCCGCTGACCACCAGCAGCAACAGCAGCGCCGCCACCACCCCCGAGCCCACCCGCCGCCGCCCGACCGGCCGCGGCTCCGCCGGCGCCAGGTGCGTCG
>JANXOM010000060.1 GCA_025353585.1 Deltaproteobacteria bacterium
GCCGCCACGGCGGGGGCGGCGGAGCCCGCCGCCGATCCCGTCGCGCTGCCGGCGGCGGCCGGGGCGGCCGAGCCCGTCGCGCTGCCGGTCGCCGCGGGTGGCGGCGTTGCCACCGGCGCCGTGGTCGGCTCGATCTTCTTCGCCGTGCCGTCGGCCGCCGTCGGCGTCTTGAGCACGTCGGGCACCTCGTCGGACTTCGCGACGGGTCCGGTCGTCGACGCGAACGCCCCCTCGGTGCCCGTCCCGAGGCCGAACAAGAGCCCGCAGAACACGCCGACCGCGAGGCCGGCCGACATCACGACGGGGACCGCCTTGGACGTCCCGCGGCGCACCGGCTTCGGCGGCGGCGCGGCGGCCTGCGGCTGGCCCATCGGGGGCATGCCGGGGTACGGCGGCTGTCCATGACCGGCCTGCGGCTGCATGCCCATCTGATTCGGGTAGTTCGGCGTCGCCATGTCAGATGCCTCCTGGAGTCGAGCTCAGAACCGGCCGAGCGCCGCGAGTCCGCCCACGTCGGGTTGGACCCATGGAGCTAGAACGAGCTTGGGAGCATTCGGGTTTGCGGAATCGTCCCCGTCGTCGTACGCGACCTTGCCGCGGTACTCGAACAGGTACCAGGCACCGGTGAACAGGGCGCCGACCACGCCGCCGACGAAGCACGCGTCCGCCGCGTGGGCATACTGGCGACCGTTGTCCTGGGCATCGAGGCGATTGTCGAAGCTCGTGTTGGGCGCGACGAAGATGTTGTGCTGCTTCACGGCGAGCTCGCCGAGCACGATGCCGCCGCCGAGGCCGATGATCGTCACGGCGCCGCCGGCGTACAGCGGGACCCGCGACTTGCGGTGCGGCTTGCGCGGCGGCGGCGGTACGTACGCCTCCTCGTGCTTCGAGTGCAGGTCGATGATGACGGGATCGAGGTCGAGCTTCTTCTCCGTCTCGCCGCCGGCCTCGACGGCGATGTCGATGTCCTCCTTCGGCTGGAAGCCGTCCGCGGCGATCGTGATCTTGTACGCACCGGGGAGCAGCAGGAGCGGCTCGGGCAGCGGCGCCTTGCCGATCTCGACGCCGTCGAGGGAGACCGTCGCGCCCTCGGGCGTGATCGCGAGCGTGACCACGCCGACCTTGCCGCTCGCGGCGTCGATGAGGCCGGGCAATTTCTTCAGCGTATCGGCGCGCACGCCTTTCGGCGTCGCCGCGACCTGCTTGTACCCCTTGATGGCCGCCGGGAACGCTCCGAGCTTGTCGTCGAGCGCGGCCAGCGCGAAGACGACGTTCGGATCGTCGCCGGCCTCGATCGCCTTGCCGTACGCGACGACCGCGTTCTCGTAGATGGGCTTGGCGTCATCGGCCTTGCCCTTCTTCGCGAGCGCATCCGCCTTCGACACGAGGACCTGCGCGGCCGTCAGCCACTTCTTCGCCACCTTTGGATCTTTGACGATCGGCGGCTCTGCCCCGGGCGCCGGCGCGGCCACGGCGCCTTGCGCAGGCGGCGGCGCGTCCGGTTCCATCTCGACATCCGGGCTCCCGCTTCCATCGCCTGGCGCGGCGGCCGCGGTGCCCGCAAACAACAGCACGCACGCGCCGAGCGCGAGCGGCAAGGTCCGTCCCATCGCCAGATTGTACTATGGGCGGCGCGCCGCTGCGCCGAGCTTCGCGAGGTACTCGAGCGAGCGCAGCGGCTTGCCCACGAGGCCGACGATCATGGCCACGAGCGCCTCGCGCCCCGCCGCGCGGTCGGCCGCCGTGAAGCGCGGATCGGTGTCGAGCGCGCGGGCCGGCGCGAGGTCCGCCGCGAGCCCCGCCTCCGCGACGGCGACCAGGTACGCGCGCGTCCCGCCGTCGAGGGGACGGACGCCCGTGGTGCGGCTGGTCGCGGCGCAGCGGCGGCAGATCGCGCCGCCCCGCGATGGGTCGAAGACCGCGCCTACATCGAGATCCGTTGCCCCACAGGCAGCACACTGCGCGATCGCCGGCAAGTGGCCCGCGAGATCGAGGAGCCGCAGCTCGACCGCGCGCAATGCCCCCGGCGACGCGCCCCCGGCCGCGAGGCTGTCCCAGGCGGCGACGAGGATCGAGAGCGCCTCGGGCTCTGGCTGCTCGGCGGGATAGAGGCCGCCGACGACCTCGGAGACATAGGCCGCGTGCGCGTGCGCGACGACGTCACCCGCGAGCCCCGTCCACTCGCGTACGATCTCCGCGTTGTCGAGGGCCCAGACGTCACCCCGCGGTGCGCGCCCGAGTTGGTAGCGCGCGAGGACGAGCGTGGAGAGCGCACCCGCGAACCGGCGTTGCGAGCGCCGCGCGCCACGGGCTAGCGCGGACACGCGGCCGAGCGAGTCGGTGTAGAGCGTGACGATCAGATCCGACTCGCGTACCGGCGTCGTGCGGAGCACGACTCCCAGGCACTCGGTCGCCATCTCAGCCGACGAGTTGCGTCGGGACGTCGCGCGCGGTCATGCCGTCGCCGGACGACCCCGGGCGGCGCATCAGGTACGAGAGCGTGAGCGTCGCAGCGATGAGCAGGATGATCACGGCGAGGGTCAGTCCGCCCTGACGCGCCGACCGGTCCTCGCGGTCGAGGAGGATCGGCGGGAGGAACGAGCGCAAGGTGCGCGTGCCGGCGTCGCGGCGGTCCTCGAGCTCGCGCTCGGCGCTGTCGGGGTCGTTGTCATCGATGACGATCGACGGCGCGACGGGGACGGCCTGGGCGGCGAACGCGGGGCGGCGCCACGGCGCGCTCGGCTGGGCGACCGGCATCTTCGGCGTCCACAGGCCACCGACCTCGGCGTCCTCCGTCGCGGAGACGTCCGTGTCGGTGCGATCCTCGACGACGATCGGCAGGGCCAGCGCGGCCGGCGCCGCGAACCAATCGACGGGCGTCTCCGCCTCGACGGCGCACCCTTCGGCCGGCGCGCTCGCGTCGGCGGGCTCGCTGGGCTCGGCGACCGCGACCGGCGCGCTTTCGACCTCGACCGCCGCCGCCGTGACCTCGACGACCACCGGCGCGAGCACCGTGACCGCCTTCTTCCGCTTGCGGGTCGTGGGCGCCGCCACGATCGCGGTGCCCTCGACGGTCGCCTTCGGCTTGCGGACGCGCTTCTTCTTCGCGGGCGCCTCGACGGCCGTCGCGACCGCTTCGACATCGCCGGCCAGCTCGGTCACCGCGTCGGTCGCGACGCCCGGGTCCCCGAGCTCGGCGACGACCGTGGCCACCACGATCTCCGATTCCGACGTGCCGGCCGCGAGCGCCGGCATCACGTCGAGCCGCGCGCTGCCCTCCGCGATCCGCGACGAGTCGAGCTCGACCGCGCTATCGGCTCCGAGCTCCACGTCGACATCGATCGCGTCGGCGGCCGCCTGCACGTCCACCACTTCGATCGCCGGCGCGCTCGCGCTCACGGCGATGGGCGTCGTGTCGCGCAGGATCCGCGGGCCCGCTGCGCTCCGCGCCGCCGCCGGCGCAAGATCCGACATCGTCTCGACGAACGCGCGCGCCGTGGCGCCCGCCGTGGTCCCCGCCGCATCGCCCCGCCCGCACGCGACGTAGCGCGTCAGCGCCTCCGCCTCGTCGAGCCCGACGCACCGGGCGAAGCTCCGCACGAACCCACGCACGAACACGTCCGCCGGGAGCCCCTCGAATCGCCCGGCCTCGAGCCGCTCGAGGATACGCGCCTGGATCTTGGTGACCTTCGCGACGTCCTCGATGCTCATCCCGCGCGTCGCGCGACCCTGACGCAGCCAGAGCGCGAGGCTCATCCGCGCGTGCTCGCCGGGGGCGACACCACGGTCCGAACCCTGCGGCTGACGCGTCATCACGGCGCCGCCTTCGGGCGGGCGGGGCCAAGCGCGCCGCCGTCTGCCCGGCACTGCGCCGCGTTGCAGCTCTTGGGCGACAGCTTGAGACAGGCGTCACGTGCGTCACGTGCGTCGTCAACCAGGCCTTGCTGCAGCTTCGTCTTCATCAGATAGAGGCTGGCTTCTTGGGACTTACAGTCGGGGTCGTCCGACACCGTCTGGAAGTATTCCGATGCCTTATCCCATTCGCTCCGGTCGAAGTAAACCCGTCCAAGCCGATAAGTTGCCACGCACATCTTTGGCTGAAACTGCAGCGCGGCCCGCAGCTCGCGCGCCGCGTCGATCTGCTTCTTCTGCAAGTACAACGACCAGCCGAGACCGGCTCGCGTGAGCCCGGGGTTGACGAGGCGCGCCGGATAGCCGAGCGCCGTCTGCGCGTATTTTTCGCCGGTTACCGGATCCTCCAGCAGGTTGTGGACCTGCGCGCGATCCGCCCACGCCTCGCCGTAATCCGGAGTGAGCTTCGTGGCCTGCTCGAAGTCAGCGTCCGCCTCGCGGAGCTGCGCATCGAGGTCCTTGTGCGTGCTCTCCGCATCGAGGCCGGTGAGGCAGCCGTCGATCTCGAGCGTCTGCTCGGTGTCATGCGCGCGCGTGAGCGCGATGGCGCCGCGGACGAGGTAGGCCTCGTCGTTGGTCGGGTTGAAGGCGATCGCGCGATCGCAGTCCGCCTTCGCCGCCTCGAGGGAGTGGTGGTTCAACTCCGCGCGGCACAGGCTCAGCTGATGCTCGCTCTTCTTCGGGTCGTGCTCGACCGTCGGACAGCCGGCGAGGAGTGCGGCAAACGCCAGCAATCCAAGGGTGTTACGCGGCACGGCGGGGACCTTACTGCACATCACCATCTGGCCGCAACCCTCGGGGATCGCGCGGCCGGCCGTGTTAGATGGATCCATGCCCGCTGCGCCCGGCCCCATCGAACCGACCCAGGAGCTGACGATCGACGCCGGCGACATCGCGCTCTACGCCGAGTCGTTCGCCCCCACCGGCAAGCGGGGCCCGCAGGGCGTCGTCGTCGTCACGCACGGCTACGCCGAGCACTGCGGCCGCTACCGCGAGCTCGCGCACGTGATCGCCGACGCGGGCTGGGCCGCGCTCTCGTGGGACGTCCGCGGGCACGGGCAGTCGCCGGGCCCGCGCGGCTTCGTCGACCACTTCTCGACGTACCTGCGGGACTTCGCCGCCGTGCGCAAGGCGGCCGCGAAGCTCGCGCCGAGCCTGCCGATGGTGCTCCTCGGCCACTCTCATGGCTCGCTCATCACCCTGCGCGCGCTGTGCGACGGCCCGCTCGATGGCGTGACGGCCGGGATCGTCTCCTCGCCCTTCCTCGCGCTGCGCCTGCCCGTCCCCGGCTACAAGAAGCTCCTGGCCCGCGTCGCCAGCCGTGTGTCGCCGGGCCTGCAACAGCCCAGCGGGCTGCGCATCGAGGATCTGACGAACGATCCGGGCAAGCGAGCCGAGCGCGCGGCTGACACGCGCTGCTTCGACATCGCCACGGCGCGCTGGTTCACGGAGGCGTCGAAGGCGCAGGCCGAGGTCTACGAGCGCGCGGCTAGGATCCGCATCCCGTTGACGTGGCTCGTGGGCCACGACGATCCGATCACGGACCCCGCGCAGTCACGCCGAGTGGCCGACCGCACACCTGCGTCCACCTACAACGACCTCGCCGGCATGAAGCACGAGGTGTTCAACGAGATCGATCGCGCCCGGGTGTTCGAGGACGTGACGCGCGCGCTGGCGGCCGCGATCACACCCAAGGGCTAGCGCCTCGCTCCCGATATTGCGCGGGCGGCGCGCGCCCCTATACTCGTAGTCCGGGACGGCTACGGTGGTCGCGCGTCACAGCCCATGAAGCTCTTCGCCTGCATGTGCAATCAGCCGCAGCGCCTCGCCGAGGCGCTGACCCCCGTGCGCGCGGCGCTGGTCGCCGAAGCGCCCGTGAGCCGGTGGGGCATGGGCTACATCCAGGGCGAGGACGCGCTCCTCGTGCGGACGCCAAAGGCCAGCCCGGTGCCGATCGATCTCGCGGCGCCGCTCTACGAGGCGCTCCTGCCCGGCAGTGACTGCGTGATCGTGCAAGCCGTGCGCGACACGCGCGAGCCCGCGCTGGGCGGCACCGACAACACCCCGCCGTTCCGCTTCCGCCGGTGGATGTTCGCGCAGACCGGTCAGCTCGAGCTGTCGGACGCCGCGCCGCGCCTGCTCGCGCGCGTGCCGGAGTACCTGCGACGCAACCTGCGGGGCCGCACGGCGGCGGAGCTGATGTTTCACGTCTTCCTCGCGAGGCTACACGACGAGGGCTCCCTCGACGATCCGCGCTTGCCCGCGCCGGCGATGCGCCGCGCGCTGGCGTGGATGCTCGAGCTCGTGACGACGGAGCTCGCGAAGGCCGGGCAGCCCGACGCGGCGCTCGGCAACATCGCCGTCACGAACGGACGCGCGATGGTGTGCGCCCGGCTCGAGGCGCCGCTGCGGCTGCGCCGGCTGTGGGTGCTCGACGATCATGGCGAGCGCGACGCGGGCTTTCGCGGCGTGCTGGTCGTCTCGCATGGCGAGGTCGATCCGGCGGCCGGGTTCGAGGACGTGGCGCCGCGGACCGCGGTGTTGATCGCGCGCGACCTGCAGTTCCACACGGCCGACCTGTCGCGGTAGCGAGCGAACCGGGAGGTTCGGCGGACCTCCCCTGCCCTTGCTTGTCAGCGCGCGTGGGACAGCGCGCCGAGCTCGTTCGCGAACAGCGCGCCGAGCTTCACGTCGAAGCGCGTCGGATAGTAATGACCGTGGCCGACCTCGGCGATCCGCTGGAGCGTGGCTCCGTCGGCGTCGCGCTCGCGGCCGACCTCGACCGTCGTGACATCGGTGCCCCCCGCTCCGATCCTCCGGGCTTGGTCCACGAGCTCGCGCTTGTCCCAGAGGCCGTCGTTGGCCTGCCCGTCGGACACGAGGACGATGCGCGACGCGACGTCCGCCGCGCGGGGCGTGCGCCCGAGCTCGTCGGATGCGGCGTCGAGACCACACGAGATGCACGTGCTGCCGCCCTGCCGGAGCTCCCCGATCGCGGTGTGCGCGCGCGCCTGGCCGTCGGCGTCGGCGGGCGTGGTCTTCAGCACCAGGGTGGCGCGCGTGGAGAACGTGACGATCGAGACCGTGTCGTCCGCGCCGAGGGTGCCGAGCAGCCGCACAGCGTCGGCCTGCACGTCGGCGAGGACGCCGCCATCGCTCGAGCCCGACGTGTCGAGCACCAGCACGAGCGCGACCCGCGGCCGCGGGCGCATCACGGCATCGGCGAGCGCGGGCACGGCCGCCACGCGGTCGCTGCACCGCTGCTTGATGATCACCGCCGGCGTCACCGCGACGTCCGGATCCGCGTGGCGCGCGGGCCCGAGCACCACGCCGGCCAGCACCGCGGCCCCCGCCGCGACGATGAGGAGAGACGTCCGGACGCGCTGCGCGGTTAGCATCGTGGTTCCAACGTTCGCACACCTCGCCCGGTCTGTGGATGAATGCGATTAGATCCGAACTCTGAGTCACATTTCGGCAGGAAACTGAACCGGGTGTGATCTCGGTGAAGTACGCGGATCCGTTGGAGATGCTAACCGCGGGAATCCACGGCGCAATCAGCTGCTACAACTTGTCCCTTGATTCAGCGCGTCATCGTCGCTACACCGCCCCACATGACGAACGCTCAAGAACGCAAGGCGCAGGAGCGGCAGGCCCGTCGCCGCCGCATCCAGGAAGCGGCTCGCACGGTGTTTGCGGAGCGCGGCTACCAGGGCGCTTCGATCGAGCTCATCGCGCGTGCGGCCCAGCTCTCGGTCGGCGCGATCTATCTCTATTTCAAGTCCAAGGAAGACCTCTACACGTCGCTCGTCGAGGACGTGCTGACCGTGTTCGACGTCGAGATGGCCGAGCTGCGCGAGACCGACGCGGTGTCCACCCGCCTCCGGTCGACCTGGAGCTTGCTCGTGAAGTGGGCGGAGCGCGACGCCGAGGGGCCGCGCATCCTGCGCCTGCTCGCGCAGCCGGCGGTCCGGCCGCAGCTGTCGGACGAGGTCGTCGCGACCGTCTCGGCCGGCATCCAGCGGGTGCAGGACCACATCGGGTCGTGCGTCGCCGACGGCATCCATGCCGGCCTCTACCGCCAGGTCAACGCGCGCGAGATCGCGGACCTCGTGTGGTCGGTGCTGCTCGGCAGCCTGGACGCCGCGGAGATGCACACGAACCTCGGCCTCCCCGCCGAGTCGCTGGCGCTGCGCACGGATCGCGCGCTCGAGCTGATCGAGAGCGCGCTTGCGCCGCAGGTGGCCGCGACCCTCCGTGCGGTCGCGTAAACCGGCGCTGTGCCGCGGCGGCCGCCCGCCGCGCATGTCACGGTAGGACTCCCCATGCGGGTCTGCCCGAGATGCGCGGAGTCCACCGACGAGTCCGGTCGCTTCTGCGCCGCGTGCGGGGCCGAGATGCGCTCGGCGCGCGTGCACACCGACCCCGGCCTGCCGGGCTCCGAGGCGACCGCCGATCTCGTCGCGTCGCCGTCCTCCACGCTCTCGCTGCTCGGCGCGCTGGTGGACAACCAGTTCGAGGTGAGCGCGGTCATCGCGTCCGGCGCGTTCGCGACCGTCTACCGCGCGCGCCAGCGCGGCATCGATCGCGACTGCGCGCTCAAGGTGCCGACGTTCGAGATCGCGAGCGATCCGGTGCAGGCAAAGCGCTTCGCGCGCGAGGCGCGAGCGGCCGCGCGCGTCCGGCACCCGGGCGTCGTGACGATCTACAGCGTCGGCGAGGTGCCCGACGGTCGGCCCTACCTCGCGATGGAGCTTGTCTCCGGCGAGCCGCTGACGACGATCCTCGAGGGCGGCGTGGTCGCGCCGACCCGGGCGCTGAAGATCGGCCGCCTGATCGCGAGCGCGCTCGCCGAGACGCACGCCGCCGGCGTGATCCACCGGGACCTCAAGCCCTCGAACATCATCTGGCAGCGCGACCGGACCGGGGATGACCGGGTCACGATCGTGGATTTCGGGATCGCGGTCAGCAAGCCGGGGAGCTCGGACGCGACGCGGCTCACCGCGGGCGGCCTCATCGGCACGCCCCACTACATGTCGCCCGAGCAGGCGCACGGCGAGGCCGTCGATGGCCGCGCGGACCTCTACGCGCTCGGGTGCATCCTGTTCGAGCTCGTCACGGGCTCGACGCTGTTCGACGGCAGCGGCTACGAGATCATGCTCGCGCACCTCGGGAAGGTACCGCCCCGCGCGCGCGAGCGCGTCCCGAGCGTGCCGCTCGCGCTGGACGCGCTGATCTGGGACCTCGTCGCCAAGCGGCCCGAGGACCGCCCCGCGAGCGTGGACGCGGTGGTCGTGCGGATCGACGACGCGCTCGCCGACCTCGACCTCGTGTCGGACGCGACCCGGATCCGCGCGCCGCGCGCCAAGCGGCCGACCGGCGCGACGAAGCGCGACCTGCCCGAGGCGAACCGCGCCTTGTTCGAGGGCTCCACCGTGGCCGCGCCGTCGGTGCGGGACGCGCCGGAGATGTCCGGCCGCCGCGCGCGGTGGATCGTGGGCATCGCGCTCGGCGCGGTCGCGACCGCGGGGGCCGGCGTCGTGATCGTGAAGGTGCTCTCCGGCGGCGACCCGACCGGCCGCGACGTGGCGTCCCCCGCCGTCGCCGTCGCGCCGCTCGGCGACCGCGCCTACGTGAAAGACGACGGCGAGACGACGCTACGCATGACTTTGCCGGATCCGCTGGCCGTGAACGCGCCCATCACGGCGCACCTGCAGCTGTGGAACAAGCTCGGCCAGCCGATCACCGATCCGCCGGTCCTCACCATCGAGGACCCGCACGGCGCGGCCAAGGGCTTCAGCGCGAAGCGCGTGGGCGACGGCTTCGAGTTCCGGCGCACGATGCACGCCCCCGGCCGCTACCTCATCCGCGTCTTCCCCGCCGGCACCGACAGCGAGCTCGACGTGGAAGTCGAGGCGCGGTGAAGGACCCGGTCGTGCTCCCGGACGAACCGCCAAGCGATCCATCTGGGGGGCGGCTCAGTTCGCGTCGTCGTCGGACTTGTCGTCGTCGGAGAAGTTCACCTTGCCGGTGAACTTCTCGCCCTCGCCGAGGATCTTGAACCGCGCCGACGCGAGGACCTTGCCCTTGGTCTCCATCGTGATGAGGAGGTCCTTGTTCACACCGACCTGCTTCTTCTCGAGCGTCATGTTCGAGTTGATCGTCTTCTCGCCGCGCTCGTTCGTGAACTGCTCGAACGAGACGAGGAGCTGCTGCCCCTTGCCGGTCAGCTCGTAGACCTTGACCATGTACTCGAGGTCGTTGAGCGGCGCCTTCAGGAACCCCTCGAAGTAGATCTTCCAGGCGTGGCTCTCCTTGTCCTCGCGGAAGTCCGACTTCGCCTGCTTGCGGATCGCGGCGACGTACGCCGACGGGCTCTTCGCCGACGTCGGGAACTTCTTGTCGCTCATGACGATCTTGCCGGCGAACACCGAGTTCGGGTCCTCGGCGTGCGCCGTGCGCAGCGAGAGCACCGAGACGAGGCCGAGGACGGACGACAGGACAACGGCGCGCACGCTCATGCGGCGATGCTACACGAGGTTGCCGGCCGCGCTCGTGGATTTTCGGCGCCGCCGGGTCGCTACTTCAGGAGCGCGCGAATTGCGTCGAGGCCTGCGCGATCCGGACTCCCCGGCCCGTCGATCCGCGCCGCGATGTCCACCGCCCGCCGCGCCAGCGCGCGGTAGATCTCGCCGAGCTCCGGGCGCTCGCGGAGCGCGTCGAGGTGGCGCTGCACCGTCGCCGCATCGCCGCGGCGGACGGGGCCGGTCAGGCCGTCCGTGGTCCCGCGCGCCGTGATGTTGCGGAGCGCACCCTCGGCGAGCGGCACGAGCGCCTGCGCGGCCTGGGCCGCGGGGACGCCCGCCTGGGCGAGGACGGCCGCCGCCGCGTCGATCGCCGCGACCACGTAGTTCGACGCGAGCGCCGCCGCCGCGTGGTAGCTCGCCATCTGCGCGCCGTCGAGCGGCAGCACGACGCCGCCGAGCGCGTGGACCAGCGCCGTCGCCGCCGCGCGGCCCGCCTCGTCGCCCTCGACGCCGAACACGGTGCCGCGCAGCGCGCGCATCGCGAGCTTGCCGTCCGCGATCGCCGACAGCGGGTGAAGCGTGCCGACGCCGGCCACCTGGTCTCGCACGCCCCCGAGCAGCTCCTCGGCGGACGCCGCGCCCGCGCAGTGCAGCAGCACGTGCCGCTTGCCGAGGAGGCCGGTGCCCGCGAGCATCGTCGCGACCTCGCCGATGACCTGATCGCGAACGGCGAGGATCACGATCTCGGACTCGAGCAGCACGTCGGGCGGCGCCGAGGAGAAGGCCGCGACGCCGGCGGTCGAGCCCGCCGCGCGCGCCTGGGCCGCCTTGCGAGCCCACAGGCCGAGGACGGGGACGCCGGAGAGGCGAAAGGCGCCGGCGAGCGCGGTCGCGACCGGACCGGCGCCGACGATGAACGTGGTGGGTTTGCGCGCGCTCATCGGTACAGGCCGTGCTCGGCGATATACCGCAGGATCTCGCGCGGCAACAGACCCGCGAGGGCCGGGTCGCCCGCCCGCACCAGCTCCCGCACGTGGGTCGACGAGAGCTCGGGCATGATGATCCCGAGACGCGAGCCTCCCCTCGCGCTCTCCACGGCGGGGCCGCCCCCACCCGGATAGCCGTGCCGCGGGACGACGATCGGGGGCGCGCGCTGTGCGAGCTCGTCCCAGCGATACCACTTCGCCGTGTCGGCGAGGATGTCTGCGCCGATGACGAGCCGGAGCTCGCGGTCCGGCCGCTCGAGCTCTGCGACGAGGTCGAACGTGCGGCTCGCGACGAAGCCCGGCCGCGCGGCGAGCGCTTCTTCGGCGCGGCTGACGCGCGCGCGCGGGCCGAGCGGCGCGGCCGCGAGCTCGCACATCGCGGCGCGATCGGCGAACGACGCGAGCTCCTTGCCGAACGGGTGCGCCCATGTCGGCACGAACCACAGCTCGTCGACCGGACACGTCTCGAGCACGTAGAGCGCGAGCATCTGGTGCGCCGCGTGCGGCGGGTTGAAGCTGCCGCCGAAGAGCCCGATGCGCGTCATCACTCGTACATCAGGTATTCGGCGCGCTCCTCGGCGAACGCGCCTTCATCGCGCGGCCAGCGCTGCGCCAGGTCGTCGAGGCGGGCCCCGGCGGTGATGCCCTCGCGCAACGCCGCGCTGCCGGCGAGCAGGTCGATCGCGGGGATGGTGTCGACGAACTCGTACGCGCGATGGCGCCATTGAAACTTCGCCGGGTCCTGGTCGTGGCACGCCTTCACGAACGCGACGCCCGTCCGGTACGGCCGGAACGCCTCGACGCTCGTCACGTGGATCTGCACGCCGCCCACCGGGCCACCGCCGCCCTTGTGAAACATGGGGTGGTAGACGACCGGCCGGAGCTTGCAACCCGGCAGATCCATCGCCGTCATGTCGGCCGCGAGCCGGTCGCCGTCGACCCACGGCGCGCCCGCGAGCTCGAACGGCCGCGTGGTGCCCCGCCCCTCCGAGAGCTCTGTGCCCTCGACGAGGCACATGCCCGGGTACACGAGCGCCGTGTCGACCGTCGGCATGTTCGGCGACGGCATCACCCACGGCAGCCCCGTGTGGTCGTAGTGCATGTCGCGCGCCCAGCCGCGCATCCCGATGACCGCGAGCTCGAGGTCGAGCTTCTCGACCGCGTGGCGCCAGCGCGCGATCTCGCCCGCCGTCATGCCGTGCCGGTTCGGACACGACACGAGCCCGACGAACGACTCGAAGCCAGGCGTGATCGCGCCGCCCTCGATCTGCACGCCGCCGATCGGGTTCGGGCGGTCGAGCACCACGAACGCCTTGCCCGCGGCCGCGCAGGCGCGCATCGCGAGGACCATCGTCCACACGAACGTGTAGTAGCGGCTGCCGACGTCCTGCACGTCGTAGACGAGCACGTCGATCTCGTCGAGCATGGCCGCGGTCGGCGTGAGCGACGCCGTCGTGTGGCCGTAGAGGCTGTGGACCGGCAGCCCGCTCTTCACGTCGTGGTCGGTGTCGACCGAGATCATGTCCTGCGCCGCGCCGCGCACGCCGTGCTCGGGGCCGAACAGCGCCGCGAGCTCGATGTCGCCGCGCGCGCCGAGCAGCTCCACGGCGTGCCGCAGCTCGGCGTCGACCGCGGTCGGGTTGCAGAGGAGGCCGACGCGCCGACCGGCGAGCAGCGAGCTGCCCTCCGCGGCGACGCGTGCGAGGCCCGTCAAGACGGCCATGGGAGCTCCTGGAGTGACGAGCGGCGCTACGCGAAGATCGGGACGGGCTTGAGCGAGACCTTGCCGTCCTTCGTGACGACGCGGAAGCGCACGGCGCGGCACTGGTACTGCGCCTTCAGCTTGCCCTCGTTGACCTTCAGCTTCGCGATGAAGTTCTCGAACGAGACCTCGTCCGGGCTGCCGGCGGCCTTGCGCTGCTCGAGGTAATCCGTGAAGACGCGCTTGTAGTAGTCCGGCTCCGACTCCTGCGCGAGGGCCGCGAGATCGGGATCGGTGCCCTTGGCCGCGTCCTCGCCCTCGTCGAAGTCGACGCGGCCCGGGACGATCGGGTTGCCCTCTTCGTCGAACTCTTCTTCGCCGGGCTCGGGGCGGCCGAGGAGCCG
>JANXOM010000064.1 GCA_025353585.1 Deltaproteobacteria bacterium
AGGAAGCGCGCGAGCTGGTGGTAGTCGCTGCCGGCCTTGATGAGGCGCACCTCGGTCCGCATCGTCTGCGGATCGACGAGGTCCTTGAACGGCACGTACGCGAGCTCGAGCTGCCCGCGGACGGACACCATGTGGCCATCGAGGTTCTCCTCCACGAGCGCGCGATAGGCGCCGATGCCGAGCTGGCTGCCGAGGAGCACGTCGAACGCGTGCGGCGGCGCGCAGCGCGACTCGTAGCCGAGCTGGAGCCCGGTGAGCTTCTTCTTGCGGGTCGTGCGCTCGGCGTAGCGCGTGCTGACGAGGGCGGCGACGCGCTTGCCGAAGTCCACGCGGGCGAGCGCCATGTGGCCGTGCTCGTCGCGGGTGACGTCGCCGAGCGCGGAGGCCGGGAGCATCTCGGCGAGGCCCTCGGCGAGGACGACCGTGCCGTAGTGCTTGCCCGCCTTCTCGCGCGCCACGATGAGATCGACGATGCGGTCGACGAGCGCGCCCTGCGAGAGCTTCGGCTCCGCCCCGGCCGCCCCGCCCGGCTCGGCGAGGGCGCCGCGCACGTCCTCCACGGCGATGACGAGGTTCGCCTCGCCCGCGATCGCCACGCCGTATGACAGCCAGCCCGCCTTGCGGCCCATCGTCTCGACGATGAAGTAGCTCGAGGTGGCAAGCGCGTCGGCGCGCAGGTTCTGGAGCTCCTTGGCCATCACGTCGACGGCGGTGAAGAAGCCGAACGTGAAGTCGATGCCCGGGTAGTCGTTGTCGATCGTCTTCGGCAGGTGGATGACCTGCACGCGCTTCGCGCCCGCGGGCAGGCGGCGCTGGTACTCGTAGAGAAAGTTCGCGGTCTTGAGCGTGTCGTCGCCGCCGATCGACACGAGGGCGTCGATGTCGAGATCGACGAGCGCGTTGTAGATGTTGCGGAGCTTCACCGTCTTCGCCGGATCGTCGAGGTCGGCGAGCTTGGTGATGCCCTTGCCCGGGTTGGTGCGCGCCGTCCCGATGACGATGCCGCGCGAGTTACGGAGGCCGGCGAGGTCCTTCTCGGCGAAGATCCGATAGTGCTCGTCGGGGAGCAGCCGGTTCGTGACCGGGTGGTAGTCCTCGAGGTTCGAGTAGCCGTGGAAGAAGCCGAGCACCGAGCGGTCGTTCGCGAGGAACGACATCGCGGCGGACGAGATGACGGCGTTCGCGGCCGGCGCCGGGCCGCCGGAGAAGATGATCGCGATCCGGCGGATGTGATCGCCGCGCGGGGCGGCGGGCGGCGGCGGCGACTTCGTCATGACGCGCGACCCTAACCCCGGGAGTTGCCCGAGTCGACCCAGCCCAGGTCGTAACGGTCGCGCCCGAATCCTGCGACGCGCGCGTCACGGGGGCGGCCCACGCTCGAGGCATGACCGACCGCGCCCGTCGCCTGCTCAAGACGCTGTCCACCAAAGGCATCTGCAGCGTCGGCGACGCCGGCATGCCCGAGCCGGAGATCGCGCTCGCGGTGGCCGAGCTCGACCACCTGTTCGACGACGACAACCACCAGGTCGTCGCCGTGAAGACGTGGCTCACGGGCCAGCGCATCGTGGCGCTCGAGATCACGCAGTGCGGCCGCGGGCTCGCGAACGCGAGCTGATTACGGAAGACAGCGAGCCGCGACACCGTTGCCGCTGATGCCCTGCGGCGGGAACCCGAGTCCGGTCCACAGCGCGATCGCCGCGCACGTCGGGAAGACCGGATGGGGCCCACCATCAGCCGGTCGACGTGCTGCAGAGCGGGCGCCACACGAGTAGGTGCGGAGCGGTGCGCACGACGCGATCGGCCACCGCCGGTGACGTTTCTCGGCTCTCGCGCGCGTCGCGGTTGGTTCGCACCTGCGTGCTACGCTCGGCGCGGTGTTCAGGGGCTGGTGGATCGCGGTCGCTCTCGTCGTCGTCGCGTGCCACGGGGCTCACGACGCGCCCCTGGATGCCGCCGGGCCCGACGCGGCCGTGGCCGACGCGGCGGTGGTCGATGCGGTGCCCGCCGACGCGGCACCCGATGCCGCAGCTGATGCGGGCGTGCGGCCGCCGCCGTGCACGCCATCCCTGCCCGGCCTGCCGGTGCACGAGCTCCAGGAGCTGTCGTTCGTGTTCGCCGTCGGCGACTTCGATGGCGATGGCCGCGCCGACGTCGTCACGTTCGAGAGCGGCGACTCCCTGCTCGCCGTCACGTTCGGGCGCGGCGATGGCACCTTCCACGGCGAGGTCGCGACGCCCCTCGTCGGAAGCTTCGTCGCGACCGCGGTCGGCGACCTCGACGGCGACGGCAAGCTCGATGTCGTGCTCGTGGGCCCGGGTCCCGGCGTGCAGGTCCTGCTCGGCGTCGGTGACGGCACGTTCGTCGCGCAGGCGGCGCTCCCGACGACCGGCGATGCCTACAGCGTCGCCATCGCCGACTTCGATCACGACGGCATCGCGGACATCGCCGTTCCGAACGGCGTGTACTTCGGCCACGGCGACGGCACGTTCGACGCCCTCACCCGGCTCGCGGCAACGGAATCGACGTTCATGGCGAGCGGCGACCTCGACGGCGATGGCAACCTGGACCTCGTGGTGTACAGCCGCGACAACTTCTCCCTCGATGCGTTCCTCGGCGACGGCGCGGGCGGCTTTGGCCCGGCCATCCGCGCGCTCGACTTCGCGGATGTCGGACAGCCCGCGCTCGGCGATGTCACGCACGACGGCATCCCCGACCTGGTCGTCTGGCAATCTCACAACGGTGGGCCATCAACGACCACCGTCCTGATCGGCGACGGGACCGGCCGGTTCACGCCCGGCCCCAGCACCGCGCTCGACCTCGAGCTCGGCCTCCTCGGCGAGCGCGCTCACATCGCAGACCTCGACGGCGACGGCAACAACGACCTCGTCACGGCCGCACCCGTGCGCGTCGCGCGCGGGCTCGGCGACGGCACCTTCGCGTTGCAACCCGCAACGGCGTTCCGCACGACGGACTTCGCGGTGACCGACATCGACGGTGACGGACAGGTCGACCTCGTCTTCATCAGCCAGGGCGAGGTCGGCACCGCGCGCGGCGATGGCGCGGGCGGGTTCGCGCTGCCGGCGCTGGCCGTCGATCCGGCGACCACGACCGCGCTGTACCCGGGGCGCGCGGACTTCGACGGCGACGGCAACCTCGACGTGCCCGCGGTGGGCGGCGCCCTCCTCGCCACGGCCGGCGGACAGCTCGTGCGCGCGCCGGCCAGCACGGTCGCGCTCACCGCGCCGCTCGGCGTCGTCGGCGACTTCGACGAGGACGGCCGGCCCGATCTCGCGCTCGGCTCGGGCGGCACGCTGACGGTCGCGCTCGGCACCGGCGATGGCTCCTTCCACGCCGGCCCGGTCTCCACGATCCCCTCGACCACGACCGTCCTCGTCACGGGCGACTTCGACGGCGACGGCCACCGCGACGTCGTGACGGCGAGCGGCACGACCGTCACGCTCGCGCGCGGCCTCGGCGACGGGACGTTCGTGCTCGCCGGGCACGGCACCGCGGCGGCCGCGCCGTTCGAGCTCCTCGTCGCCGACTTCGACCAGGATGGTCGCGACGACGTCGTCACCATCGACGCGACGTCCGTACAGCTGTTCCGGAGCCTCGGCACGACGTTCGCGGCGCCGCGCGATCTGTTCGGCCCCGGTGACATCGCTGCGGTCGCCGACCTCGATGGGGACGGCCTCCTCGATCTCGCGATCGCGCCGTTCCCCGTCGGCGACCCGCTCGTCCTCACCGGCAAGGTGACCCTGCTCTTCGGCCGCGCGGGCGGACAGTTCGCGCCGCCGGTGGAGACCCTGATCGGACGCAGCGTCGTCGCGCGCGGCATGTCGACGGGCGACCTCGACGGCGACGGCACGGTGGACCTCCTCGTCATGGACGACGACGTGCTGCACGTCGCGCAAGGCAGGGGCGATGGCACCTTCCGCGCACCGCTCGCCTACGCGATGGAGAGCAGCTCCATCGCCGGCGCGCTGTTCTTCACGCTCCTCGACCTCGATCACACGGGCCGGCCGGCGGTCGTGTCCGACGCGCGGGTCCTGGGGTCGAGCGGGCCCAGCCACGGCAGCATCCTCGTTGCCCACCAGGGCGCCTGCGTCCCCGCGACGCCCTAGAGCGCCGATCGGTTTCGAGTCTCAGTGAAATCGATCGGTTAGCGGGTCCGGATCGACAGCGGGATCCGATCGTGATCGGATCTGCGCACGATGGCCATCAAACGCTGGAGCCCGAGCGAGATCGTTAGCCGCCAGG
>JANXOM010000045.1 GCA_025353585.1 Deltaproteobacteria bacterium
CGCCGGTGCCGGGGCGGGCGGCGGGGGGGTCACGGGCGCCGGCGTCGGCGGCGTGTACGGCGTCGGCCGCGGGGTCGGCCGCGGCGCCGGCGGCGGGGTCGGGTGCAGATCCTCGTAGGACGGCGGCGGCGGCGCGGTGACCGGCGGCGTGTACGCCGGGGCCACGTAGTCGCTCGGCGGCGTGTACGACGGCGCCGAGTAGCTGTCCTGCGTGCTCGGCGTGGAATCGTACCCACCCGCGCCGCCGCCACCGCCGCCACCGCCACCCGCGCCACCACCGCCACCCGCGCCACCACCGCCGAAGCTATCGGCGTGATACCCGCCACCACCGCTGGTGACGGCGAAGTCGCCATTCAAGCTCAGCTCGAACCGCGCGCGCGCCTCGGCGAGCGTCTCGGCACGCGGGCACGCGCGGCAGTCGAGCTCCTCGATCGGCCTCGACTCGTCGTGACCGCGCCCGAGGTCGAGGTACTCGCGCACGCGCGAGCGCGTGACGTCGAGGTCCTCCATCGGGCAGCACGGCAACCCGATGCCCATGCCACGCGAGTGATCATGCGCCTGCTGCTGCGCCTGCCGATGCAGCGTCTCCAGCTTCCACAGGTGCGGCGCGATCCACGCCGTGATCGCGAACGTGAGCGCGCTGACGCCGAGCGCCCAGCCGCCCCGCAGGACGCCCGTGCCGGCCCGCTCCTTGAGCACGGCCGAGGACGACGCGACCGCGAGCGGCGTCGGCGCGATCTGCGTCCAGATGCCGACGCGGCGCGACTCGCGCACGCGCATGAACCAGACGAAGCCGACCGCGAGCGCGCCGAGCAGCACGACCCCGAACCCGTCCACGTGCTTCGAGCCGCGCGTGCGGTCGAGGATCGAGAGCATCCAGATCACGGCCGGGAACCAGATCGCGGCGAGCGACCAGCGATCCGAGAGGCTCGCGTACGCGCACACCACCGCGGGCGCGAACGTCAAGCACAGCGTCTCGCTCTCGACGTGGTGCGGCGTCAGCATCACCGCCGCGTAGACGCCCGCTGCGACGAGCACCATCACGAACCACAGGCGCAAGTTACGCAGGGCCGTCACGTGGCCGAGCACGGTACCGGCGATGGCGCCGACCCATAGCTCGAGCGTGTTGCCGGCCTGCCACGTGTAGAGCCCGAGGCCGCTCGCGAGCAACAGCCAGTACAGCAGCACCACGGGGCGCGCGAGGCGATCGCGCAGCGTCGGGGTCAGCTGCGAGTGCGGCGGGGCGTGCATGGTGGCGCTCACGGGATCACCTGCAGGGCAACGCGGCCCTGGACGGGGGCAGCGAGGTACGCGCCGGATGGGGCGCGCCACCAGACCATCTGATGAAACATCATGCGGTCGCGCCACATGGCCTCGACGCGGTGCCGCTCGCGGTGCCGCCGCGACAGCCGGTTGTCCGCGGAGCCTGACGGGAACGGCAGCTTGATCGCGTCCGCCACGTGGAGCCACGGCTCCGGCGAGGTCCACGTCGCCTCGGGCACGAACACCCAGACGAGGTCGGGGTGCGCGGCGATCGGGCGCGGCCGGCACGACACGACGACCTGGCGCACGCGGCCGGTCTGCAGCATGGAGTCGAGCGCGAACGTCGACTGCCACCCGGCGCGCGCGCCGAGCTTGAGCGCCTCGCGCGGCGCCCGCTGCGACATCGAGCGCTCCATCGGCAAGTAGCCCTGGCCATTCCCGCGGTCGACCGCCGTGACGAGCGTGACGCGCGTGCCCGTCGCGAGCAGCGCCTTGCCGACGCCGAGCCACACGCGGACGAGCGCGTCGAACAGCTGATCGGGCGCGAGGCACGTGAGGTTCTCGGCGCCCCAGAGGTGGTTGTCGAGGACGAGGCGCACGACCGGATCCGCGGGCGGGATCTCGTCGGGCAGCCGCACCACGAGCTCGTTCGCCTGCAGCGAGCGCACCCAGTGGATCCGGCGCATGTCGTCGCCGGGGACGTACTCGCGGATGCGGAACGTGCCCTCGGTCGGCATGCGCTCGGTCTGCACCGACGTGGCCGCATCGCCGCCGGCGCCGAGCAGCTCGCGCACGCCGTCGACCGTGGTCGTCCGCGGCAGCACGGTGAACGCGCACGCCTCGCCGCGGTACATGACCGGGCTGCGCGTGAGGCCAAAGATGTCGCCGAACCACATGCCGAGCGGAGCGGCGCGATGCTCGCCGCGCGGCACGGGGCCGAGCGAGCTCTCGAGCACCACCTCGGCGTCGTTGCCCTCGGCGCCGATCGCGTAGCGCGTGACGACGCCGCGGCGCGCGGGGCGCCCGGTCGCGAACAGGCGCATGCCGGCCGGGATGCAGATGCCCTCGAGCTTCAGCTCCTCGCGGACGGGCTCGCCCTCGGTGCTGACCTCGGGGAGGATCGCGCGCGTCACGGTCGCGCGGCGCCACGGCCGGTCGCCCGTCGCCGCGAGCGCGGTCCAGCCCGTCGCGATGTACACGCAGCCGAGGCCGAGCACGCCGAGCACCGACAGGCTCGCCCAGCCCGTGAGCATGGCGAGGAGGATCGCGCCCGACGCCGTCCACATCGTCGCGCGGCCCGCGCCGGTCAGGATGTCGAGGACCTCCCACGCCGCGCCCGCCTCGAGGGAGCGAGCGGCGTCGCGGACGCGCAGCGCGAGGAGCCCGAGCATCGCGAACCACAGCGCTACCAGCACGGGCGCGGCGGCGCGGATGACCGGCTCGCCGTCGCGCGACTGCAGGACGACCCAGCCGGCGATCAGCGACGGCACGATCAGCGTGACGAGACGGAGCGCGCGATTCGTTGCGATCACCGTGCACCTCCAGCGGCCATGGGAATCATGCGCAGGCGCTCGCGCACCGTCTGGGCATCGATGCCGAGGCGGTGGCGCAGGACATCCGGCGCGACGGTCAACAGATCTTCCATCGTCACGAACTCGCGACCGGCGAGCATCGCGTGCGCCTGGGATGCGCGGACCCACGCGATCGTCGCGCGCGGGGAGAGCGACTGGCCGTCCTCCGTCGTGCGGCGGAGGCCGTTGATGTAGTCGACGGCCGCGCGCTTGAGGCCGGGCGTGACGTGGATGTACTGGACGGTGTCGCGCCACGCGATGAACGACGCGCGCGAGATCACCGGGCGCAGCGCCGCGAGCGGCGACTCGCCGAGGTGGAAGTCGAGGACGCGGACCTCGTCCTCGGGGGATGGCACGCCGATCTCGAGCATCATCATGAAGCGGTCGATCTGCGCGGCCGGGAGCTGGTACGTGCCCTGGTGATCGATCGGGTTCATCGTCGCGAGGACCTGGAACGGCTCCTCGAGGCGGTGCGTGACGCCATCGACCGTCGCGCAGCGCTCCTCCATCACCTCGAGCAGCGCGGACTGGGACTTCGGCGTCGCGCGGTTGATCTCGTCGGCGAGCAGGATGTGCGTGAAGATCGGGCCCGGCCGGAAGTGGAACTGCTTGTCGCGGACGTCGAACACGTTCGCGCCCGTGATGTCCATCGGCAGGAGATCGGGCGTGAACTGGATGCGCCCGAAGCGCGTCTCGATCGCGGCCGCGATCGACTTGCACAGCTGCGTCTTGCCGACGCCCGGCACGGCGACGAGCAGCACGTGGCCGCGCGCGGCCATCGCGGTCAGCACGCGCTCGATGACGGCGCGCTTGCCGACGATCACCGACTCGACGGCGGCGACCACCTCGAGGTACTCGGCGCGGATCCGCTCCACGTGCTCGCGCAGCGGCGTGCGCGCCACCGGCGCCAGCTGCGGCGGGGCCGCGGTCTCGTCTCGATAGGGAGCCTGCTGCACCATGTCGTTGTCCTCCGAAGTAGCCGGTCCCGCCTGATGCTGAGGGAGCTTGCCGATGAGCCAGCGCACCACCGGAGAGCCCGCGCGCGGGGGCGCGGGAGCCTCGGGTTCCTCGTGCCAGAGCGTGGCATACGCATCCGCCAGACGCCGGCGAATCGGTTCATCCCCCGCGAGTACATAAAGTAAGTCGAGCAGCCCCGGGCGCAATGGCACCGGGACCAGCGCGGCGAGGCGCTCCGGACTCTCGGCGACGAAGTCCGTCTGCTCGAGCGGCGGCCGGCCGAGCTGTTGCAAGCCGGCGTTGGCGCGCGTGACCTCGTCGGCCGTCGGGTTGCCGTGGGCGAGCAGGATCCCCGCGACGACGCTACCGACGCGGCGGGCGTCGGTCCGCGCCGACGCCGCGACTGGCGGCGGCGGGCTCGTCGAGAGCTCGGCCCGCGCCCGCGGTTGAAACAGCTCGTCGTCCTCGCTGCTGCTCAAGCGTGGTCAGTACAGCGCAGAAGGCAGGTCCATTCCAGGGACACACCCGACGTGCCGGAGATTGCATGTAGGTCCAGATGCGACGTGCTCCTAGGCGGCCATCGAACGGCGGATCGAGCGGGGCGTGATGCCCTGCCAGAACGCGAGCAGCGCGAACGTCCCGCCGAGCGCCGCCGCGGCGATCGCTCCGAGCCGTAGACCATCGCCGAACCCGCGCAGCGCGAAGTCCGCGGCGAGACCGAGCGCGAACCCGCCTCCCGCGCAGGCGACGATGCCGCCGGCGCTGCGGAAGTACGTCCCGATCGGCAGCCCGATGGACTGCTGGATCAAGAACATGAGCGCCACGAACGCGAGGGGATAGCCGACGGCCCATCCGATCGCGACCGACAGGAACCCGTAGCGATCGCCGAGGACCTCGGCGCTCACGATGAACATGCCGGGCACGAGGATCGACGCCACGAGCATGTAGCGCAGCGTGCGGCCGGGCGCCCCGATCCCGTCGAGGAGCGGCGGTCCGATGAAGCCGAGGGCGCGCAGGAGCCCGACGAGGCACAGGATCCGCGCCGCCTCCGCGCACTGCTCGAGCTGCAGCGGCGTCCACTTGCCGCCGCCATACGCGAGGCGCAAGAACTCGGGCACCACGAGCGCGATCAGCACGACGAACGGGAGCACCGCCATGAGGTTGAGCCGCGTGAGCTTGAGGAACTCCCGGATCAGCGCCTCGCGGTTGTCGCGCAGGCGCGCGAAGGTCGGGAACGCGACGTCGATCACCACGTTGGCGATCGTCTTGACGGCCTCGAGGACGATCCAGTACGCGAGCGCGTAGATGCCGTTCGCCTCGGCGCCGAAGTAGTACGAGACGATCGGGTAATCGAGGTTCGTGTACGTGTAGTAGAGGAGCTGGCTGCCGGCGCTGCGCAGGCCGAACGTCACGTACGGGACGATCTCCTTCCAGCGGAACACCCATTTCGGCCAGAACGGGTGGCGCCACTGCATGAGCACCACGAACACGACGGTCTTCGCGATGCCGGCGAGCGTGAAGCACCAGACGCGCACGCCACACGCCGCGAACACGATGCGCGTCACCGACTCGGTGAGGTACGCGACGGTGCGGATCTTCGCGATCTCGTCGAAGCGGAGCTCCTTGCGCAGGAGCGCGTACGGGATCGCGTAGAGGTTCTGCAGGAGCAGCTTGCCGCCGTACGCGACGAGCAACCAGCCGACGACGTCGTAGCCCTGCAGCTTGCCGTAGAGCGGGCCGCCGATGCAGAGGAGACCGAACAGGCCACCGCTGAGGAGCACGTTGAACCAGAACACCGTCGACACGCGCTCGGGCGTGTGGTCGTCGCGCTGGATGAGGGCCGAGGTCACGCCGAGATCGGCCGCGCAATCGAGGATCGAGTAGAGCGGGACGGCCATCATCGTGATGCCGTACTGGCGGTTCGTGAGCCACACCGCGACGACGATCAACTGGGAGAGGAGATCGCCGACGGCGACGATCGCCTGCGAGGCGGCGGCCCACGCGACGCCGACGTTGATCTTTCGCGCGAGGTGCTGGGACTCGGACGGCTCCATGCGCGGCGAAGCTGATGGTAGTCGAGCGCGGCATGTCGTGTGCAACGCAGGAAGACATCACCACAGGAGTTACGTCATGAAGCCTCTCGTTCTCGTCCGCGATCTCGGTTCCAATGCTCGCGATTTTGGTTCCACGGCCCTCGATTTTGGCTCGCACGCCCTCGACCTCGCCTGGGAGCGCAAGAAGACGGTCCTCGCGGTCGTCGGCGGGATCGTCGTCGTGGCGGCGGCGGGGATCCTCATCTCGAAGCTGCTGAGCAAGCGTGCGCACGCGCGCACCGAGCAGGACAGCACGGACACCGAGCCGTCGGACGCCGGCAAACACGCGAAGTCCCACGGCAAGGCCGGCGCCGGCAGCGGCGCGTCGATGGCGAAGGCCGCGAAGCTGTAAGGCAGCGACGGCTTTCGATACGTTTCTTCACGCGCGGGCCGCGGCGGATGCAGCACGCTGCCGCCATGACCAGGCCCGCGTCGTTGAATACGGAGAAGGCGCGCCGCGCCGCCAAGCGCAGCGACCGCCCTGGCGCGGACTGCCGGGCCGCCCCGGGGCGCCATGTCGTGATCGTCGATCGCAACAAGTGCGAGGGCAAAGGCGACTGTGTCGAGGTCTGCCCGTACGGCGTCTTCGAGGTCCGGCGCATCGCCGACGCGGACTACGCGGCGCTCGGCTTCCTCAGCAAGCTCAAGAGCCGCGCGCACGGCCGGCAGACGGCGTACACACCGATGCTCGACGCGTGTCAGGCGTGCGGCATGTGCGTCGTGGCGTGCCCCGAGCACGCGCTGACGCTGCGCCCGGTGACGTCGGGGACGTGAGTGGTCGGCGGCAGCGGCCGGCAGGCTGTCGGTTGGCGGTTGGCGGTGCCGTTGGCGGGTGCCGTTGACGGCGGGTGCGGTTGCGGTTGGCGGCGGCGGGTTGCGGTCGGCGGTTGCGGGTTGCGGTCGGCGGGTTGCGGGTTGCGGTCGGCGGTTGCGGGTTGCGGATAACGGCTGGCGGCTGGCGGCTGGCGGTCGGCGGGTTGCGGGTTGCGCACGGCGGTTGCGGGTTGCGGATATCGGCTGGCGGCTGGCGGCTGGCGGCTGGCGGCTGGCGGCTGGCGGCTGGCGGCTGGCGGCCGCGGTTTGCGGTTCGCGGTTCGTGGAATTCGCTCGCGGCTCGCGGCTGGCGGCTCGCGGCTCGCGGTCGCGGTCGCGGTCGCGGTTTCGGTCGCGGCGGCGGCCTGCGGCGCGTGACGTACGGACGCCCGTGCCGGGCTCGGTTCGGGGGCCGCCCTCGCCCCGGCCGCGCGGGACTCGCGCCGACCGCCTGAGCGGCGGTGCTGTGCGCGCGATCGCCGTCGGCGTCGCGTGAGCTGGATCCCCGAGCCCGCGGCCCTGCTCCGCATCCTCGACCGCCTCCTCGGCCTCCTCTGGGGCCTCCGGCCAGGGACGGTGTCACACCTGTCACCCCGGCCGATGTGCAAACCGTAGGAGTGACGGTCACTTACGTGGGGACGGTGTAACACCTGTCACGGCTCACGTGCGCGCGCGTGCCTGAGCCGCTAGAGCAGCGTCATCAGGCGATCGAGCGTGGCGAGTCGCGGCGCGGGCTCGGCGATCCAGCTCCACGCGATGCCGACGGCGATCGCCGCGCGGACCTCGGCGGAGGAGCCGTGCGCGATCTCGTACATGCGCCGCCGATCGCCCGCGGTCCGACACTCCCCTCTCCCGAATCGAGCGCGATGCTCGTCGAAGCGCGACCGATCTGATCGGCGAAGTTCCGGTCCGCGCGCTTGATGGCGGGCATGACCACGCGAAGCGGAGACATCAGTTCCAAAGAAACGTCGTCGGCAACGAACATACCGTTCTCCTCTGCCCCCACAGGGCTCCCCGCCCTGCCGGGGCGGTTGGGGGCTACGCCCGTCCGCCCCGAGACGCGCGAGAATCGTGACGACCGCCAGCACCACCGCGCGCGTCCTCGCGAGCATGAGCGAGCGTCTCCGCGACGTCTCTTGCGACGGCCGCCGGTCTCCGCGGCGACCGCATGCCCAGCACCGCCGCTCAGGCGGTCGGCGCGATTCAAGCGCGGCCGGGGCGAGGGCGGCCCCCAACCGATCCGGCCAGGGCGGACCTACGCCTCCAGTTCCAGAACGGTACCGGTACCGGTTCCCGGTCTCCGGGGACCGGATCCCGGTTCCCGGTCTCCGGATCCGGTCCCCGGATCCGGCGCCCCTGTCGCCCCGTTACTCGGGCGAATGCCGCGACGGCAAGATGCCCGTCGGGCGGTAACGTTCGTCCTCGCGCGCGACGAACCGCCGGTTGCCCGATTCGCGCCACCACGCGGCCCAGCGCTCCGCCGCGACCTCGCGCTCGCGCTTCGGCAGGTCGTGGTGGTAGCCGAAATACTCGCCGGTCAGCCTCCGCAGATCGCTGATCGCAGACGCCCGGACGGCGTCCTCCTTGTGCCCGAGGCCGTCGATCAGCCACTCGATGCGGTGCTTGCTCTTCGCGCCGTCCCACCACTTGCGCCACTTGCGCTCGCTCGCGCCGAAGTCCTGCGCGGTCAATCCGACGAGCGCCTTCCGCGCATGCTCCCCGGCGCGGCCCGCCGACTCGACGACGCCGATCAGATCGCCGATCGCCTCGATGTCGCCGAGCTCGATGATCGCGCCCGTCGCGGCGAGGACGACCTCGGGATCCGTGGAGCGGACCGCGCGGCGCGCGCGCGACATCGCGGTGCCGAGGTCGGCGGACGGGTACCCGGACAGCGCCTCGATCGCCATCGCGCGCACGCCGAAGTCCTGATCGAACACGCGCTCGACCAGCGCGTACACGGCGCTCCGCGGCCGTAGCTCGGCGGCGCACACCGTCGCGTAGAACCGAACATCGCGCTGCGGCGCGGACATCTTGTCGATGAGGAGCTCCGCCGCCGCCGTGCCGAGCCGGACGACGAGCTCGAGGAGGCCGCCGTACTGCGCAGCGCGCAGCGCGCGACCAGACACGGAGAACCGGTCCACCCGCAGACGGCCCGGGAACCGCTTCATCAGCGCGCCCAGGGCCTCGGGCGAGCGCTCGACGGCGTCGGTGATGGCGGCGTCGGCCTCGCCCTCGCTGGCGCGCTCGATCTGGTCGATGACGTCGTCGATGTGGCGCGTCGGCGCGGCGGGCGCGAGGCCCGTGATACCGGCGAGCGACGGCCGCTCGATCTCGCCGTCGGGCGCGCGCCAGGGGCCGGAGTCGCGCGAGATGCGCTTCGTGTCGACCTGATCGGCTTCGATCGCGACGACGGCCTGGTCGGTCGGCGCGCGATAGCCCGCCGCCTTGTGCTTCACGATCAGGCGGCTGAGCGCGTCGGACGTCGCGGACGCGAGCGGGAGGAGCTCGGTGATGTCGACGAGCTTGATGTCGTGGATGAGCCGGTGCGCGACGACGATCGCCACGGTCCGCCCGCGCAGGACGATCGGCAGCAGCAGCGCGGACGTGGGCGTGGTGCCGCCGAACTTGCGCGTCATCTGGTCGATCGCCGGCTCGCCGGCGGTGATCGGGCCGACGTGCGGCTGCAGGTTCGTGACGGCGGCGCGGAACGGTGAGACGGCGTCGAGGGGGATCAGGACGCCCGCGATGCCCGTGGTGTCGATGCCGGACTCGGCCAGGGCGAGGCGTCCGATCGCGGCGCCGCCTTGCACGGTGAGGAGGCCGGCGTAGCGCGCGCGCGACCGAGCCGCGCGGAGGAGCGTGAGGAACACGGCGTCGCGGTCGGCGGCGGTGGCCAGGAGCTCGCGCGCGCGGGCGATGGGCAGCGGCGAGTCTTTGCCGAGGTCTTCGATCGGCGCGGTCTCGGCGCGGATCGGCTTGCGGATCGTGGCGCGCACGGGCCCGGCGGGGATTTTCGATGCCGGCGCGAGCATCGTGAGCGCGAACGGCAGCGGCGGATCGCCCGGCGCGACGCCGGACCCTTGCTCGGTGACGGCGCGGTTCGGATTCACGCCGAGCATCGTCAGGCGGCGCTGGCGACCGGGGTCGTCGGTCGCGGGCTCGGCGGCGGCGGGCGCGTCGGCCGAGGCGGGCGCGTCGGCGGGATCCGGCGTTGGCAGGTCGGCGACCGCCATCTTCATCGTCGCGTCGCCGGGCGCGATCGGCGCGAGCGGGCCCGGCGCGGGCGCGACCACCGGACCGGTGGGCTCCGTGTCGATCGAACCTCGCCGCCCTTCGGCGCTGCCGGCGTGGGCGGGTCCCACCCCGTCGACGCGCGCGAGCGACGACACCCCGGTAGACAGCGGCGTCGACGTGCGCGGGAGCGCCGGCTCGTCGACGATCACCGAGGTGCCTCGGCCGACAGACGGCGTGGGCGCGTCGACATCGAGGGCGCGGGCGAGCGTCGAGTAGCGGGCGGGCGCGTCGAACCCGTAGGCGGCAGCGAACACGAGGTGCCAGCGATACTCCGGCGTGATCAGCGGCTGGAGCGGGCGATCGAGGAGGTCGGCGAAGTCCTCGAGCTCGGCCATCTCGAGCGGCGCGCAGACGAGGACGCGGACGGCCTCGCCTTCGATCGCGAGTGGGACGGCCCGGTAGCGCTCGGCGAGCTCGCGCGAGACCAGCTTCACGGCGGCCGGCGCGACCGTGGCGCCTTCATCGCGCGCGGCGGGCGGGAGCCCCGACGCCAGCGCGAGGTACTGGGTCAGCCGCTCCTCGGGGACGAGGCTCATCTCGAGGAGGATCGTGTCGAGCGTCCCGCCGTAGATCACCTGGCGCTGGAACGCTTTCTCCATGCGCTTGACCCCGACGAGGCCATCGCGAACGAGCAGCGAGCTCAGCCGTGACGGCATCGGTCCACACCCTCCACGGAGGTCATGATGCCCGGATCACGTAGGTGCCGGCGAGCCAGTCGTGCAAACCGCGCTTTTCGGCGTCGAATCCGATCCAGAGGAAGCCGAGCATCAGCGTCGCGAGGCTGGCGATGTAGCCGGCGCAGCGAAGAGCGCAGCGCGCGGCCGAGGGGCGCTCGCCGTAGATGTCGATGATCTTGATGCGGAGGACGCGCATGCCGAGCGTGCGCCCGAGGGCGATCTGGAAGACGAGGAGGTACAGCAGGGCGATCGCGACGGTGAGCACGAGGCCCATGACGAGCGCGGGCTCGGTCGCGAGGACGAGATCGATCCACAGATCGATGTCGAACACGTGCAGGTTGCCCGGCGGCAAGTGCACGCCGGAGACCTTGCTGACGAGCCACGTGACGATCAGCGCGGCCGGGATCACGACGAGCGCGTCGACGAACGCGGCGGCGGCGCGGCGCCAGAAGCCGACGACATAGACCGTGGGCGCGTCGCGGCGGGCCGGACGGGGTGGTAGCGGTTTCTCCTGCGCGGTCGCGCGCGGCGCGGGGACCTTGGCCGGCGGATCTGGACGGTCACCCGGCTCGGCGTCGCCGAGGAGCATGGGTTGACGCTCGGCCATCGAGAGTTTATACGGCGCGCGCCTATGTGATGGCAAATCATTGGCTTACGGTCATTGGATGAGGATCTGGGCCCTGGCGGCGCTGACGGTGCTCGCGAGCTGCGGCGACGCCGACGAACCCCGTGGCAAGGCCCGCGTCGCGCCGGAGGATGCGGGCACCTGGAAGGCGGTCTCCGTCGACGCGGCGGTCGCGCCGGCGCCGCCCGCGCGCGCCCCGTCCGAGGCCCTCGGGCCGCACGTGGACCACGCTCCCGACGTTCCGACGACGGCCCCGGCGTGCAAGCCGTGGATCGCCCGGATCGACGACGCGGCGACCTTCGAGGCCTACTCGAAGGAGATCGGGACCGAGCGGTTCGCGAAGTTCGTCATCGATCTCAAGAGCGACGCCGTCTACTACTTCGACGTCAACGTCTATCCCGTCCACAAGGACTTCGTCTTCCAGGAGATCTACAAGAAGCCGAAAACGAAGGAGGCGGTACGGGCGTTCGACAAGAACTACCGCGCCGAGAAGCCGGAGTTCTTGCTGTGCTACCTCGTCCACCACCTCGGCCCCGACGTGTGGACGTTCGCGTTCTGGGACGGCGACCGGATGACCGATGCGCACGTCAAGCACGCGTACGACCGGATGAAGTCGACGTTCTTCCTCGGCGACAAGGTGAAGTTCCGGCCAGACTCGAACTACCAGGAGAGCGTCGCGCGCGGGATCCCCGATGCGGTGGTGCCGTCGATCCTGAACAGCGCGATCTATACGCAGTCGAAGTACCAGGCGTTCAACCTGGGCGCGGCGATCGGCAAGCTACGGATCATCCCGGCGGGGGCGAGCGAGGAGGAGTTGACCCTCGGGACGGGCGAGATCGTGGTGCTGCACACGCCGCTCGCCGACATCACGCCGGTGGCGGGGATCATCTCGGACGTGTTCTCGACGCCGCTGGCCCACGTGAGCCTGCGCGCGCGCGACTGGGGAATCCCGAACGTCGGGGCGAAGGAGGCGACGTCGAAGCTCGCGACGCTCGACGGGAAGACCGTGGTGTTCGTCGCGCGCGCGACGGACTACGACGTGCACGAGGCGACGCCGGCGGAGATCGCAGCCCACGACGCGGAGGTGCGCGCGGCGCGGACGGTCACGGTGCCGGTGGCGAACATGGAGACGACGGAGATGGCGAGGCTGGAGGACATGCGCGCGACGGACGTCGGCGTGTACGGAACAAAGGCGAGCGCGCTCGGCGAGATCGTCGCGGCGAAGGTGCCGGGGATCGAGGTGCCGGCGGGGTTCGGCGTGCCGTTCCACTGGTATCGCGAGCACCTGCGCGCAGCGGGCATCGACGACAAGATCACGGCGATGCTGGAGGATCCGACGTTCGCGAAGGACGCGGCGGGGCGGAAGGCGAAGCTCGCGGCGGTGCGCGCGGCGATCGTGGCCGCGCCGGTGTCGGCGGAGCTACGGGCCGCGGTGGACGCGGCGCTCGGGGAGCTGACGGCCCACGACGCGAAGGTCGGCGTGTTCGTGCGCAGCTCGACGAACGCGGAGGACCTGCCGGGCTTCACCGGCGCGGGCGACTACGATACGGTGCCGAACGCGAAGGGCACGGACGCGGTGCTCGCCGCGATCAAGCAGGTCTGGGCGAGCGTCTGGAACAGCGGGGCATACGAGGACCGGACCCTGTACGGGATCGACGAGACGCAAGTGGCGGGGGCCGTGCTCGTGCAGATCGGCATCGATGCCACGGCGGCCGGCGTGCTCGTGACGGTGAACTACGCGGACCCGAGCGACGAGCGCGACTACACGATCAACGCCAAGTCGGGGCTCGGGATCGCCGTGGTGGACGGCCGGGCGGTGCCGGAGAGCCTGCTGGTGAGCTGGTACAACCACGGCGTCCGCGTGCTCTCGCGCTCCGCCGAGGACACGATGCTGGTGTTCGACGCGGCCGGCGGCACGCGCGAGGTGCGCAACGACGCCCACGGCAAGCCGGTGCTGACGACGGCGCGCGCGGTCGCGCTGGCCGATGCGGCCCACCGCCTGACCCACGTCTTCCGCTCGGCGCGGCTCGACATCGAGTGGGCCTACGCCGGTCCCACCCTCTACCTCCTGCAGGCCCGCCCCCTCCCGGGGACGGAGTCAAAGTTGTCAAGTCTGGGGTCTAGCGTTCCCAAATGATCTCGACTACTTGACCGGGGACGGAGTCAAAGTTGTCAAGCGGCCCCGCCGCGCGGCACCTACGTGCCCGTCGCGGCCCGAACCAGCGCGACCGCGATCACCGGCGCCGTCTCGGCCCGGAGGGTCCGCGGCCCGAGGCCCAGCGACGCGAACCCGGCCGCGACCAGCGTGTCGAGCTCGCGCGGGTCAAGCCCACCCTCGGGACCGCTGGCGAGCGTCACGTGCGCCGCGCCCGCGGCGAGCGCGAGGCGATCGGACGAGCCCGGGTCGAGGACGTGCCGAGCCGACGCGGCCGGCACCGCCGCGAGCGCGGCGGCGAGGCTATCGGCGGCCTCGACCTCGGGGATCGCGGCCCGGCCGCACTGGCGCGCCGCGGCCACGGCGGCGGCCCGGAGCTTCGCGACGCGAGCTTCGCGGCGCTCGCCGGCGAGCTGCACGACCGCGCGGGCCGCGGGCCAGATCACGAGCTCGTCGCAGCCGACCTCGACCAGCTTCTCGACGCACTGGTCCATGCGGTCGCCCTTGATCCACGGGATCAGGGCGCGTATGCGCGGCGCGGCGGCGGCGATGGGCTCGGGCGCCTCTGCGAGGACCACGGTCTCGACGTCCGAAAAGCGGACAATCTGTCCGCTGGCCCGACGGCCGGCGCCATCGACGAGCTCGACCACGTCGCCGACGCGCGAGCGCCGGACGCGGCCGACGTAGTGGTGCTCGTCGCCGCGGATCGAGACCTCGCCGACGCGCAGATCGGCCGGCGCGACGTAGATCCTCATGCCGCCCGGCGACTTGACAACTTTGACTCCGTCCCCAGGTAAGTACTCAAAATTACTCGGGAACGATAGACCCCAGACTTGACAACATTGACACCGTCCCCCATTCGGGGGAGGTGCGGCCGCCGGTGTGGCGGAGGGGCGAGCCGGTGGTGAATTCGAGGGCCAGGGGCGC
Source organism: Deltaproteobacteria bacterium (assembly GCA_025353585.1). Classification (GTDB taxonomy): domain Bacteria; phylum Myxococcota_A; class Polyangia; order Haliangiales; family Haliangiaceae; genus JABFXX01. The sequence continues at coordinate 14,376 of JANXOM010000045.1, forward strand.
GGTTTGCGGCAGCAACAGGCCCGAGAGGATGAGCACGCCGCCCGGTGCCGTTGCGGCCAGCAACTCCGCCCGCAACGCCCGGAGGACGTGCGCCTGGATGTTCGCCAGCACCAGCGGGAACGCCTCCGACAAGGCATGCGGTAGCGCCGGCGTGATCCGATCGCCCACCCCATTTGTCGCCGCGTTCTCCGCCGTGGCCTTGACCGCGATCGGATCGTTGTCGATCGCCAGCACCGTGCAGCTCGGCCAGAGCTTGGCCGCGGCGATCGCCAGGATCCCGGAGCCGCAGCCCATGTCGAGCACGCGCGATGGCCGCAGGCCGGCGTCGGAGAGCGCCTGGAGCTCCTCGAGCACCAGCTGGGTGCTCGCGTGTGTGCCCGTCCCGAACGCCATGCCCGGGTCGAGCAGGATCGGCACGTCGCCGTCGGCCGGCGCGTACGGTTCCCACGACGGCACCACCACGATCTGCCGCGTGAGTCGCGAGACCTTGAAGTATCGCTTCCACGCGTCGCGCCACTCGGCCTCGGGCATCGCCGTCGCCATGCGCACGCGCGCCGGGTCGATCACCGCGCCGTTGGCCTGCCACCTCGTGGCCGCGTCGCGCGCTTGCGCGAGCGCCGAGGCGGCGTCTTCCGGGGCTACCCAGAACACGACCTCGTCACCGCGTTGCTCTGTACCGGCGGCGGCCGCAGGTACTTCGAGCGCGATCAGCGCCGCGACGTCATCGACATCAGCCGCGCCAACCGGAACGACAATCTCGACCCACTCGGCCACGGGCTGGTGACCGCGATCAGCGCGCGGGAGCGGGGCTCACGCGACGCTTCAGCTCGCGACGCAGACGCTTGCGCGCCTCGCGGGTCTTCCGCTTCTTCTTGACGCTGGGCTTCTCGTAGAAGCGGCGGCGCTTGAGCTCTTGCAGGATGCCCTCTTTGGACATCTTCTGCTTGAGGATCTTCATCGCCTTCTCGAGGCTGTCGCGAACTTCGACCTCGACGGGCTTGCCGAACGTGTTCTCGGTCATAAGGAAGGGACGTGGGTACCTGATCCCGTCGCCGAGATCAAGCTCCGGTACGTCCGGTCGGGTCAGGCCTTGTTCTTGTAGAACAAGGTGATCGTCAGGCAGTGGAACTCGGAGTCCGAGCTCTGCGTCACGATCTTGTCGACGATGTCGTAGTCCTGATGACTACGAATCCAGTCGGTGATCAGCTCGCCGAGGAGCTCGCGCTCCTTCGCCTTCGTCGCCGAAAACACTTTCACGCCCGTCACATCAATGATGTTGGCGCGCCCCTCGTCCGATGCCCCTGCTGCTTGAACTCGTGCCACGGCCTCACCTCACTCGTGGCGGCTACGCCGCCGTTGATGGCCCAATCTACCTCGGTTCAGATTCCAGTCAATCGAGATAAATACAATTAATGTAGAACTGCGGCGACGCCTGGTCGCAGGGTTAGCTCGTCGAGCTCCCCCGTTGTAGTGTCCGCGGCCATGTCACGACGAGGAACCTGGCCGACCCTCCTGGCGGCGGCCGCTGCGGTCGCCGCGTCGACCACGGCCGCCAGCGCGGCCCCCAAGCCGGCGATCGCGCACCTGCCCATCATCGAGCAGGCCACGCTCCCCAACGGCCTGAAGATCACGGTGATGCAGATCGACGCCGCGCCGGTCGTCGCGGTCCAGCTCTGGTACCACGCGGGCAGCAAGGACGAGCCCGGCAACCGGCGCGGCTCGGCCCACATGTTCGAGCACATGATGTTCAAAGGAACGAAGCACGTGCGCGCCGAGGCGCACTCGCAGTTCCTCAATTCGATCGGCGGGTACGTCAACGCCCAGACCGACGAAGACGCGACCCACTACGTCGACACCGTCCCGGCCGACTTCCTCGACTTCACCATCCAGCTCGAGGCGGAGCGCATGCGCGGCCTCCTCATCCGCAAGCCGATGGTCGAGACCGAGAAGCAGGTCGTCGAGGAAGAGATCCGGCAGGCCGACAACTCCCCGCTGACCAAGGGCTTCCTGCGCTTCCTGCAGGTCGCCTACACGCGTCACCCGTACGCGTGGACGGCCGGCGGTACGGCGAGCGACCTCGACGCCACCTCTGTCGACGACCTCCAGAAGTTCTACGACGCGTACTACCAGCCGAACAACGCGATGCTCGTCGTCGTCGGGAAGACCTCGATGGCGGCCGTGAAGGCCTCCGCCGAGAAGTGGTTCGGCCCGATCGCGAAGGCCGCCGAGCCGCCGCGCCCCTCCGCGGACCGCGTCGAGCCCCCGCAGGTCGGCTCGCGGCGCGAGGTCGTCGAGCCGAGCCAGATCGGCCTCGTCCTCGTCGGCTGGCACATCCCGCCGGCCAGGAACGCCGATGTCTACGCGCTCCAGGTCGCCTCGCTCATCCTCGGGACCGGCGAGTCCTCGCGCTTCAAGCAGCGCCTCAAGGCGGTCGATCCCAAGAGCCAGCACGCGCTCGCCCTCGACGGCGGCGTCGAGTCGCTCGTCCGGGAGGAGCCGGGGCTGACCGTCGCCGTCGGCGTCTACCGCGACCAGGCCCCCGAGCCGATCGAGGCCGCGCTCCAGGACGAAGTCACCAAGCTCGGCCGGTCCGGCCCCACGGCCGACGAGCTCCGCAAGGCCAAGAACAACGTGCAGTCGGGCTTCGTGTTCTCGCTCGAGCACGCGCAGGGCCTCGCCGAGGCGATGGGCCGCTCGTGGATCCTCACCGGCGACCCGCAGTCGTTCGTGCACCAGGTCGATCTGATCGAGAAGGTCTCGAGCGCCGACGTGCAGCGCGTGATCAAGCAGTATCTCACCCCCGACCGCGCGACCGTGGTCGTGATCCCGTCGAAGGGACAGCCGTAATGCGCTCCATCGCTCTCCTCACCGTCGCCACGCTCGGGGCCGCGCTCGCCGCGTGCACGCCGAAGCCTGCGCCCGTCATCATCCCGACCCTCCCCACCGACGGCTCGGAGCACACCGCGAAGCCGCCGCCGGTCCTCGCGAAGCCCGTCGTCGATGACCCGTGGGCCGGCAAGTCCGACCTCATCCTCGCGCCCGGCCTCCGCGCCGCGAGCAAGGTCGAGCTGCCGCCGCTCGTCGAGTACACGCTCAAGAACGGCCTCCACGTCTACGCCGTGCGCAACGAGCGCCTGCCGGTCATGAGCTTCCAGCTCGCGATCCGCGCCGGCCGCATGGGCGAGCCGCGCGCGCGCCTCGGCGTGTCGGAGCTCACCGCCGATCTCCTCGTCAAGGGCACGCGGCGCCGCGATGCGAAGCAGATCGCGCAGGCCATCGACATGGTCGGCGGCACCATCTCCGCCGACTCGACCTTCGAGGCCACGCTGCTCTCGTGCAGCGTCCTCGCGAAGGACGCGAGCACCTGCCTCGATCTCTTGCCGGAGATGATCGAGACCCCGACCTTCCCCGAGCAGGAGCTCACCAAGCAGCGCGACCAGCTCATCGGCGGCGTCCACCAGCGCCTCGAGGACGCCGCGACCCTCGCGTCCCTTCACGTGCAGGCGCTCCTGTGGGGCCCCGAGCACGTGCGCGGCTGGATCAACAGCGAGCGCTCCATCGGCTCGCTCCGCCGCGAGGATCTGATCGCGTGGCACAAGACCTGGTACGTGCCGAACAACGCGCTCCTCGTCGTGACGGGCGACTTCGATCCGCGCACGCTGCGCGATCGCCTCGAGCGCAGCTTCGGTGGCTGGGCCAAGAGCGCCGTACCGCCGGTGCCGGCCTATCACGAGCCCGGGCTCTCCGGCATCCGCATCCGCCTCGTCGACAAGCCGGGGCAGACGCAGACGCACATCCGCGTCGGCCAGTTCGGCATCAAGCACGACGACGCTCGCTTCTTCGACACGCTCGTCTGGAACTACATCCTCGGCGGCGGCGGGTTCAGCTCCCGGATGATGAAGTCCGTCCGCGTCGATGCCGGCAAGGCGTACGGCGCCAGCACGAGCTTCGACCGCAACCTCGACCGCGGCTCGTACGTCGCGCAGACGTTCACGCGCAACGCGGAGGCCGTGGCCACGACGAAGCTCCTGATCGCCGAGATCGCGAAGATGCAGAAGGAGGGCCCGACCGACACCGAGGTCGCCGCCGCCTCGTCGAATATCGCGGGCGCGTGGGGCATGCGCTTCCAGTCGGCGGCGGACATCGGCGGCGCGCTCGTCGGCGCCGAGCTGCATGGCTTCGGCATGGAGTACCTGCAGAACTACGGCAAGGCGGTCGGCGCGGTCGATGTCGCCTCGGCCAAGAAGGCCGCGGGTGAGATCCTCGACCCGAAGAACTACGTCATCGTGATGGTGGGCGACGCCAAGGACGTCGAGCCGCAGCTCAAGCGCGAGGGCTGGCGCTACGAGAAGATGGCGTTCACCGACCCGATCACGCCCGAGGTCGTCGACACCACGCCGCCGCCGCCCGCCGACACGAAGACCATCGCGACCGCGCGCAAGCTCGTCGAGGAGGCCGTCGCCGCGAAGGGCGGCCCCAAGCTCGTCGCCATCAAGACGCTCCGCATGGGCGGCAAGGGCACGACCGCCCAGCAGGGCCAGACGATCGCGGTCTCCATCGAGCGGACGCTCGTGGTCCCCGACCGCATGCGCATCGATGCCAGGCTGCAGACGCCGATCGGCGAGATCTCGGTGATCGTCGGCGTGACCGGCACCGCGGGCTGGCAGCTCGGCCCGAACCCCGAGAACCCCAAGGAGTCGATCATCATCGACATCCCGGCGAAGGACATGGTCGGCGTGCAGTTCGATCGCTGGCGAGACCCCGAGCTCGTCCTCCTCCACGCGCTCGAGCCGGACGCCAAGCTCGCGCTCCTCGCCGACGACACGATCGACGGCAAGCCGCAGAGCGTCGTGAAGGTCACCTCGCCGTACGGCAACATCGATGTCACGCTCTACCTCGACAAGAAGACGCACCTCATGACGCGCATGGTCTACGCCGAGGGGCTCACGAACACGGACGACTTCGCCGACTACCGCGACGTCAGCGGGGTCAAGGTCGCGTTCGTGCGCAACAGCCACGACGCGAACCGCGACACGAAGCTCCTCATGTCGAAGGTCGAGATCGACCCGAAGATCGACGACGCCGCGTTCGCGAAGCCGGCCTCCGCGGCCCCCGCGCCGAAGGGCACCACCCCGTGACCCGCGCGCTGGTCGGGCTCGCGCTCGCGCTGGCCGTCATGATCGGCGCGCCCGCGGTCGCCCGTGCGCAGCCGCAGCACCTCGACATCAACGACCAGCTGCGCGGCAGCGGCGAGCCGCCCGAGGTGATCCTGCTGACGTTCGGCGAGGGCGTGCAGATCTTCGAGAAGTACGGCCACGGCGCGCTGTGCCTGCACTACGCGACCGCCCCCGACTACGAGCTGCCGCCGCGGATCGCCGCCACGTTCCAGCCGATCGCGGACAAGGCGGGGCTGCCCGTCAACGCGCTCGGCTCGATCACCTGCTTCAACTACGGCGTCACCAACTTCCGTGACGGCGCCGTCATCGTGTGGAACTTCCTGCGCGGCAAGCAAAAGTTCTGGGTCGACACCGAGTCCATGCTCGACATGGTCGCGTTCTACTCCGGCAAGACGCCGCTCGCGAAGCAGCTCCTCGAGGACCGCGACGTGTGGATGCAGCGCCTCCCGCTGACGCCGGCGCAGGCCAAGCGCGTCGAGGACAAGCTGTTCTTCGATATCAAGGAGGAGAACCGCTACTACTACTACGACCACTTCTTCGACAACTGCACCACGCGGCTGCGCGACATGCTCGACGCCGCGACGGACCACAAGTTCGGCGCCGGCACCGACAAGGAGTACGGCCCCACGTTCCGCGAGATGGGCTACCGCGGCGTCGCCGAGTACTGGCCGCTCGTCGGTTTCGGCGACTTCTACGCGGGTCGCCAGCTCGACGATCACCCGGACTACTGGGCCGCGATGTTCCACCCAGACGTCATTCGGGCGCAGGTCGAGGCCACGCTCGGCGTGAAGCCGACGCTCATCTACGCGCGGACGGGTCCGCCGTTCCCGCAGACGGGCTCGACGGGCCACGTCTACCTGTTCCTGATCGCGTTCGCCTTCGCCGCCCCTCTGCTCGCGGCCAGGCTCCTCGGCTGGGGGCCCCGCGCGACGACGGCGGCCGTGGTGCTCGCGGTCCTCTACATCTTCTTGTGGGGCCTGATCGTGTGGACCGCGGCCGCGGTGTCGTCGATCCCGGGCCTGCGCTGGAACGAGAACGTGCTCGTGTTCGTGCCGTTCGACATCGTGCTGCCGTTCCTCGGGCCCCCGCGTCGCCGCCGCTACGCGCGCGTCCGCGTGGCGCTGCTGCTGCTCGTGTCCGTGCTCGACGTCGTCGGGATCCTGCGGCAGCCGCTGTGGATCCCGATCCTGTCGGCGTTCATGCCGCTGGCATTGCTTGCATTTGATCTGCCGCGCCTGCGAGCTGCAGGTGCGTCCGCGCCGCCAAAGAATTGAGGCGGTGGGCCGAGCTCGCGGCGCTGACGATGCAGAAGAAGTGCAGCACGAGGCCCGGCAGGATCAACGCGTACGCGGCCCCCACGAGCATGAACCAGAGCGCGGCCGAGACCCAGCGGCCGGCGTAGGCCTGCCCGGCGCCGGGGACAAAGAGGCTGAGGATCGCGGCGAGCGTCGGGCTCGCCGTGCGGAGCGGCTGGAACCGCCGCACCGGGACGAGGTAGCTCGGCCGCGCGAGGACCGGCAACGGCGGGTAGTTCGGCGTCGGCACGTAGGCCGGCATGGCGGGCGCGGCCGCGGGCAGCGCGCTGCGCCCGACGAGCGTGTAGCGGAGCACGCCCTCGTCGTCGACGTCGAGGTCCACGCGGCCGCGCGCCGCGAGGTCATCGAGGACCTTGCCGGCGTCCTCGATCGAGCACGGCGCGAAGTACGCGAGCGCCGGCGGGGTCAGCTCGGCGGTGGTGGTGTATGCGAAGTCGAGCAGCCGACGCTCGATGACGGCGGGATCGGTCAGACGCGTGGTCATCGCTTCCCTTTCTTGCTGCGAGGCAGCGGCTGGTGCGTGCTGGGATACCGTAACCACGGATCGGCGAGCGCGCCGATGCGAGCGGGGACGGTGAGGATGTCGAAGCCTGCGGGGTCGATGCCGGCGGCCAGCTCTTCCCACGTGATGGGCGTGGAGACGGGCGCGCCGGGCCGGGCGCGCGGCGAGTACGGCGCGATGAACGTCGCGTTGCGGCCGTTGCGAAGGTAGTCGATGAAGATCCGGTCCTTCCGGGCAGTCTTCGCCATGTTCGACGTGTACGCCTTGGGGTCGTCGCCCTCGAGCTCCTCGGCGAACGCCTTCGTCCACGCCTTGATCTCGCCCCAGTCGCCGGCGGGCGTGATCGGGACGCAGACATGGAGGCCCTTGCCGCCGGTCGTCTTGACGAAGCTCTCGAGCCCGCGCGCGGCGAGGCGCTTGCGCAGGTCGAACGCGGCGAGGGCGACGCGGTCCCAGGCGAGGCCGACGTCGGGATCGAGGTCGAACACGAGGACGTCGGGGTGCTCGATCGAACCGCGTCGCCGTTCGGCGTCGCTGCCAGCGGGGGGCAGGTCCGCGCCCGCGAAGTCGGGGAGGCGGCTGCCCCACGTGTGGATCTCGAGGGAGCCCATCTGCGCGAGCGCGACGATGCCGGGCATGTCGTGGACGACCATGTACGGCTCGTCCTCGCCGGCGATCGCGAGCTCGTGCACGGGCTTCGGCGTGCCGGAGCCGAGGTGCTTCTGGAAGAAGCATGGCTTGCCCTGGCCGCGCGGGCAGCGGACGAGCGTCAGCGGGCGGCCCGCGACGTGCGGGAGCATGCGATCGGCGGCGACGGCGAGGTAACCGAGGAGCTGCGCCTTGGTGAGGCCCTGGCCCGGGTACAAGATCTTGTCCAGACTCGTCAGCGGGAAGCCGAGGGGGAGCTGGGCGAGGAGCGTAGCGACGTCGGAGCTCGCCGCGGCCTCTCCGTTCGCGGGCGGCGTTTTCGCGGGCGCGGCTCTCTTCGCGACCGGCTTCCCCGGCTTCTCGGCGCGGTTGCTCTGCCAGACGCGATGCTCCGTGTCCGCCGCGACCTCGTCGATCGTGCGGCCGCTGATCACGCTCGCCGGCTGGTCCGCGACGATATCGAGCTCGTCGTCGGCCGCCGCGTCACGCCCCTTGAACAGCAGCCACGCCTCCTGCTTGCCCTGCGCCTTCGTGCGGACGAGGTGCCAGCGGCCGCGCAGCTTGTCGCCGTGCAGCGTGAAGGTCAGCCGGCCCTTCGCCATCGCGGCCTGCGCGTCCCCCTCGGGCTCCCACGTGCCGCGATCCCAGACGACGACGGTGCCACCGCCGTACTGCCCGGCGGGAATGATGCCTTCGAAGTCGGCATAGTCGAGCGGGTGATCCTCGGTGCGCACGGCGAGGCGGCGCTCGGTCGGCGCGAGGCTCGGGCCCTTCGGGACGGACCACGAGAGCAGGACGCCATCGAGCTCGAGGCGAAAGTCGTAATGCAGCCGAGACGCCGCGTGCTTCTGGATCACATAGCCGTGCCCGGCGTGCGGCTTCGCCGGCGCATCGCCGCTGGGTTCGGCGGTGAGGTCGAAATCGCGCTTGGCGCGATAGGTCGCGAGCTTTGCTGGCCGGGCCATGGGGCACACCAGTGCACGGCGCATTCCACGCGCGCTGGTGCTCACCTATGTAGGGATGCGCGCGACGGACGCAACCCCTCCCGGAGCGGGGAGGGCTAACCGGGCCGCGGGGCCAGCCGATCGGCCAGGTCGGCCGGCGGGAGCGTGTTGAGCACCTGGCGCCGGCGGATGCGCGCGCGGCGGGCCATCGCGACCGCCCACCGGGACGCGGCGAGGCCGGTCGTCGAGTGCGCGTCGCTCGAGAGCACGAACGGCAGCCCGCGGGCGACGGCGCGGCGCGCGTTGACCGGATCCATGTCGAGGCGGTACGGATCGCCGTTGATCTCGATCGCGCAGCGGCCGTTCTCCGCCGCCGCGTCGAGGATCTCGTCGAGCCGCACCGGGATCGGATCGCGCCGCAGGACGAGCCGGCCGAGCGCGTGGCCCCAGATCTTGAAGTGCGGCTGTCGCATCGCCGCCACGAGCCGCGCCGTCATCGCGTCTTCGTCCAGCTTGTAGCGCTGGTGCACGCTCGCGATCACGAGGTCGAGCTCCGCGAGCACCTCGGGCGGCACGTCGAGCGCGCCGTCGGCGAGGATATCGGCCTCGGTGCCGTGCAGGAGGCGCACCGGCGAGGTGGCGCGCAGCTCGTCGATCTCCGCGCGCTGGGCGCGGAGGCGGTCGGCGGTGAGCCCGCCCGCGTAGCCGGCGTTCGCCGAGTGATCGGTGATGGTGATGGCCTGGAAGCCGCGCTCGGCGGCGGCCTGCGCCATCTCCGCGATCGAGTTGCGGCCGTCGCTGTACGTCGTGTGGCAGTGCACCGCGCACGTGAGATCGTCCTCGGTCACGAGGTCGGAGAAGTCATCGCCGGCGGCGGCGGCGGCGAGCTCGTCGGTGCCATCGCGCACCTCCGGCGGGAGCCACGGCAGCGCGACGGCGCGGTACACGAGCTCTTCGTCGCGCGCGTCGAGGCGGCCGAGGTCCAGGCCACGGTCGGCGGCCCGGGCGAGCAGGCCGGCGACGTGCTCGGGAGAGCCGGTCGCCTGCACGTACGCCCAGCCGAAGCGCAGCGGCGGCGCGAGCCAGACCTCGGCGCGCATCCCGCCGGCCAGGAACGCGACGACGGGCATGGCGCTGCGATCGACCGACGTCACGAGGGCGAAGCTCGCGAGTCGATCGATGACGGCCTCGGGCTGCTCGGTGCTCACCGCGAACGCCAGCCGCTCCACGATCTCGATGGCGCAGCGCACGGGGCCCGCGATCTCGACGCGCGCGGCCACGTCGGACGCGCGCAGGTGCAGCGCGAGCGAGCGCGCCTGATCGGTCGCGTCCACGAGCAGGATGCGGGTGCCGCGCAGGTGACGCTCCTCGATCGCCTGGAGGATCTTCTGCTCGCTGACCGCGCCGAACCCGGCGACGTCGCGGACGAGGCCCGCGCGACACGCCGCCGCCACCGCCTCGAGATCCGCCGGCGCGATCGCGGCGTGGAGCTTCCGCGCCTTGAGCGCGCCGACCTTCGGCAGCTGCGCCAGCTCCACCAGCAGCGCCGGCCACTGTGCGCGCAAGCGCTCGAGCACGGCGGTGTTGCCACGCCGCGCGAGGTCACCGACGACGCGCGCGATCGACGGGCCCACGCCGGGCAGCTCCTCGAGCCGCCCTTCCTCGAGCAGCCGGTGCAGCCCCGCCGCGGCCTCGATCGACTTCGCGGCGCGGTCGTAGGCGAGCGCGCGATGCTTGTCGCCCTCGAGCTCGAAGTATACCGAGATCTCGCGCAGCTGAGCCGCGATGGTCGCCGGCTCCATCACGACGGTCTACCGCGGGCCGGGCGTCGGCGTCGAGGGCGGCGTACCGGGACCGGGCACGGGCTGGGTCGGCGACGGGGTCCGCGGCGGCACGGCGGGGCCGCCGGGCGTGGGCAGCGGATTGCCGCCGCTCCCCGAGCCGTTGCCCGGGTTCGTCGGCCGCGGCGCGTTCGGCGGGTTCGACGGGCGCGGGATGTTGCTGCCGGAGCCAGGGCCCGGCCCCGGGTCCCGGGGGTCGCGTTGGAGCCCGGCGTCAACGGCGAGCTCGTCGGCCAGCGCCACGTCGACGGCGTTCGAGTGAGGGCCCCATGCACCCGACGGCGGCGTCGCGGGCGGCGTCGGTGCGCTCGGGTCTGGAACGCCCGGCGCGTCGATCGTCGGCGCGGCGGAGTTCGCGGGCAGCGGCGCGGTGCTCTCGCCGAGCGGGCGCGTGACCGGGGGCGAGGCAGCGTGCCCGCAGGCGGCCATCGCGGCGCCCGCGACGAGGACGGCGCCGAGCCCGCCGCGAAGGATGGTCTGGAGCGTGCGCGACATCACCGGCGTGATTGCGAGGCGCGTGCCCGCGCGCGTGCGTGTGACGCCGCCGCGTGTCGGGCAGCCGGGCCGCCGCGACGTGCGGCTGAGCCTCGGCGCGCGATGCCGCACGCGGCGCGATCGGCACGCGGATCGCAGGAGCTCCGCGCATGCCCGCGCGCAGCATCGACACCGCAACCATCTCGTTCGGCCTGGTCTCCATCCCGGTGAAGGTCTTTTCGACCAGCGAGCCCGGCGAGGAGATCCACTTCCACCTCATCCACGCCGGGTGCGGTGAGCGCCTCCATCAGGAGTACGTGTGCCCGAAGCACGGCAAGGTCGAGCGCGCTGACATGTCGAAGGGCTTCGAGCTCACCAAGGGCGCGGTCATCGAGCTCGACAAGGCGGAGCTCGAGGCGCTCGACGCCGTCGCGAGCGCGGAGATCGCGATCCGCGAGTTCGTGCCGGCGAGCGCGGTGGATCCGATCTACATCGAGCGCACGTACTACCTCGCGCCCGACAAGGGCGGGGGGCGCGCCTATCGCCTGTTGCGCGACGCGATCGAGGAGGCCGAGCTCGTGGGCATCGCGAGCTACGCGGCGCGCGGCAAGCAGTACGTGGTGATGCTGCGGCCGCACGATGACGGGTTCGCGCTGCATCAGCTGCGCTACCCCGACGAGATCAAGCCGTGGAGCCAGGTGCTGATGGAGAAGCTGCCGAAGCCGGCGGCGGCCGAGCTCGCGATGGCGGGCAAGATCATCGCGGAGCTGACGCACTCGGCGTTCGACGCGACGGCGTACAAGGACGAGGTCAAGGGCCGCGTGCGGGCGCTGATCGCGGACAAGGCGAAGCACGGGGCGATCGAGGTCCCCGAGCCGGCGACGGCGGCCGCCACGCAGCCCGCGGACCTCATGGCCGCGCTCGTGGCGTCGCTCGGCGGCGGCGCCAAGAAGGCGATGGCCGCGACGAAGACGGACGGGAAGAAAGACGGACGGAAGGGCGCCCATCGGCCGACGCAGGCGGCGGCGAAGAAGCCGGCGCACACGGCCCGCGTGGCCAAGGGCACCAGGCGCACGAGCCGCGCGCACGCGTAGCACCGCTCGCCACCGGCGGTCGGAGCGCGGGTCTACGCCTACCGCAGAGTCGCGGAGCGCGCCGAGAGTGAGGAGACCCGATCGAGAGGGGTTGATCCCACCGCACCCGCGGATGCACCCGTTGAATTGGAGCGCCAACCCCTCCGTCGCTGCTCCTCACTCTCGGCGCGCTCCGGGCTCTGCGGGAAGCGTCGATCGGCGCTCCCGCCACGGGCGTCCTAGATCGCGGTCGCCAGCTTCTTCAAGAACGGCACGACCTGCCGCGAGGTCACGTCTTCCCCGACCGCCTCGATGCAATCGCGCACCCCCGCGTCCACTTCCTTCGTGCCGTTGCCCGTCGTCGCCTTGGCCGACCCGCTCGCGCTCGCCGCCTTGTTCGCCTCCCATCGCTCGCCGCCGTCCTTGCCGCCCCACGGCGCCACGCGGATCGCCACCGTGCACGCGATCTGCGTCTGCCGCCCCGACTTCGTGATCTCCAGCGTCTTCACCGTCGACGCCACGATGAACGCCCGCGCGCTCCCCAGCTCCGCCTGCGTCGGCAGCCCGCCGGGCCAGCTCGTCGCGTAGCCGGTCCGCTCCACCCCCTGGCGCACGATCGTCGTCAGCCGCGTCGCGCTGTCGCCGACGAGCTTCTTCGTCTGGTCCGTGACCGCGTCCACGTTGACGAACACCGCGGGGTTATTGCCGCTCGGCTTGCTCGAGCCGCGCGGGCCCGCCGGCGCGGCGGCCTGCTTCTTCTTCTGCGCGGCGTAGCCCGCCACCATCTTCGCCGTGCGCTCCGCCGCGTCGCGCACCTTCGCGTCGGGGTCCGTCGCGGCCGAGCTCTGCAGCGCCGCGAGCGCGAGCTCGAGCGCATCGGCCTCGGTGTGCTCGTCGACCATCTTCACGAGCGCGAGCGCCGCCACGCGCCGGATCGTCGCGTCGTCATCGTGCTCGAGCGCGCCGGAGATCGCGATCACGGCGCGGCCGTCGTGCGACTTCGACAGCGCGAGCGCGGCCGCGAGCCGGATCTTGTACGCCGCCCCCGCGCCGCCGGAGAGGTCGCGCACGTTCGTATCGATCGCGTCGGCCGACGCGCGCGAACACAGCAGCCCCAACAAGCAAGCGGTGACGACCGCCGGCGCGCGCATCCATCGCAACCGTAACACGCCGATCGCCGACGCCAGCGCGGCGATGCGAGTGGGAGATGTATGCTTCGCACGTGGGAGCACTCGCGAGTCTTCGTGTCGCCGCCGCCATCGCTCGGGTCACCGCGCTCACGCTCGCCGACGCCGCGCGCGGCCGGCTGACCCGCGCCGACATCGACGAGCACACCCACTGGTTCGCCCAGCAGGTGATCGCCGCCCTCGACGTGCGGTTGACCTCGGAGGGCGCGGACCGCGTCCCACCCGGGCAGGCCTACGTCTACATGTCCAACCACCAGAGCCACATGGACATCCCGATGCTCTACGCGACCTTGCCGTCGCGTACGATCCGGATGCTCGCGAAGAAGGAGCTCTTCAAGATCCCGCTGTGGGGCGCCGGGATGCGGGCCGCGGAGTTCATCGAGGTCGATCGCGGCAACCACGCCGCCGCCGTCGCGTCGATCGACGAGGCCGCCCGCCTCATCCGCGACGGCGTGTCCATCTGGGTCGCCCCCGAGGGCACCCGCGCGCGCGACGGAAAGATCGGGTCGCTCAAGAAGGGCGGCTTCCACCTCGCGCTCGCCACCGGGACCCCGATCGTCCCCGTCGCCGTGCAGGGCACCATCAACATCCTGCCGCGGGGCGGCAAGGTCATGAAGACGGGGCAGGCCGTCCACGTGACCATCGGCGCGCCCATCGCGGTCGCGGGGCGCGACCTGCCGGGATTGATGACAGAAGTCCACGACTTCCTGATCCGCGAGGTGGAGGGCAACCCTCGCTAGATCGGGTAAGCTGCTGCCGTGACCTGGGTCGTGCCGTTGGCGCTCGGGGGCCTCGCCATCATGACGATGGCGCTGTTCACGATGCTGTCCGCCCGCAAGCGCCACCAGGTCCAGGTGGCGCCGGCGGCCGTGATCGGCCCGCGCATCCTCGTCCACGACATCAACGACGACCGCTGCACCGGCTGCGATGCATGTGTGGCGGTGTGTCCCACGAACGTCCTCGACCTCGTCTCGAACAAGAGCCGCGTGCTGCGGTTCCAGGACTGCATCCAGTGCGAGGCGTGCATGTTCGCGTGCCCGACCGAGGCCCTCGTCATGTTCCCCGAGGGCACGACGCCGCCGCCGCTCAAGGTGCCCGAGATCGACGACAACTTCCAGACCGCGATCCCCGGCCAGTACCTCATCGGCGAGGTCGCGGGCAAACCGCTCGTCAAGAACGCGGCGAACCTCGGGCGCGTCGTCGTGGAGCACATGCTCACCACCGGCATGCGCGTCGGCGCGCTCGGCCGCAGCGAGACCACCGTCGACGTCGTCATCGTCGGCTCCGGCCCGGGCGGCCTGTCCGCCGCGCTCACCTGCGTCCAGCGCGGCCTGTCGTACATCGTCCTCGAGAAGGAGCAGATGATCGCCTCGACGATCAACCGCTACCCCAAGGGCAAGCTCGTCATGGCCGAGCCGTACGACACGACGAACCTGTCGCTGCTCCCGGTCTTCGATTCGTCGAAGGAGCAGCTGATCCCGATCTGGAAGGAGCTCATCGATCGCATCGGCGTGCAGATCCGCCAGGGAGAGTCGGTCGAGCAGGTCGTCCGCAACAACGACGGCACGTTCGAGACGCGGACCACCGTCGCGACCTATCGCAGCCAGCGCGTGATCCTCTCGATCGGCACGCGCGGCAAGCCTCGCACGCTGCAGGTCCCCGGCGAGAACCTGCCGAAGATCCACTCGCTGCTCGACGATCCCGATGACTGGGCCGGCCGCGCCGTCCTCGTCGTGGGCGGTGGCGACAGCGCCTGCGAGGCCGCGCTCGCGCTCGCGGACGCCGGCGCCCGCGTGACGATCAGCTACCGCGGCAAGGGCTTCAACCGCGCCGCGCCGAAGAACAAGACCGCGATCGAGCAGTACGCCGCGGAGGGCCGCGTCAAGGCCAAGCTCGGCTCGCAGGTCATCAACTTCGACGAGATGTCGGTGACGCTCGCCCTCGCCGACGGCACGCAGAAGAAGTACCCGAACGACGCGACCTTCGTGCTCATCGGCGCCGATCCGCCGGTGCAGTGGCTCGAGAAGATGGGCGTGCGGTTCGTGGAGCGGCCGCACCAGTACCAGACGGGCAAGAGCGACGACCTCGTGCGCCGCTTCGTCCGCAACCCGATCGAGTGCCCCGAGGACGCGCCGCGCGCGGCCGCCCAGGTGCTCGGCGGGGCGATCGGGCCGCCGCCGCCCAAGCAGGCGACCGCGGGCTACCCGGACGTGCCGGCCGGCCGCGATTCGGACTTCGCCATGGCCGCGATGCCGATGGGGCAGGAGGAGCGCGTCAGCGGCCCGCGCAAGTGGCTGCGCTCCGCGACGAGCATCTTCTCGAACAAGCTCGGGACGAACCCGCACGCGATGATGCCGGCGGCGAAGCCGCGCCGCGCGACCACGCAGCCGCCGCCGCTTCCGGAGCAGCGCAACGATGGCAAGCGCGCGAAGAAGTTCGACCAGCCCGTGCCGCTGTCCGAGTTCGCGCAGCGCCAGCGCGCGGCGTCCGTCTCCGGCATCCACAGCGGGTTCTCGACGAACGCGGGCCAGCACACCGGCCACGGTCGCCGCGACGCGCTGACCGCCGGTGAGCGCACGCGCATCCTTCGCATGCTCCGTGACGAGGGCGGGCGCCAGGCCGACGAGGACTCGCAGGTCTACATCGGCGCCGCGCCGCCGGGCCCGAACGATCAGTTCGACTTCGACGACTCGCCGGCCCCGGCCCCGGTGGCCGTCTCGCCGAGGATGTCTCCCGCGCTGCCGCCGATGGCGCGACCGGACGTCCCCGCCAAGCCGGCGGTCGTGGTCGGTCTCGCGCAGGCGCAGGCCAACGCGAACGCGCGCAAGGGGCGCAAGCCGAGCAAGCAGCTGGCCGCCGAGCCGTCGCCGCCCGCGCGCGTCGAGGCGATCCCGCCGGGGCCCGCGCGCCGGCCCGACCACTTCGCGGCGCGCTCGCGGACGCCAGGCGGAGCCACCGCGCCGCGCCGCGTCGTGCCGCCTCCGTTCAACGAGGAGCCGACGCGTCAGGTCGACGACGACATCCTCGCCGCGCTGCGCGCCCACGATGCTGGCGTCGCGGCCGAGGCGCCGCTCGCCCCGCCGCCGGCGTCGCGCCCGCCGACCCCGCCCGTTCGCTCGGCCCGCTACGACGAGCCGACGCGCATGGCGATCCTCGCCGCACCGGACGCGGACCTCTTCAACCCGCCCACGATCGATGACGCGCTCGTTCGCGCCGCCGCGCGCAAGGCCCCTCCGCTGCACCTGGACGCGCCCGAGGTCGAGCTCCCCGACGTGCACGACGAGTTCGAGGACCACGGCGCGTTCGGCGAGGAGAAGACCCGGATGGCGAACCTCGACGGCGCCGTCGCGCTGGAGCGCCAGCTCCGCAACGGTAACGCGGGCAAGCCGGCCAGCCACGGCCGCCGCGCGCCGCTCCCGCCCCCGAGCGGAACGGGCCCGTCGAACGACGAGAGCACGCGCGCCGTGGACATCCGCGGCGAGCGCAGCGATCGGAGTATCTCGGACATCGACTGGGATCTCGAGTGAGGCCCGCATGACGGGAGCGGCGCCCGGGACCCTGTACTGATCGCCGCGCCGGCCGAGTCAGGGGGGTACCCCTCCATGCCGACCGCCGCCATCGTCGACGACTCGCCGCTCGTTCGCATCCAGCTGCGACAGATCTTGACGAAGATGGGCTGCACCATTGTCGCCGAGGCGACCAGCGGAGACGCGGTCCGCGCGCTCTACGAGGAGCACCGGCCCGACCTCATCACGCTCGACATCGTGATGCCCGGCAAGGACGGCGTGACCGCGGCGATCGAGCTCTTGCGCGACTATCCGAGCGCGACCGTCGTCATGTGCACGTCGCTGACGACGCGCGACAAGATCCTCGCCTGTCAGAAGGCGGGCGTCTGCCACTACATCCTCAAGCCGTTCGACGCCGCGCGCGCCGAGCAGGTCTTTCGCTTCGCGCTCGAGCGCGCCGAGCGGGCCCCGGCCGTCGTGAGGAGCGCCCTGTGATCTGCCCCGCGTGCGACCGCGACAACGACGAGCGCCGGCGCTACTGCGGCAAGTGCGGTCACAACTTTCGGCCGTGCTGTCGGCGCTGCGCATTCGCGAACGACGGCGGTGACCGGTTCTGCGGCGGCTGCGGCGCGAACCTCGTCTGCGAGGGCCTGCCGCTCAAGCCCGCCGCGGCGCCTCCGCCGGCGGACGGCATCGTGCCCATGCTCCCGCAGGCGCCGGTCCGCGGCCTCGAGACCGAGTCCGCCGTCACGCAGCCGGTCGCGGTCGTGGCGCTGCGGCCGGCGCCCGTGCTCAGCTCCGTGCCGGCGCGCCCGGCTCCCCCGTCCGCGCCGCCGCGGCCACCGCCCGCCGCGTTCGTGCGCACGCGGCCGCCCACGCCGCCCACGCCGCCGCCGCCGCCGCACGCGGCCCCCCCGGTCAACGCGCCGCCGGCCGGCGTGGAGGCGTTCATGCCGACGGCCGACGAGCTCGCGGGCTTGTTCGCCGCGACCGCGATCCCTGCGAACAGCAGCGCCGCGCTCCCCGCGTCCGGCGTCAGCCAGGATGACGTCGATCGCCTGTTCGGGGTCTCGCCGTGAACGTCGCGTTCTCGCCAATGCCCGCTCCGCCGCGCGCCACCAAAGCGCGCGTGCCGCTCGAGCTGTTGCGCGAACGCTCGCCCTCGCAGGCCACGCTGGCGAAGGCGGGGTACGCGAGCGCGGACGAGCTGTTCGAGGCGGTCGCGGCGCAGTTCTCGCTGCCGCGCCTGCCCCTCGACGGCGTCGATCTCGCGATCGATCTCGTCAACTACGTGCCGCGCGAGCTCGCGCAAAAGCACTGCCTGGTCCCCGTCTTCGCCTCTGACGCCGAGCTCTCCATCGCCGTCGCGGATCCGAGCCAGCTCGCGCTCTTCGACTGGCTCTCGCACCAGGTCCGCCGCTCCGTCACCACCGTCATCGCATCGTGGCAGGAGATCGAGCGCGCCCAGCTCCGGCTCTACGAGGTGCGCCGCGCGCCCGTGGTGGGGGCGGCAGAAGAGAACGTCTCGCAGGAGGAGCTCGCCGAGGCCACGCAGGCCGTGAACTCGATCGTCGCCGGCGCCCTCGAGCAGAAGGCCAGCGACATCCACGTCGAGGCCACCGAGCACGACACCGTGGTCCGCTACCGCGTCGACGGCGCGCTCCGCCAGGTCGCCACGTTCCCGCGCGAGCTCCACAGCGCCCTCATCTCTCGCATCAAGGTCCTCTCGCAGATGGACATCTCGATCCATCACGCGCCGCAGGACGGCCGCATCAAGCTGCCCGGCGCCGCCGGCGACGTGGACCTCCGCGTCTCGTGTTTGCCGACGTACTGGGGCGAGAAGATCGTCTGCCGCCTCCTCGACAACAAGCGTGCCTCGCTGCCGCTCGACGCCCTCGGCTTCGACGCCACGCACAAGGCCGAGCTCCTCAAGATGGTCCAGTCGCCGTACGGGCTCGTGCTCGTGACGGGCCCGACCGGCTCCGGCAAGAGCACGACCTTGTACGCGGCGCTCAACGCCGTGAAGACGCCCGACGTGAACATCGTCACCGTCGAGGATCCCGTCGAGTACCAGATCGCCGGCATCAACCAGGTGCAGGTCGCGCCGAAGCGCGGGCTCTCGTTCGCCAGCGCGCTGCGCTCGATCTTGCGCCAGGACCCGGACGTCATCCTCGTCGGCGAGATCCGCGACCAGGAGACGGGCCAGCTCGCCGCGGAGGCCGCCCTGACCGGTCACCTCGTGCTCAGCTCGCTCCACACGAACGACGCCGCGAGCTCCATCACGCGGCTGTGCGAGCTCGGCGTCGAGCCGTTCCTCGTGGCGCCGTCGTTGCTCGGCATCGTGTCGCAGCGCCTCGTGCGGACCGTGTGCCAGGGCTGCAAGGAAGAGTACGCGCCCGAGCCGAGCGAGCTCGCCGCCCTCGGCCTCCCGAGCGTGCCCGACAAGACGCGCGTCGTCCGCGGCCGCGGCTGCTCGGCGTGTCACCGCACGGGCAGCGCGGGCCGCGTCGCCGTGCGCGAGGTGCTCGTCATCGACGACGAGCTGCGCGCGCTGATCACGCGCCGCGCCCACACGGACGAGATCCGCACGGCCGCGCTCGCCAAGGGCTTTCGCTCGATGCGCTTCGCCGCGTTGCGCCTGTGGCTCGCCGGCGCGGTCGCCACCCGGGAGGTCATCCGTGTCACCCGTAGCTGACCTCGGCCGCGTCGCCTGCGGGCTCGCCACGACCGCCGCCACGACGTTGCGCGCGACGCTCGGCGCGCCCGGTCACTTCGAGGCCTCGCCGCCGGGCCCCGTGCGCGTGCGCGCGTCGCACCTCGTGGTCCTCGTCCCCACGCGGGGCGACCTGACCGGCGTGACGTGGGTGCTCCCGGTCGCGGCCGCCGCCGCGTTCGCGCGTCGCATGGCGCCGAGCCTGGTCGCCGATCCGGCGCTGATCGCCGCGTCCGCGTGCGAGCTCGCGAACATCCTCACCGGCCGGGCGTCCGCCATGCTCGAGCTGTGCGGCGTGCACGTGGAGCTGACCTCGCCCCGCGTGGTGCAGCTCGTCGCCGCGGGCCCGAGCGCATGCGTCGGCTGCGATCTCGGCACGTTGACCGTATCGCTCCACGAGGACGTGGCGTGAACGCGTTCGCGGTCCCTGCTCCGCGCTTCCCTGCTGTCCTGCCACCGCCGTACCCCGGCACCACGCTCGTCGTCGATGGCTTCGGCCAGATCACGACCGCGTGGCATGGGGAGGGCAGCCCCGTGGCGGCCGCGAGCGGCGACGACGTGTTCGCGATCCTCGGCCTCGGTGACGCCAGCACGGAGGCGGCGCGCGTGCAGCTGCTCCTGGCCTCCGCGATCGGCGCCGCCGCGGCCGCGTGGGCGACCCTCGTGGCCGACGCGCCGACCGTCCTGGCGCGGGGCGAGCAACCCGCGCTCGCGGTGCAATGGCAGCCCGTGCTCGCCGATGGCCGCGTCGGGGCGATCGCGGTGTTCGTGCACGCCATCGCCAGCGCCGCCGTGGTCGAACCCGACGACCCGACGGAGCGGGATCGGCTGTGCGTCGACGCGCTCGGCCTCCTCGACGAGTGCGATGGCTCGCTGCTCCACCTGCGCGCGGAACCCGACGCGCGCCGCTCGGTGCACCGGTTGTTCCGCGCGATCCACACGATCAAGGGCTCGACGCGCGGCACGCGGCTGCGCGCGGTCTCGGCGCTCGCGCACGAAATCGAGGAGTTCCTGGACCTCCTGCGCACCGGCGAGGGGGACGCGCCGGGCGCCGTGCTCGACCAGCTCGGCGTCGATCTGCGCCGCCTGCGCGCCGAGGTGCAGGCCGCGCGCCCGCGCAACGAGGGCGACGACGCGATGACGGAGCTCTCGGCGGAGACGCGGCCCGCGATGACGGCGCTCCTCGGCGTGATCGAGACCGTGCGCGCTGGCGATCTCGGCGCGCTGGCGATCGCGCTCGCGGCGGTCGACCAGCTCGCGATCGCCTCCGAGCGCGCTCGCATGCGCGCCCTGACGCTGCAGATCGGCGCCGCGCGCAACGCGCTGCAGATGCTCGACGCGCCGGAGCAGGGGATCCCCGTCGACGATCTCCTCGGCGAGGTCCTCGCCCTCGAGCCCCAGCTCGAGCTCTATCGCGCCGTCTATCGCGAGATCGCGGCGAGCGACACCGGGCCCTCGATGCTCGCCACGCTCGGCAGCTGGCTCGACGCGCCGCTCGACGAGATGTCCAGCCTCGACCACCTGGCGGCGGTGCTCGGGGAGGCCGGCGTCCCGAGCTTCGCGGGCGCCCTCGCCGAGCCCGGGCCGTACGGCGTCCGCCGCGCGCTCGCCGTCCTCACCGATGCACGCGCGATGTTCGAGCTCGCGCGCCCGCGCGACGACGGTCGCCTCCGCGTCGAGCGTGCCCAGCGCGAGTTGCTCGAGATCTTCGATCGGCTGACCGGCCACGCGCCCTACGCGCTCCTCGCCGACGCGCGCCGCGTGGTGCAGCAGCTCGTGTGGACACCGCTGTCGGCGCACGCCCGTACCCTCGCGCGCATGATCCGCCGCGTCGCGAGCGAGCTCGGCAAGCAGGTCGAGCTCGACGTCGACTTCGGCGGGGTGATGGTCGCGCCCGAGATCGGCCGGCTCGTGGGCGAGGTCCTCGTCCACGCCGTCCGCAACGCGGCCGATCACGGCATCGAGGCGCCCGGCGACCGCGTCGCCGCCGGCAAGGACGCGACCGGCACGATCCGGGTGCGCGCGCGGGAGCGGGACGCGCGCCTGGTCCTCGTGGTCGCCGATGACGGCCGCGGCGTCGACATCGAGCGCGTGCGCCGCACCGCCGTCGCCCGGGGCACGATCGCGCCCGCCCAGGCCGCCGGGCTGGCCGACCGCGACGTGGTCGAGCTCCTGTTCACGCCGGGCTTCTCGACGGTCAACGTGGTCACCGCGATCTCGGGCCGCGGCGTCGGGATGGACGTCATCCGCTGCCTCGCCGAAGAGCACGGAGGCAGCGTGACGCTGGCCTCCGAGGCCGGCGCGGGCACCGAGCTGACGCTGGACCTGCCGTTCTCGACGCCGTGAGGCGGCGCGAGGGCGCGCCGAGTGGCAAGCTTGGCAGATGGCGTCTGGGCCGTCCGAGTCCGACCCGCCGGACGGCAGCGTGGGGAGCAAGGGGCTCGACGACACCGTGCCGGCCGCGATGCCGCTCATGGGCGCCGACGCCGGCGCGCCCGCGGTCGTGGAGCCGATCCGCCCGGGCGACCGCTACCGCCTCGGCGTGGAGCTCGGGCGCGGCGGCATGGGGCGCGTCGTCGAGGCGTTCGACGTGCAGCTCGGGCGCACCGTCGCGCTCAAGGAGGCGCTGCCGCGGGGCGGGCAGGGCACGTACCGGCGGTTCGCGCGCGAGATCCAGATCACGGCGCGCCTCGAGCACGCGTCGATCGTGCCGCTCTACGACTCGGGGACCACGCCCGATGGCCGCCCGTACTACGTCATGCGGCGCGTCTCCGGGCGCCCGTTCGACGAGATGATCACGCGCGCGCGGGGCCTCGGCGAGCGGCTGACGCTCCTGCCCGCGCTCCTGGCCGCGATCGACGCGATCGGCCACGCCCACCGGCGCGGCGTCATCCACCGGGACCTGAAGCCCGCGAACATCCTCGTCGGCGATCTCGGCGAGACGGTCGTCATCGACTGGGGCCTCGCGAAGGTGATCGGCGAGGACGAGATCACCCGGGAGCCGTCGCTCGATCCCGAGCCGACGGCCTCCGACTCGCTGCACACGCAGGCGGGCTCGGTGTTCGGCACGCCGGGCTTCATGGCGCCCGAGCAGGCCCGCGGCGAGGAGCTCGGCCCGCGCGGCGACGTCTACGCCCTCGGCGCGACGCTGTACCAGATGCTGAGCGGCACGCCGCCGTACAGCGGGCACAGCGCGACCGAGGTGATCGATCGCAACCGCAAGGCGCAGATCAAGCCGATCGCGGAGGCCGCCCCCGAGGCGCCGCGCGAGCTGATCGCGATCGTCACCAAGTCGCTCGCCCCCGCCCCCGCGGATCGCTATCCGAACGCGGGCGCGCTCGCCGAGGACGTGCGGCGCTTCCTCGACGGCCAGCTCGTGGCCGCGCACCGTTACACGCGTCGCCAGCGCCTGCGCCGATTCGTCCGCCGGCATCGCGCGCCGCTCGTGGTGGCCGCGCTCGCGGCGGTCGCGGTGGCCGCGCTCTCGTGGTTCAGCGTGCACCGCGTGCTGCGCGAGCGCGCGATCGCGATCGACCGCGAGCACGTCGCCGAGGACCGCGCCGAGGCCCTGCTCGTGACGCGGGCGCGTGCGCTGATCGACACGAACCCCACGCAGGCGCTCGCGGCGCTCAAGAGCTTGCCCGTCGGCTCGACGCACGAGCCCGAGGCGCGGGGCGTGGCGGCGGCGGCGGCGGCGCGCGGCGTGGTGTGGGGCATCGACGACGACGTGACCAGCGGCTCGCCGCAGTTCCCGAACCTGTCGGCGACCGGCGCGCGGCTCGCCGTCTCGAACATCGACGGCCACCTGCGCGTGTTCGACGCCGAAACGCACGCGCTCGTGCGCGACGTGACGTACCAGCGCGGGCTGCACACGCTGTGGGTCTTGGACGCGACGCGGCTGTTCGTCTGGGACAGCGCCTCGCCGCCGACCTTGCTCGACCCCGCGACGGGCGCGCGCACGCCGCTGCCGATCGGCACGCTCGAGTACGCGGGGACGAGTGATCATGGCGACCGCGTCGCGTTCGTCGAGCGCGGGAACAGCTCGGCGGGGCTCCTCGAGCTCGCGACCGGCAAGGTCACGCCGCTGTTCACGGGCAAGCACATCTACAGCATCGAGGTCGCGGCCGACGGCAGCTGGGTCGCCCTCGGCGCGGACCAAGACGCCATCGTGTACGACAGCGCCGGGCGAGAGATCGCGCGCAAGGTCGGCATCGGCGACATGGTCTACGCGACCGCCTCCCGGAACCGGCGGGTCGCGATGCTCGCGAACAACGCGATCTGGCAGCTCGATCTCGACCACGCGACGTGGACCGCGATCCCGGTCGTCCTGCAGCCGAACACGTACATCCTGCACCTCGTGTATCGCGGCGACGCGCTCACGATCCTGACGTCGCGGGGCGAGATCCGCGAGTATCGCGGCGGCGAGTGGGTGCTGCGCGTGCACCTCGAGCAGATCGGCTCGCAGCTCGCGACGGTCGGCACGGATCTCGTCGTCATGTCGAGCGGGGACGGCCGGCTGTACTGGGTCTCGCCGACGACGACCGGCGTGCTCGCGCTGCCGTCGATCTTTCGCAGCCTGCACGTCACGGGGAGCAGCCACTCCTCGCGCCTGGTCGTGGCCGGCGACGACCTCGTCATGGTCTACGAGCTCGCCTCCCTCAGCCCGACGCGGATGAGCGCGCCCGAGGTGCCCACGTTCGCGTTCCTCGACGACGACACGCTCCTGTTCTGGTCGAACACCGACGAGTGGACGCTGTTCCGCACGAAGACCGGCCAGCACGTGCCGTTCAGCGTCCCGTGGCAGGGCGCGCCGGCGCCGCTCGACTTCCTGCCCGAGGAGGGCCGCGCGCTGTTCGGGTACCTCGAGCGGCACAACCACCTGATCGAGGTGCGCGACGACGCCGTGCCGTTCCATCACCTCGCCACGCTGCCGAACGTGACGGCGTCCCTCGAGATGCCGTTCATCGGGCGCCTGCTCGTCGGCGACGGGACCGTGTTCGCCTCCGACACCGAGCTGCAGGGCACCATCGCGAACGCACGCCCGCACGAGCTCGCGCACCTGGACGGCAACGTCGTCTCGATCGCGCGCCTCGGGTACCTGGAGTACGGCGCCATCAGCGAGCACGGCGAGATCGTCCGCGGCTCGCTCGCGACCAGCGCGCTCGAGCGCGCGCGGGTGCCGCCGAGCGCGTCGTACGTGGTCAGCGGCTACGCGGGCAAGCTCGTCATCGGGAGCGGCTCGCAGCTGCTGCTGTGGGACGGGGCCGAGGTGAAGGAGATCGCGCACTTCACGCAGCCGATCGCCGGGCTCCTGCAGGTCGCGGGCGGCATCGCCGTGGTCCTCGCCGACTCGCGCGTGCTCGACGTGGTCGAGGATCCGGGGACGCGTGTGTTCGCGTCCACGGAGATCCTGCCGCGCGGCACCGTGAACATGAACGTAGCGAACGGCGGCACGGTGCTCGTGGCGCGCGGCAACGGCGCGCTGCTCAACGTGGTGGAGCTGCCGTCACGCGTCCGCTGGACGCTGCCGATCGTGAACGAGGTGGCGGGCACGCTCGCGATCGCGCCGACCTCGAACCAGATGGTCCAGGAGTACTCGGGCATCGTGACCTGGAAGCTGCCGCACATCGACGGCGA
Source organism: Deltaproteobacteria bacterium (assembly GCA_025353585.1). Classification (GTDB taxonomy): domain Bacteria; phylum Myxococcota_A; class Polyangia; order Haliangiales; family Haliangiaceae; genus JABFXX01. The sequence goes on from JANXOM010000045.1 coordinate 39,394, forward strand.
CCTGCACGCGTGGCTCGAGCACCAGACGAACGCGATCGAGGACGCCGATGGCGACCTCGCCTGGCCGTGGCAGACGCCGGCCGTGGCCGCGACCGCGCCGTGACGCTGCGCGGCATCGAACTGTGATACCGACGGAGCCGATGGTTGGTCCGGCTCCGCGCTTCGTCCGCCTGCGCGGCCTGGTCCGGCGGACCTGGCCCTGGCTGTTCGGGCTCGCGATCGTGGTGTTCGTGGCCCGCAAGGTGCCGTTCGACGCGTTCCGCGAGGCCATCGGCAACGGGCCGCGGCCGGGGCTGATCGCGGTCGAGCTCGCGGTCGTGCTCGTCGCGCTCGTGACGGACGCGGCCGCGACCTGGGTGGCGCTGGTCGTGACGAAGCTCCGGCGGCCGCTCGGCGAGGTGGCGGCCGTGCGCGGCGCCTCGTTCGTGCTGTTCCTCGTGAACTACATCCTGGGGCAGGGCGCCTTCGGCTACTACCTGAAGCGCACGGGCGCGGCCGGGTTCCAGGCGGCGGGCGCGACGCTGTTCCTCGTCGGCACGAACCTCGCGACGCTGCTGCTGCTCTGCACGCTCGCGTGGGGCATCCGCGGCGAGGACCTCGACACGAACCTGTGGCTGACGCTCGTCGCCGGCTGCATCGCGTTCGCCTTCTATCTCGCCATCATCGCGCTCGCCCCGCGCGTGCTCGCGCAGCGGGAGATCCTGGCGCCGCTCTTCGAGGCCGGCGTCCGTGGCCACGCCCTCGCGATCGCGGGCCGGCTGCCGTACATCGTCGTGATGTCGCTCGGCCCCTGGCTCGCGATCCGCGTCTGGGGCATCCCCGTGCCGTTCGCGGCCGCCGCGAGCACGATGCCGATGGTGGTGATCGCGTCGGCGCTGCCGATCGCGCCGGCCGGCCTGGGCACCATGCAGGCCTCGATGGTCTACTTCTTCACGCCGTTCGCGCAGGGCGCGACGGCCGATGACCAGGCCGCCCACGTGTTCGCCTTCTCGATCGTCCACTTCGTGTACATGGTGCTGGCGACGCTGCTCGTCGGCCTCGCGTGCGTCCCGTTCGCGCGGCGGAGCGGCAACCTCCCGCCGTCGAAGCCGGAGCCCGTTTCACCATTGGCCACCCAGGATTTCCGATGACCGAATCGGTTCACGAAGACATCGACTACAAGACGTCCGACCACCTGTTCCGCTCGAAGGACGAGTACGCGCAGGGTAAATACGATCTCACGACACGATGGCTCAAGCCGCTCGTACGGCCAGGCCAGCTGCTCCTCAACATTGGCTGCGGTAGTGGTGAGTACAACGCGACCGCGGCGGCGATGGGCCTTCGCGTCGTCGCGTGCGAGCCGGAGGAGAACGCGTACGACATCGCGTCGCGCGAGGCGCCTCCTGGGACGCGCGTCTTGAACTGCGGGCTGATGGAGCTCCAGGCGGAGACAGCGCCGGCCTCGTTCATTGTGATGCACGACGTGCTCGAGCACATCGAAGATCACGTCGCGGCGGTCGCCGCGGTGCATCGTTTGCTCGAACCGGGCGGCGTTGCCATCATCAGCGTGCCGGCCTATCAGTGGTTGTTCGGCCATCACGACGTCCAGCTCGGCCACTATCGCCGCTACACGAAGAGCACCCTGCTCGAGCTGTTTGATAGCGACTTCAAGGTCGAAGCCGCGCGCTACTACGGTGCTGCCCTGATTCCAGTCGCGCTGTGGTTCTCGCGGCTCTCGAAGAAGCCGTACCCCGTCGCCGGTGCGAGCCAGGGGCTCACAGCAAAGGCAATGCGCGCCGTCTGCCAGCTCGAGTCGCGTCTTCCGATGCCGGTCGGCACGTCCGTCTTGATCCGCGTGCGGCGATGACCGAGCTCGCCTCCACGCAGCCGTGCCCAGTGTGCGCGTCGCCGACGCGTGCCCTTGGCGTCAAGCAGGGAGGCTTCTCGGCGCGCGCGTTCATGCTCCGCCAGTGCCAGGCGTGCGCCTTCGCGTACGTGGCGAACCCGCTCGAGAACTATGCAGAGATCTACGACGAGAAATACTACCGGGGCCAGGGGCCCGACGCGATGCTCGACTACCTGGGTGAGCTGGAGCATCCGGCAACGACCGTGCGCCAGTACGAATGGCGCGGCATCCAGGACATCGTGCACTCGTTGGTCCCGCTGACGCCGCACACGAAGTGGCTCGACTACGGCTGCGGTAACGGAGGGCTCGTGCGCCATGTCCGGGCCGCGAGCGCCGCGCAGATCGAGGGGTTCGAGGAAGGCTGGATCGCAGATCAGGCGCGCGGTCACGGCATCCCCATCCTCACGCGCGACGAGCTCGCGGCCCGCGCGGGAACCTACGACGTCGTGAGCGCCATCGAGGTGATCGAGCACATCCCCGATCCGGTGGCCGCGTTGCGCATGATCCGCACGCTCCTCAAGCCGGGCGGCCTTCTCTTTCTCACGACCGGCAACGCCGAGCCCTATCGGAACAAGCTCCTGGGTTGGTCATATGTGATCCCGGAGATCCACGTCAGCTTCTTCGAGCCGGACACGCTCGCCAGGGCGCTTACCCTCGCGGGGTTTCGCCCCGAGCTCCGCGGTGCGATGCCGGGCTACAACGACGTCCTGCGCTTCAAGATCCTGAAAAACCTCGGCGCGCGCTCGACGTCATTTGTCGAGAGGCGGTTGCCGTGGCCGCTCTTGTGCTACGCGGCGGACAAGCGTTATAGGGTGACCGCGCACCCGATCGGATGGGCGGTTTGACATGCGGCTGACCGACAAGAACATCCTCATCACGGGCGCGTCCCGTGGCCTGGGCCGAGCCATCGCGCGTGCGTGCTGGGCCGCCGGCGCGAACGTCTTTCTCGTCGCCCGCTCGGAGCCCGCCCTGGAGGCGGAGCGAGCCGAGCTCGAACGCGCACCCACGCGGCCGAACCAGACAGCAGCGATCTTCGCGGCTGATCTCGCGGCCCCCGATGCGGCCGCTTCCATCGCGTCCGCGGCTCGCGCCCGGTTCTCTGCCCTGCACGGCCTCATCAACAATGCCGGCACGCTCGGGCCCGTGGGCCGGGCCTGGGAAAACGAGTGGACCGCCTGGGAGCAGACGATCCGCGTCGACCTGCTCGCTCCTGTCGAGCTCTGTCGCGCTGTTACGCCCTGGATGATCGAGACCGGCGGCGGTTCGATCGTGAACCTCAGCGGCGGTGGGGCCACCGGCTCGCGGCCGAACTTCACAGCCTATGCGACCGCGAAGACGGGGCTGGTCCGCTTCACGGAGATCCTTGCCGACGAGCTGCGAGGCACCGGTGTGCGAGCGACGTCTGTCGCCCCTGGCGCCATGGCGACCGCGATGCTGCAGGAGATCGTAGACGCGGGTCCCGACAAAGTCGGCGCCGACGAGTACGGCAAGATCTTGAAGCAGATGCAATCGGGGGGCACGCCTCCGGAGCGCGCCGCGGATCTGTGCGCCTTCCTGTGCTCCGACGAAGCCGCGGCAATCACCGGCCGGCTGTTATCGGCCGTCTGGGATCCCTGGGACAAGCTCGGCGAGCATGCCGAGGAGCTGACGAAGTCCGATATCTACACGCTGCGGCGCATCGTTCCGGAAGACCGCGGCAAGAAGTGGTGACGCGGCTGCGTCGAGACCGGTGACGATGACGAGTCTTCCTTCTCCATGGCGACGGCTGAGCGAATCGCGAGCGTTACCGCCGCTGATGATCGCAGTCTTCGTCGCGCTGATCGTGACGACGATCAATCGGTTCAGCGTCTGGATTGACGAAAGCGCGACGCTCGAGTTGGTCGGCCCAAATGGGTATGGCCAGATCCTCGCGCGTGTTCAGTACGACTCGCACCCACCGCTTTGGTACCTCGTCCTCAAGCCGTGGCTTCAGGTGTTCGGGACAAACATCATCGCGGCGCGGTCGCAGTCGGCCGTGTTCATGCTTGCGGCATTCGGCGTTTGGTATCACTTCGTCCGAACCCGATTCTCACGGCCGCTCGCGCTCCTTGTCTTGGCGCTGATGGTCACAAACCCGATGCTGCTGCACTACGCCGTCGAAGGGCGCATGTACGCGTTCGCGGTTCTGCTCACAGCGTTCAGTTGCGTTCTTCTGACGAGCACATGGAAACGCCGCTGGATCGCCTACTGGCTATGCGCGCTCGTCATGCTTTACACGCACTATTTTTTGTCATTTGTCGTTGCCGCAGAGTTCGTCTTTTTGTTGCTTCGACGCCGTGAGATGGCGCGCTCGGTCCGATGGATTTTGATTTATGGCGCCTCGATCGTCGCGGTGTTTGCGCCCTGGCTTCCGCGCGCTGTCCACATCAGCTCTTCGGTTGTCACCCATGGCTTCTGGATCCCGCCCGTGACGCCAAGCACGGTGTCGTCTTATGTTCTGCACACATTTCTCCACCGGCTCGATGCAGACTTGACGAGTTGGCCGCTGTTCCCGGGGCTCGTCTACTTGGTCGCCTGGGGGGCTGCGCTCTTGAGAGCGGGAAGGTCCAGAGGTGAGGCATACGCGTTGCTCTGGGCGATCGCGGGCGTTCCGTGGCTCTTTCTCTTGGCCTTATCGTGCAAGCCGCTCGTGCCGGTCTTTCACCCGAGGTACGTGATTTTTGGCTTGCCGGCCCTCATCACGCTCCTCGCCACAGGGGCGCGGCTGATTCATGGTCGCCTGGGAGCGGTCGTGATTGCGATGCTCGTGCTCGGGAACCTGGCTGGGGTGAGGCTGCTCCGCGACCGTGGGTTCAACGATACGCGTGGGTACTGGGCGATGAAGAGCATCGCACGTGACATCGCGAAGCCAATCGACGGTGAGTTGCCGTACGTCGTTTCGGCATGGCTGTTTCCGTTCTTAGACGCGCGCGCGACGCTCGGTGACGAGCAGCGCGTGGTCCAACTGCGAGACCACAAGCCGAGCGCGAAGACGATTCCGGACGCGCTCTATTATGATCGCCCTGACTGGTACGTGATGTCGCTCTCCGAGATCAGCGCACGGCATGTGTGGTTTATCGAGGAGGCAACGGCTCCAGTGCACGACGTGCCTGCGAACTGGACGCTGATCATCACGCATCGCCGAGGGTACGCGCGCTACCGCCTGTTCACGGTGACCGCGCCGTGATGGCGCGTCGTTGGCGTCCCATCGCGGTCAGATAGAAGAAGGCGCTGGCCCACAGCGCGAGCACGACGAACGATAGGGTCCGCAGCGCTGTCCATACTGGAGGCGGGCTCGTCTTAAACGAAACGCTGTGCTCCCCCGTGGTGACGTGAACGACGAGACGGGTCTTGTCGACCCGGACCTGGTCATCACTAACGGATACGCCATCAATCTCGACGTCATTCCATGGGAAGGCTTGGACGTTGGTGCCGATCCAGGTGTCCTGCAGCGCTGTGAAGTGGCGCGGCTGCGGAAGTCCGAACTCTTCCCCAGTACCAATGGGAATCGTCTCCTCCTGCACCAGCACACTCTCATTGACGGGGATCGAGCGATACAATGACGGCGTCGTGTAGTCCGCAACGCCGTAAAACTGCTTCGGTAACTCGATCCACCCGCGGCGTTCCATGCGCGTCGTGCGCAGCTTTGTTGGGCCATCCACCTGCATCGTTTGCGATGCGTGCGACCACTTGATCAGTACGCCGACGCCTGACAACGTAATACAACCAATCAGGATGACGGCATTCGAGCGATGACCGCTCGCGCGCACATTGCTGGAACTTTTCTTCAAGAAGCCAAGGAGCATGAACGCGGCGAGAAGGAGCCCGAGGTTGGAATAGGTCACCGCTCGATACGCGATCTGAATGAGTCGCGCAGCGTTAGGCAACAGGTTGTAGCTCGACCGGCTGAGCGACAGCCACGTGAAGAATGCAAACGCGAGCATACCGAATGAGATCGCACGCAAGCCGCCTCTGCGAGAGGTGCGGTTTTGTAACGCCACGACCAGAAACCAGCCGAGCACGAGTGACAGGAGGGGGATATTCAGCTGGGCGTCGAGGTAGGGCGTCGAGAGGTCCGCGAGCGGCGCATCGCCGATACGATTGTCATAAGGCACGGGACAAAAGCGGACGCTCCAATGGTCGATAGACGCCGGGTAGAACCACGGCAACGTGCCACTATCGTTGATGTGCAGGTACTGCTTCAACGAGCGGAGCGCGTAGATCCATGGGGCCAGGATCGTGATCGTCAGCGCGGCCGGCGCTAGCAGACTTCTCATGAGCGATACCCAGAACTGCCAATCTCGTCCTCGTTCTTCGTGGGCGGCAACCACAAGCAGGCCCAATACGGGCAAGGAGTAAAGAGCTGTGATGGGGTGAACTCCTGCCGTCATGGCAAGGAGCAACCCGAAGCCAAAGGCCAGACGCGTTCGCTCTTCGGGCTTTGCGCAAATCAGCAAGAACCAGCTCGAGAGGACGCACGTCAGCAGCGCGGTGGCGATGTACTCGGTGATCGCGGACCGGTTGTAGAGATTGGTTAGGGGGTAGACTGCCCAGATGACGAGGCACGCAATCCCCCTCGCCATCCACAATTTGGTCTCTACGGCCTCGAGCGCCCTGATGAGGACGTGGAACTGCAGCAGCGTCACGCCGAAGACCATGAGACGTACGGCCACGCCGGGGTCGAGCCACGACGTGAGCAGGGCCAGCACGGGGTACAAAAGGGTGCCGTAGAAGACAGGGACCGCCATGCCCGCCTGCTGCGTTGAATTGATCACGACCGGCACGGTGCCGTGCTGCCGCAGATACTCCCCAGAGTAAGCCGCGAGCCACTCGTGGTTGTACCAATCAGTGCCGAAGTGCCCGTTCAACGGCCACAAACGAAGCAGCGGAAAAGCCACGGCCACGACGGAAATGACCCACCCCCAGGACCGCAACCGTGCCGTCCCGGTGCCAGGCATGCAGCCAACATCACACGATGATTCGGCGTCACACAAGGCGTCGGGGTTCAGGTCCGGCGCGCTTGACGGCGGTAGCACGGGCAGGGGATACACCGACCAGAAAGATGCCTGGCGAGGACATCGACATCTCGCTTGTCGTCCCGGTCTACCGCGAAGAGACGAACATTCGTCCGTTCCTGGAGCGGGTCGAGCCGATGCTCGCTTCGATCAGCGAGAACTACGAGATCCTGTTCTGCCTCGACCCGTCGCCGGACAAGACCGAGGACGTGATCCAGGCCGAGATCATTCGCAACCCGCGGGTGAAGCTCGTGGTGTTCTCGCGACGGTTCGGACAGCCGGCGGCCACGATCGCGGGCATCGAGATCTCGCGCGGCAAGACCTGCGCGGTCATCGACGTGGACCTGCAAGATCCGCCGGAGCTCATCCCGCAGATGTACGCGAAGATGGCCGACGGGTTCGACGTCGTCTACGCGAAGCGTAAGTCGAGCAAGAGCGAGACCATTCCGAAGCGGCTCATCGCGTGGGTTGGCTACGGCGTCATCAACCGCCTCAGCGACATCAAAATCCCGCGCAATACGGGTGACTTCCGGATCATGTCGCGGCGGGTATGCGACGAGATCTCTCGGCTCAACGAAGGCCACGGGTTCTTGCGCGGGCTTGTCGCGTTTGTCGGGTTCCCGCAGACGTTCATCGAGTACGACCGTGATGCGCGGCACTCTGGCGCAACGAATTACAACCGCTTCACCGGGTCGCTCAAGATCGGCCTGAACGGCATCATCAGCTTCGGCAGTCGCCCGCTGCAGATCATGTCGATCATCGGGTTCGCCGTTGCCGGGTTCAGCTTTCTGCTCGGCGCGTACTACGCGATCGGTAAGCTCGTTTTTGGCGTCAACTACAACGCCGGCCTGCCCACGACGGTGCTCGTGGTCACGTTCTTCTCGGGCGTCCAGCTGTTATCCCTCGGGCTCATGGGCGAGTACGTGGGGCGCATCTACGACGAAGTGAAGCGTCGGCCGAAGTACATCGTGCACAAGCACATCGATTCGGCGCTCCCGGCGGACCGAGCGCGGATCACGAAGGAGGCGGGCTAGTGCGCTACTTCATCACCGGCGCGGCCGGTTTCATCGGATCGAACCTCGCGGACCAGCTGCTGGCAGACGGGCACGAGGTCGTCGGATACGACAACCTGTCGAGCGGCCAAGAGAAGTTCATGGAGCCCGCGCGTGCCTCCGCGAAGTTCACCTTCGTGCGCGGCGACATCCTCGACGTCCCCGCCCTGACGGCAGCCATGAAGGGTGCGGACTTCGTATTCCACCTCGCCGCGAACGCCGACGTGCGCTTCGGGACCGAGCACCCGAGCCGGGACCTCGAGCAAAACACCATCGGTACGTTCCGTGTGCTCGACGCCGCGCGCGTCAATGGCATCAAGAAGTTCGCGTTCTCGTCCACGGGCTCGGTTTACGGCGAGCCGAATGTCTTCCCGACACCGGAGAACGCTCCCTTCCCGGTGCAGACCTCGCTCTACGCCGCGGCGAAGTGCGCGGGCGAAGGTCTCATCTCTGCTTTCTGCGAAGGCTTCGGGATGCAGGCCTGGATCTTCCGCTTCGTGTCGATCCTTGGCGAGCGGTACTCGCACGGCCACGTCATCGACTTCTACAAGCGTCTCCGCGCCGACCCGTCGTCGCTGCACATCCTGGGGGATGGCAAGCAGCGGAAGTCGTACCTCTACGTCGAGGATTGCGTCGCGGCGATCCTGGTCGCCACCACGCGCTCCGAGGCGAAGGTCAACATCTTCAATCTCGGCACCGACGAGTACGTCGAGGTCAACGATTCGGTTGGCTACATCACCGACATGCTCGGCATCTCCCCGAAGCGAACCTACTCGGGCGGCGAACGCGGCTGGGTCGGCGACAGCCCGTTCATCCTCCTCGACTGCTCGCGCGTCCGCGCGCTGGGCTGGAAGCCGAAGCTCACCATCCGCGAGGGCATCGTCAATACGCTGCGCTACCTCCAGGATAACCCGTGGCTCCTCGACGCCCGGACCTGAGCGCGGACCGCGGCAAGACCTGGGGAGATCGCACATGAACGTCGGCATCGTCGGCTGCGGGCTGATCGGCAAGAAGCGCGCGGACTCGTTCGGCGCGGCGGCCACGCTCGTCGCGTGCGCGGACAAGACGCTCGACCGGGCCACGGCGCTCGCCGGCAAGTGGAAGGCGCGGGCCAGCGCGGACTGGGAGTCCGTCGTCGCCGCGCCGGACGTGGACATGGTCATCGTGGCCACGCCGCATGACTCGCTCGCCGCGATCACGCTGGCCGCCGTCCGCGCCGGCAAGCACGTGCTCGTGGAGAAGCCCGCCGCGCGCAGCGCCAACGAGCTCGCGCCGGTCGCGGCCGAGGCGAAGAAGACGGGCGCGCTCGTGCGGGTCGGCTTCAACCATCGCTTCCACCGCGCGTTCCGCAAGGCGCGCGAGCTCGTGGACGCCGGCGCGCTCGGCCCGCTGATGTTCGTGCGCGCGCGGTACGGCCACGGCGGCCGCGTCGGCATGGAGAAGGAGTGGCGGTCGAACGTCGCCCTGTCCGGCGGCGGCGAGCTCATCGACCAGGGCGTGCACCTGATCGACCTGGCGCGCTGGTTCCTCGGCGACTTCACGCAGGTCGACGGCACCGCGCAGACCTACTTCTGGGACCAGCCCGTCGACGACAACGCGTTCCTCATGCTGCGCACGGCCACGCAGCAGGTGGCGTGGCTCCACGCGAGCACCACCGAGTGGAAGAACACGTTCTCGATGGAGATCTACGGCAAGGTCGGCAAGCTGCACATCGACGGCCTCGGCGGCAGCTACGGCACCGAGAAGCTCACGCTCTATCAGATGACGCCGGAGATGGGCCCGCCGCCGACCACCACGTGGGAATACCCGATGGCGGACGACTCGTGGACCGCCGAGCTGCACGCGGTCCTCGAGGACATTCGCCTGCAGCGCCAGCCGTCGCCGAACCTGGATGACGCCGTCGCGGCGCTGCGCGTCGTCGAGTCGATCTACAAGGAGTCGGGCCATGCTCATCACCCGTAGCCCCCTGCGCATCTCCCTCGGCGGCGGCGGCACCGATCTGCCGTCGTACTACCAGGAGCACGGCGGCTTCCTGATCTCGGCCGCGATCGACAAGTACGTGTGGGTGACCGTCACGCGCCCGTTCATGGAGGGCATCATCCTCAAGTACTCGAAGATCGAGCACGCCCACACGATCGAGGCCGTGGAGCACCCGATCATCCGCGAAGCCCTCCTCATGATGGGCGTCACCGAGCCGCAGCTCGAGATCACCACGCTCGCCGACATCCCGGCCGGCACGGGGCTCGGCTCGTCGGGCAGCTTCACGACGGCGCTCCTCAAGGCGCTCTACAGCCACGAGCGGCGGATGCTGATGCCCGAGGAGGTCGCGCGCCTCGCGTGCGAGCTCGAGATCGATCGCCTCGGCCGCCACGTCGGCAAGCAGGACCAGTACATCGCCGCGTACGGCGGCATCACCTGCTTCGATTTTCACCGGGACGGCACCGTCCACGCCGAGCCGCTGGCCGTGTCGCAGGAGACGATCTTCGACCTCGAGGACAACCTCCTCCTGTTCTTCACGGGCTACTCGCGCAGCGCGAGCGACATCCTCGAGGACCAGAACAAGCGCACGCAGAAGGCCGACCCGTCCATGGTCGACAACTTGCACTACGTCAAGGAGCTCGGCCGCCGCAGCCGCGTCGCGCTCGAGTCGGGCCGCGCGGATCAGTTCGGCGAGATCATGCACGAGCACTGGGAGCACAAGCGCAAGCGCTCCACCGGCATGAGCAACGGCCAGATCGACGAGTGGTACGCGCTCGGGCGGGCGAACGGCGCCGTCGGCGGCAAGCTCGTCGGCGCGGGCGGCGGCGGCTTCCTGCTGTTCTACGCGAGCGAGCGCCGCAAGCTGCGCGCCGCGATGGCGAGCGCGGGCTTGAAAGAGGTGCGCTTCCGCTTCGAGTTCGAGGGCACGCGGGTGGTCGTGGCGTGACGCTGCCGGTCGCGATCCTCGCCGGTGGTCTCGCGACCCGCCTGGGCTCCGTCACGGAGAAGCTCCCCAAGGCGCTGATCGACGTCGCGGGCAAGCCGTTCGTGGTGCACCAGCTCGAGGTCCTGCGCGCCCACGGCGTGCACCGCGTGGTGATGTGCGTCGCCCACCTCGACCACCAGATCCAGGCCGTCCTCGGCGACGGCGCGGCGTTCGGGCTCGACATCGCGTACTCGCACGACGGGGACACGCTCCTCGGCACGGGCGGGGCGCTGCGGCGCGCGCTGCCGCTCCTCGGCGACGCGTTCCTGACGCTCTACGGCGACTCGTACCTCGCGTGCGACTACGAGGGCATCGCGGGCGAGTTCCTCGCGAGCGGCAAGGCCGCGCTCATGACCGTCTACAAGAACGACGGCCAGTACGACGCGAGCAACGTCGACTTCCGCGACGGGACGCTGCTCCGCTACGACAAGACGGACAAGACGGGTGCGATGACGCACATCGACTGGGGGCTCGGGGCGTTCCGGGCCTCGGCGTTTTCCGGATACCCGCTCGCCGAGCGGCTGGATCTCGCGACGGTCTATCAAGACCTGCTCGCGCGCGGCGAGGTGCTGGGGTACGAAGTAACCGAACGATTCTACGAGATCGGCTCGTTCGCCGGCCTCGAGGAGACGCGGGCCCTGCTCGCATCGAAGGAGACGTCATGAGCACCTACGCCCGCCAGCACCTCGACGAAGCCAAGCGCATCATCGACGCGATCGACCACGACGCCGTGGAGAAGACGGCCGAGATCCTCGCCGCCACGCGCGCCCGCGGGGGCCGCCTGTTCTTCCTCGGCGTCGGCGGCAGCGCGGCGAACTGCTCGCACGCGGTCAACGACTTCCGCAAGATCGCCGGCTTCGAGGCCTACGCCCCCACGGACAACGTGTCCGAGCTCACGGCGCGCACGAACGACGAGGGCTGGGCCACCGTGTTCAGCGAGTGGCTCAAGGGCAGCCGCGTCCGCAAGGAAGACTGCATCTTCATCTTCTCGGTCGGCGGCGGGAACCTCGAGAAGAACATCTCCCCGAACCTCGTCTCGGCGCTGAAGGTGGCGAAGGAGGTCGGCGCGAGCGTGGTCGGCGTCGTGGGGCGTGACGGCGGTTACACCAAGCAGGTGGCCGATGCGTGCGTGCTCATCCCGACGGTGAACGACGGCAACATCACGCCCCACGCCGAGGCGTTCCAGGCCGTGATCTGGCACCTCCTGGTGTCGCACCCGATCCTGAAGAAGGTCGAGACGAAGTGGGAGTCCACGGGGAAGTGAGCGGACGCGCGGTCTTCCTCGATCGCGACGGCGTCTTGAACGCGTCGGTCGTGCGCGCGGGGAAGCCGTATCCGCCCGCCCGCGCGGCGGAGCTCGAGATCCTGCCCGGCGTGGCCGCGGCGCTCGCGGGGCTCAAGGCGGCCGGGTTCCGGCTGCTCGTGGTGACGAACCAGCCCGACGTGGGGCGGGGCACCCAGACCCGCGCCGAGGTCGACGCCATCCACGCGCGCATGCGGGCCGAGCTGCCGGCGCTGGACGCGATCTACAGCTGCTTCCACGATGACGTGGATCACTGTGCGTGCCGCAAGCCCCGGCCGGGGATGATCCTGGACGCCGCGCGCGAGTGGGATGTCGATCCCCGCGCGAGCTATATGGTCGGGGACCGCTGGCGTGATACCGATGCCGGCGCCGCCGCGGGCTGCAAGACTGTCTTCATCGATCGCAAGTACGACGAACGCCAACCGCAGGCGGTCGATGCGACGGTGACCTCGCTGGCGGACGCGGCCGCCTGGATCCTGGGAGTAACCTCATGAGCACCATCCCGAAGTTGAAGATCAAGCTGTTCGCCGACGGCGCCGACAAGAAGGGGATGCTCGAGATGTACGAGAAGCCCTGGATCCAGGGCTTCACGACGAACCCGACCTTGATGCGCAAGGCCGGCATCACCGACTACAAGGCGTTCGCCCACGAGATCCTCGATGCGATCAAGGACCGCCCGATCTCGTTCGAGGTGTTCTCCGACGACTTCGCCGAGATGGAGCGCCAGGCGCGCGACATCGCGAGCTGGGGCAAGAACGTCTACGTCAAGATCCCGGTCACGAACACCAAGGGCCAGTCGGCGAACGAGCTCGTGAAGAAGCTCTCGAGCGCCGGCATCAAGCTCAACGTCACGGCCGTGTTCACCCTCGAGCAGACGCGGGACGTGATGGCGCACCTCGATCCGAACGTGCCGTCGTACGTCTCGGTGTTCGCGGGCCGCATCGCGGACACCGGCCGCGATCCGATGCCGCACATGGCGGCGGCGCTGGCGCTCGTGAAGCTGTCGAAGACGGCCGAGCTTATCTGGGCCTCGCCGCGCGAGCTGCTCAACGTGTTCCACGCCGAGGCCGTCGGCTGCGACATCATCACGATGACGAACGACCTCCTCGCGAAGCTGACCAGCGCCGGGAAGGACCTCGCGCAGTTCTCGCTCGAGACCGTGAAGATGTTCCACGACGACGCCGCCAAGGCCGGCTTCACGCTATAAGCGGCTGTCGTGTCCGCCGAGCCGCGCATCGTCGTCCTGGTCCCGTGCCTCAACGAAGAGGCCGCGATCGGCAAGGTCGTCACGGACTTTCGCGCGGCGCTGCCGACCGCGACGGTCTACGTCTACGACAACAACTCCACGGACAAGACCGCCGCGGTTGCCACGGCGGCGGGCGCCATCGTTCGCCGCGAGCGCCGGCCCGGCAAGGGCAACGTGGTGCGCCGGATGTTCCAGGACATCGAGGCCGACATCTACGTGATGACGGACGGCGACGACACGTACGACGCGGCCTCCGCGCGGAAGCTCGTCGACGCGATGATCACCGACAACCTCGACATGGTCGTCGGCAAGCGCATCGAGACCCACCAGGACGCGTACCGCGCCGGCCACCGGCTCGGCAACGCCGTGCTGACGGGCCTCGTCCGCAAGCTGTTCGGCTCGCAGATCGACGACATGCTCTCGGGCTACCGCGTGTTCTCGCGCCGGTTCGCGAAGAGCTTCCCGAGCTCGTCGCGCGAGTTCGAGATCGAGACGGAGCTGACGGTGCACGCGATGCAGATGCGGATGGCGATCACCGAGATCGACACGCCGTACAAGGAGCGCCCGCCGGGGAGCTTCTCGAAGCTGCGCACGTTCCGCGATGGCTGGCGGATCCTCGTCACGATCCTGAACCTCATGCGGAACGAGCGGCCGCTGATGTTCTTCTCGGGCCTCGGGCTCCTGATGCTGCTCGTCGCCATCGGGCTCGCGGTCCCGCTCTTCATCCAGTACTCGCGCAGCGGCGACGTGCCGCGCTTCCCGACGGCGATCCTGTCCACGGGCATCGCGCTCGTCGGCATGATCTCGATCACGACCGGCCTCATCCTCGATCTCGTGTCGCACGTGCGCCGCGAGGTGAAGCGCCTCGCGTATCTCCAGCACGTCGCGCCGGGCGAGCGCCAGCTGCTCGCCGCGCCGGTGGCGCCGAAGATCGTGACGCCCGGCGAGGCACTGGCGGGCGCGCATGACGACGCCCACGCCTAGCGCGCCGGACGTGTTCGGCAGACGGCGGGCGCTGCTCTGGGCGCTCGGGCTCGCGCTCCTCGTGACGTGGTTCACCGGCGCGATCCCGCGGTGGGGGCAATGGTTCAGCGAGCACGCGTTCTATCGCGCGCAGGTCGCGGCGTTCTTCGAGGGGCGGCTCGCGCTGTCTCACGACCCCGAGGGCGTGACGCACGATCTCGCGTGGGTCGATGGCGGCGTACAGCACGTGTGGGGGCTCGGCGTGCCGCTGTGGCTCGCGCTCTGGGAGCTCGTCGGGCGCGCGGTGCACGTGACGCCGTTCCCCGATCGCGTGGCGATGATCTTCGGCGAGGCGCTCGTCCTCTACGGGCTCCTGCGCGCGTGGCTCGGGCCCGGCAGCGATCGCACGGTCGGCTCGCGCGGCGCGTTCCTCATCACGGCGCTGCTGCCGGGCGTCATCACGATGATGCGCGGGCGGCTGGCCGTGTACGAGGAAGCGGAGGCGTACGCGTACGGCACGTCGATGCTGCTGCTGGCGGGCGTGCTCGTGATGCTGCGGCGGCCGTCGACGGCGAAGTACCTCTTGCTCGTGACGCTCGCCGGATTCTCGGGGCTGATGCGCCCGACGGTGTGGTTCTACGGCGCCGCCGCGGCGGGCGTGGCCACGGTGCTCTACGTGCAATATCGCGGCGGGCTGCGGCGGGCGCTCGCGGTGGTGCTCGTGGCCGCGGCGCTGTTCATGGCGGGCGGCGGCGCGCTGTACGGCACGAACTACCTGCGCTTCGGCGCGGGCGGCGAGTTCGGGCATCGCCTGAACCTCGAGGATCTGCCGGGCAACATCTACGCCACGCGCTTCGACTATCCGTTCGATCACGCGCCGCTTCCGGTGGCCGCGAAGGAGCTCGTCGGCGGCATGTTCGGGCGCCCGGAGCTGCGCTCGCGCGAGGGCTATCACTTCTACGACACGAAGCTGCACGCGGGGCAGGCGGACCTCCCGCGCTGGCGCGAGTACTACTTCACGAACTACACGTGGGTGTACGCGCCGCTGGCGCTCGTCGGGCTCGCCCTGATCGCGGCGTGCTGGCTGCGCGTGCGGCGGGCCCGGCCCGCGGGCGCGCGCGGCCCGGACCTGGCGCGCGAGACGCGCTGGCTCGGCGTGTTCGCGCTCGGCGGGACCGTGCCGCTGCTCGCGTTCTACCTGCGCAGCCCGAGCCTGTCGTCGCGCTACTTCCTCGACGTGGGGCCTGGCGTGGCGGTGCTCGTCGCGATCACGTGGCGGCACGCGGCGGCGTGGCTCGACGGGCGCGGCCGGCGGCTGGGCACGCTCGGGTTCGCGGGGTTCTTCCTGTGGTGGGGCTGGTCGGTGCTGGATGGCAAGGCGCTGCGCGCGTGGCACTCGCCGCTGCGCGCGGGCGCGGCCGTGGTGACGACGATGGAGCTGACGCACCCGCTGACGGTGCTGCGCGACCTGCCCGATGCCTACGACCTCGCCGATCCGGATCTGCGCGTGTACATCGGCGCGGACCAGTGGGAGTGCCCGTGCTTCCTCGACGTCTACGACGAGGACTCGTGCGACCACGCGGTCTTCGGGCTCACGCCGCCGGACATCGCGCTCGTCCGCGCGTTCGACCGGCGGTTGCTCCCGCTGCGGATGCACACGGGCGACCTGGGGACGCTCTGCACGGCGGGGGCGGCGCAGACGGGTTGCGAGGCCGACGCGCCGGACGTGGCGGCGCCCGATGGCGTGGACGATCCGACGTACGCGATCGAGACGCGCTGGCGCGGCGACACGCTGTACCTGAACGGCACGAACTGGGACCTGACGACGGGCGCGATCGCCCCGGCGACGTACCTGTTCGTCGACGCGCCGGGCGAGATCGACGTGGAGGTCGCGCCGGATCGCGGCCCGGTCACGGCGGCCTGGGTGCCGGCGGTGCGCGCGAAGGTGCAGCTCGAGGAGCTCGTCCTGACGGGCACGGAGTCGACGGCGCGCGGCGTGCGGTTCCGGTTCGCCGCGCCGCGGACGGCGAAGTACCGCGAGGGCCTGCAGGTGCTGTTCCTCGCGTTCGGCGGGCCCGAGCACATCGACGAGGCGACGTCCGGGTACAAGCTGCTCCACGTGGGCTGGCACGGCAGGAGGCCACGATGATGCGCAGGATGGTGGTGCTGAGCATCCTGGCCGCGTGCGGGAAAGGCGCGCCCGACGCGAAGCACTTCGGCGAGCGGTTCTATTCGGGCGGCGCGAACGGCAGCCACGTGCAGTGCAGCAAGGGCGTCGACCGCACGCACGAGTGGCCGCACGCCGAGCTCGCGGCGTCGCTCGAGTACGCGCGCGCGCACGACCTCGTCCTGCACACCTACGGGCACGCCCCGACGCTGTCCCTCGACGAGTACTTCGCCGACTTCGACTGGGCGACCGCCCACGGCGTGAAGCTCGTGACGTTTCGCGACCTCGCCGCCGGCTTCCATGGCCCCGGCTGGGCCTTCTCCGTCGACGACGACGAGGTCGACGCGTGGTTCGCGTGGCGCGCCCCGCTCCGCGCGCATGGCGTGAAGGTCACGTTCTTCGTCACGAACTTCGCGAAGCTCACGCCCGCGCAGCGCGCCGAGCTCCACGCGCTCGCGACCGACGGGCACGACATCGAGGCCCACAGCGCGACGCACCAGAACGCGGTCGAGTACGCGACGGCCCACGGCATCCCCGCGTACGTGGCGGACGAGGCGCTGCCGAGCCAGGCGCTCCTGGCCGCCGACGGGTTCCCCGCGCCGGTCGCGTTCTCGTATCCATACGGCGCGCACACGCACGAGCTCGACGCCGCCCTCGCGCCGCACTTCGCGTGGCTGCGCACGGTGGGCGCGCAGTGGTGCCTCAAGGACGGCGATGGCCACGCGCCTTAGCCATCGCGTCACGCTGGCCCTCACCGCGGTGGCGTTCGCGCTCGCCGCGATCGCGGCCGGGCTCTACTTCACGGAGCTGACCGCGGCCCAGCAGCCGCGCACGTTTTACGACACCGGCGCGTACTTCCAGATCGCCGAGCGCCCGCTCGGCATCGGTCTCTTCGAGCTCGCGAAGCCGCCGACCGTGCCGCTCGTCTATCGCGCGGCCGATCGCGACGCGGCCGTCATCGAGACGTGGCAGCGGCCGGTCGCGTTCGTCGCGTGGCTGGCGCTGGCGCTCGGCCTCGTCTGTGCGCTGCGGCATCCCGCGGCGCGCGCGGCGGGCGGGCTCGTGATGTTCGGCATGGCCCTCGCGCCGGCCCGGCTCGGCTGGACGGCCGTGGCGCTGTCCGAGTCCCTGGACGACTCGCTGCTGGCGCTGGTCCTCGCGTGCGCGCTCGGCCTCGCCGCGGCCCACCGGCTCGTGCCGCGCGCGCGCGGGATCGTGCGGACCACGCTGAGCGTCGCGCTCGTGCTCGCGCTGATCGCGTGGGTATTCGCGCGCGACACGAACGCGCTCGCCGTGATCGTGTCGATCGCCTGCGCGGCCGGCGTGGGGTGGAAGGAGATCCGCGCGGGGCACGCGCGCTGGGCGATGCTGCCGCTCTTGTTCGGCCTCGTGGCGGCGCTGTTCGACCTGACCTCCGCGCGCGCCGCCCCGAGCGAGCCGCTCGGGTTCCAGACCGGCTGGGCGCCGGAGCTGACGTCGCGCACCGCGTTCCCCGCCGTCAACAACTTGCTCCTGCGCGTGATGCCCGACGCGGACGGTCGCGCGTTCTACGTCGACCACGGGCTGCCGATCGCCCAGGTCGAGCCGTTCGCGACGCCGCCGCGCAACGATGACTTCGTGCACGCCGATCCGGCGCGCGCCCAGGCGCAGACGTGGATCGCCGCGAACGGCACGACGACGTTCGTGTCCTGGCTCGCCCACGATCCGGGCGCCCGCGCGGGCGAGCTGTGGCGCGCGCGCGTGATGTTCGTGGCGCCCGACACCCATCGCTACATGCCGCCGGGCTGGATCGCGACGGATCCGGACCACCCCGTGCTGCAGCTGCTACGGCGCCTGACGGCGAGCCGCTGGGTGATCCTCGGGATGTGCATCCTCGCGCCGCTCGCGCTGTACCGGCCGCGGTCCGATCCCCGCGCCGCCCTGGCGCTGTGCGTGATCGTCGGCGCGCTCGCCGCCGCCGGCGCGAGCTTCTATGGCGACGCGCTCGAGCCGGATCGGCACTGCTACGGCGCGGCGCAGATGCTCGCGGCGGGGCTCGTCATCGCGCTCGCCGTCGGGCTCGATCGGCTGCTGGCGCGCGTGCAGCGCGGGCCGCAGGCACCCCAGGTAGGATAGCCAGGCGTGGGTTCGTTCATCCTCCGGGTGCTGTTCGTCGCGTACGTCGCGGCGACGCTCGTCCACATCGGCGCCGTGATGCTCCACGAGCCGTTCGCGTTCGATGCGTGGAACATGGCCGTGGACACGCGCGCCGAGCCGTTCTCGGCGGGAAACTTCTTCGACTACTGGGCGTTCGAGTACACGCACAGCAACCCGCGCGTGGGGCAGCCGCTGACGTACCTCGCGTACAAGCTCGTCTGGTTCGCGCCGATCGTCACCCCGCTCGTCTACCTCGCGCTCGCCGTCGCCGTCGTCACGCTCGGCCTCGGGCGGCTCCCGCAGTGGCGGCGCGGCCGGGACCTCGCGCTCGTGGCGATCGCGCTCGGCTTCGCGTGGTTCGCGCTGCCGAACCTCGGGATGATCATGTTCTGTCGCGCGTACGGCGCGAACTACCTCTACGGCGCGACGATCCAGCTGTGGTTCCTCGTGCCGCTCCGGCTCGCCGCGAACCGCGCGCCCGACGCGCCCGAGCGCGGCTGGCTCCTGTGCCTGGCGTTCGCGCTGCTCGGCGTGGTCGCGGGCGCGTGCAACGAGCACACCGGGCCGACCCTGTGCCTCGTCGCGATCGGCTACGCCGCGTGGCGCTACTGGGCCGGCGGCACGTCGCGGCTCTCACGCGCGGGCGCGGCGGGCGCGGCGGTCGGCTTCGCGCTCATCTTCTTCGCGCCGGGCCAGGCCCATCGCTACGACGACCTCGCCCAGCGCGTGTCGCTCGCGGGCCGCGTGCTCCAGCGCGGCGTCAGCGGCAACCTCGACATCTTTCAGGGCTTCCTCACCGGCGCGGCGCCGATCCTCGCGCTGCTGGCGCTCGCGCTCGCGCTCGGCACGCGCGACGCCCCGACGGACGAGAGCCGGCTCGCTCGCCGCCGCGCGCTCCGGTTCACCGCGCTCGCGCTCGGGGCCGGCGCGCTCATCACGTGCACGGTGTTCGTGTCGCCGAAGCTCGGCCCGCGCTTCTACCTGCACGCGCTCGCGATCCTCCTCGCCGCGTTCATCGGCGTGGCGGACACGGTGCTGTCGTCGCCGCGTCGGCTCGCGCCGTTCGTGGTGCTCGCCGCGCTCGCGAGCCTCTACGCCGCCTCGCGCACCGTGCCGCTCTACCTGCGCCTCGAGGGCGAGAGCGACGACCGCCTCGCCGCGCTCGCCGCCGCGCCGCCCGGGAGCGTGCCCACCGTCGACGCGTACGAGCAGGTCGAGCCGAGCTGGTGGTTCCTCGGCGATGACTTCCGCGATCCGAAGAAGCGCGAGTTGATCACGGACTTCTACGCCTACGCGGGCGTCGTGTTTCGCGGCGTCGATCTCGAGGCGCCGCTGGGTGTGTCCGACGTGCACCTCGTGCCGCGCTACGACCTCGCGCCCGCGAGCTGCCTCGACGAGCACGGCGGCCTCGAGCTCGGCGCGTACAAGGGCCTGAACGTCGCGTCGATCCAGGCCGCGTTCGGCGAGGCCGTGACGGCGCTGCGCGCGCGGCTGCCGGCGGGCATGACGCTGCGGGCGCTGGACCTCGAGGCCGTGTTCAGCGGCGCGCCGCCGGCGCTGCCGCGACCGCATATCTACGTCGCGAGCTGGTCCCCGGATCACGTCGAGCAGTGGCTCGGCAAGATCGAGCGCCGGGGCCGCTCGACGACGCGCGAGGTCACGCTGCCGGCGCCGCTGCGCGCGTTGCCGTACGAGATCTACATGTACCAGGCCGGCGGCGAGGCCCGGCGCCTTGGCATGGCAGGCGACGCGGACCTCTCCTACGTGCCGTGGAAGACGGGCGCGTACTGGCTCCTCGCCTGCAAGGCGGACGCGTGCTTCGTGCTTGCCGCCACGCGGCAGGGCGGGTGACCGTGCGTGGAACATGCTAGAGACGAGGCGGATGGACGCCCCGGCGATCTCGATCGTCGCGCCCGCCTACAACGAGGCGAAGAACATCGCGGCGTTCGTCGCCGCGATCACGCCGGTGCTGGAGGGCCTCGGCGAGCCGTGGGAGATCGTGTTCGTCGACGACGGCAGCCGCGACGACACGATCGGGCTCCTCGTCGCCGCGCGCGCGACCGAGCCGCGGATCAAGGTGATCGCGCTCGCGCGGAACTTCGGCAAGGACGTGGCGCTGTCGGCGGGGCTCGCCCACGCGCGCGGGCGGGCCGTGATCCCGATCGACTGCGACCTGCAGCACCCGGTGGAGCTCATCCCCGAGCTCGTGGCGAAGTGGCGCGCGGGGGCCGAGATGGTGCTCGCCGTGCGGACGACGCGGGCCGAGGAGGGACTCGTGCGGCGGTCGCTCGCGGGGCTCTACTACTCGCTGATGCAGCGGATGAACGACGTCGCCATTCCGCGCAACGCGGGCGACTTCCGGCTGCTCGATCGCAAGATCGTCGACGTCATCAACCAGATGCCGGAGCGGTGCCGCTTCATGAAGGGCATCTTCGCGTGGCCCGGCTTCAAGACGGAGACGGTGCCGTTCCAGGCGCGGCCGCGGGCGGGGGGGGACAGCGGCTGGTCGTTGTTCAAGCTGTGGCGCTTTGCGCTCGACGGCCTGTTCTCGTTCTCGACCGCGCCGCTGAAGATCTGGACGTACATCGGCGGGCTCGCGGCGGCGGGCGCGTTCGTGTACCTCGCGATCACGATCGTGCAGAAGCTCGTGTGGGGCATCGCCGCGCCGGGCTATGCGTCGCTGCTCATCGTAATGCTGTTCTTCAGCGGGCTGCATCTGCTGTCCAACGGGATCCAGGGCGAGTACCTCGCGCGGATCTTCGAGGAGGTCAAAGGCCGGCCGCTGTTCGTCGTGTCACGCAAGTGGGGCCTCGACGACGACGCGCCGCCCCGCGATCCGGCGCCGTGACGCCGCGGCGCGCCTGGCCCTGGTGGGCCGCGATCCTCGGGCCGCTGTGGCTCGCGCTCGCGCTGGGCTGTTACTGGGAGCCGGTCGTGCGCGATGGCTGGGGCAACCTGCGCTGGCATCGGTGGAGCGGCCTCTCGTTCGGGAACCTGTGGACGCAGGTGCAGGGCAACTACCTGCATGGCAATCCGCGGCTCGGGCAGACGGTCACGCTCCTGCAATACACGCCGGGGCCCTGGCACGTGCTCGGGACGCCGCTCCTCGAGCTGGCGATGTTCGCGCTGCTCTCGACGCTCGCGCTCGGGCGTCGGCCGAAGCTGCGGAGCATCGACGACGCGGTCGTCTTCGCGACGGTGACGGCGCTGGTGCTCGCGTGCGTGCCGGTCGTCGGACAGATGCTGTTCTACCGGCCGTACACGGGGAACTATCTCTTCGGGCTGACCGTCCAGCTGGCGTTCCTCGTGCCGTATCGCCTGCGCGCCGAGGGCGGGGGGCCGGCGGTGGGTGGTGCCTGGTGGCGCGCGCCGGCGATGCTCGTGTTCGGCGCGGCGGCGGGGCTGTGTAACGAGCACACGCCACCGGCGATCGGCGCGGCGGCGCTCTGCGCGGTGATCGGGTGCTGGCGACGCGGCGATCGGCCGCGGGCGGGGATGCGGGCGTGGATGCTGGCCGGGCTCGTCGGCATCGGGCTCGGTTGGCTCGCGCTTCTCTCCGCTCCCGGGCAATCGTTCCGGTATCACGCCCTCGCGGCGCAGGCCTCTCCGCTCGATCGGATCGCGGACCGCGGCGCCGAGGGGGACGCGCGGATCATTCTGCACACGCTGTGGAGTGTGGCGTTCGCGCTGCCGTGGCTCGCGCTGGGCGTCGCCGCGCGTCGCGTCGTCGGGGCGCCGGCGGTGTCGCGCGCGCGGCGGCTCGCGGTGCGCGTGGGCCTCGGCGCGGCGGTGCTCGCCGCGGTGACGCTGCTCGGCTCGCCGAAGGAAGGCGATCGCCTGGCGTTCGCGTCGTGCGCCCTGGCCGCGACCGCCGTGGCGAGCTGGGTGACCGCGCAGCTCGCACCCGGCTGGTCGCGCCGCGCGTGCATGGGACTGGCCGCCCTCGCGATCGGCGGCGTGGGCATGCGCTGTGCGCTGGTGCTCTCCGAGGTCCACGCGGAGAACGAGGCGCGCATCGCGGCGATCCTCGCGGGTCCGAAGGACGGTGTGGTCACGGTGCCCGCATACACGCAGGGCCGATCGCGCTGGTTCCTCGGCGAGGACTTCGGGGTCCCGGGCGAACGCCAGTACGTCGCCGATACGTTCGGGCTCGGGGCTATCGAGCTGGCGCCCGGTGCGGCTACAGTCGAGCCACCATGACCGCGGCGCTCTCGCTGGAGCTGATCCAGCGGCTCCCGAAGACGGAGCTGCACTGTCACCTCGATGGCTCGCTGCGCCTCGCGACCGTGCTCGAGCTCGCGCGCGCGCAGGGCGTGGCGCTGCCGACGTTCGATGCGGGCGAGCTGCGCGGGCTGCTGGTGGCGGGCGAGACGGTGGCCTCGCTCGAGGATTACCTGCGCGCGTTCTCGATCACGCTGTCGGTGCTGCAGCGCGAAGACGCTCTCGAGCGCTGCGCCTACGAGCTCGCGGAAGATGCGTGGGCGGAGGGCGTGCGGTACCTGGAGGTGCGGTACTCGCCGCTGCTGCACGTGCAGCAGGGGCTCGCGCCGACGGCCGTGATCGACGCGGTGCTGCGCGGGCTCGCGGCGGCGCGGCGGACGTACGGGATCCGGACAGGGTTGATCCTGAGCGCGATCCGGACCCTCGGCCCCGAGGCAGCGTTGCAGATCGCGCAGATGTGCGTGGCGTACAAGCACCGCGGGGTCGTGGCGCTGGATCTGGCGGGCGCCGAGGACGGGTTCCCGGCGAAGCGCTATCGCGAGGCGTACGCGCTGGTGGCGGAGAACAACTTGAACTGCACGGCGCACGCGGGCGAGTCGTACGGCGCGGCGTCGATCCACCAGGCGATCCATCTGTGCGGGGCGCGGCGGATCGGGCACGGGACGCGGCTGGTGGAGGACGCGGATCTCCTGGACTTCGTCACGGACCAGCGGATCCCGCTGGAGGTGTGCCCGACGAGCAACGTGCAGACGCGCGTGGCCCCGTCGTGGCGGGTGCACCCGCTCGAGTTCTATCTGGACTACGGGGTCTGCGTGACGATCAACACGGACAACCGGCTCATGTCGGAGACGACGGCGAGCAAGGAGCTGTGGGGCTGCGTCGAGGCGTTCGGGTGGGGCAGGGAGCGGCTCGAGCAGGTGGTGATGAACGGGTTCGAGGCCGCGTTTCTGCCATGGCGCGAGAAGCAGGAGCTGATGCGCGCGGTGCGGCGGGAGATGCAGGGAATCTAGGCGCCGGACGATCGACGATCACGCCCATCACGCCCACGACGCCCACGACCCCCACGACGACGAAGCACCCCCACGACGACGAAGCACGCCCACGACGACGAAGCACGCCCACGAACCCGTGGTGTGACATGGCTCTGTGGCCGTCGACGTTCACGCCGGCGAGGACGGTCGACGGTCCGGAGAGATCCACGATCAAGAGCTGCTGCCGGAACCGCTGCCGGAACCGGACCCGGAACCGCTGCCGGAACCGGAACCGCTGCCGGAACCGGACCCGCTGCCGGAACCGGAACCGCTGCCGTCGGAACCGCTGCCGGAACCGGAACCGCTGCCATCGGAACCGGAACCGCTGCCGGAACCGCTGCCGGAACCGGAACCGCTGCCGTCCGAACCGGAACCGGAACCGCTGCCCGCGTCGACGGCCGCGTCGATCGCTGCATCCGGCCGCGCATCGACCGCCGCATCCGGCCGCGCATCGACCGCTGCATCCGGCCGCGCATCGACCGCCGCATCCGGCCTCGCGTCCACCGCCGCGTCCGCGCTGCCGCCGCCCGCGTCCAGCGTGCACACGAGGTTCGCCGGCGCGTGTACCTGGTGGCAGCGGCCGTCGACCGCCGCGCAGGTGTAGTCGTCCGGGCATGCGCCCGCCGGGCCGCAAAAGAAGCCGCAGTCGGGCTCCGGCGGGTGATAGCAGGCCGCGAGGACCGCCAACGTCGCGAGCCAGCCCCTCACGCGTCCACGCTAACACGCGACGGAGTAAGATCACCCCGATGCCGTCGCTTGCACCCGACCAGGCCCGCGCGCTGGTCGAGCCGCACTGGCGCCGGCTCTACAACTTCGTGTTCCGGCTCACGCTCGATGCCGAGCGCGCGGAGCGCTACCTCGCCGACGTCTTCGCCCTCGCCGCCGCGCAGTTCGCCGAGCGTCCAGCCGCCGTCGCCGACACCGAGATCTGGCTCGTCGGCCTCGCGAACGCGCTCCTCGAGCAGCGGCTCCCCCGCCAGCCCGAGGTCAACTTCGACATCCTCGACGAGACGCTGCGCAGCGAGGCCACGCGCACGGACGTCGCGCGCTCGCTCTCCGACCCGCAGCGCAACTTCCTGCTCTGGGAGCTCAAGCAGGGCTGCATGACGGCGGTCATCAACTGCCTGCCGCCAGGCGAGCGCGCCGCGTTCGTCGTCTGTCACATCCTCAAGCTCGCGGACGCCCCTGCCGCCACCAGCCTCGGGATCACCGAGAGCGCGTACAAGGTGCGGCTGTCTCGCGCGCGCAAGAAGGTCGGGGACTACCTCGCGCCGCGCTGCGAGCACGTGAACCCGATGAACCCGTGCCGCTGCCCGGCGCGCGTCGGGACCGCGCTCCACAAGGGCTTCATCCGCCCGATCTCGGCGGCCGGCGGCGGACAAGTCTCGCTGCGCAAGCCCGACGTGCCGTACGGCCGGTACGGCACCGGCGCCGAGCAAGAGGACGCTCCCATGCGCGATATCGCCGCGATCTACGGCGGGCTCCCCGAGCCGCAGACGCCCTCCGATCTCGGCGACCGCCTCGTCGCGCAGCTGGCGAGCTGATGCGGACCGCGGTCCTCGTTCTGGCGCTCGCGGGGTGCACCCGCCCCCTCACCGCCGCCCCGTCGACGCTCGGCGACCACGCCACGCAGCCGGCGACCGCGCGCGGAGCGCGGGCCGTCGACTGGCTGAACCGCACGTACGCGGTCGAGGGTGTCGGCGACGTCGCGGTGTCGGCTGGCAGCGCCGAGCTCGCGGTCGACCGCGCCACGCACGCGCCGGTCCCCGACGGCGCCGCGAACGCGGAGCGCGTCGAGATCGTCGTCGATCCGCCCGTGTTTGTCGACGTCGATGGCAACGGGCAAGACGAGGCGCTCGTCACCGTGCACGTCCATCGCGACCTCGGTCGCACGGCCACGCTGACCGCGTACGCCGTCACGGCCGGCGCGCCGCCGACCGTCCTCGGCACGATCCGCGGCGACGGCGGCGTCGATCGTGTCCGCGTCACCGGCCGGGCGATCTTCGTCGAGCGCGTCGCGGATCCCGACGGCCGCGTTCCCGTGGAGCGCTGGCAGTGGGCCGGCACGGACTTTGTCGAGGACGAGGCCGCCCGCGTCCTCGCGCTCCGTCCGCTGGATTGACCCGGACTACGCCTCGATCTGGATCAGGCCGAGCGGATTGCCGAACGGGTCGCCCGCGATCGCGGTCTGGATCTTCTCGCCGACGTCGTGCGGCGCCTCGACCGTCGTGGCGCCGAGCAGGATCAGGTGCGTCAGGCTCGCGTGGATGTCGTCGACCTTCCAGTACGCCGTCACGCCGCCCGGGCCCGACGTGCGCGCCGGGTCCGGGTCGAGCCCGAGCTCGAAGCCATCGACGTCATACCCGACGTAGAACGGCTGATCGAAGTACGGCTCGCGCCCGAGGGCCGGCGTGTAGAAGGCCTTCGCCTTCGCGAGATCCGGCACGTGATAGATCGCCGTCCGCAACGACCGGAACAGCGGATTGGCCCCCGGAATCGACGGATCCGGCGCCACGCTCTTCACCGGCTTCGTCGGCTTCGTCGGTTTCGTCGGCTTCGTCGGCTTCGCCGGCTTCGCCGGCTTCGGCTTGGCGTTTGCGGCGCCTCGGCGGTTCATCGGCTTCTTCGCGGCCGTCGTCTTCGCCGTCGTCTTCTTGGCCGTCGTCGTCTTCTTCTTCTTCTTCTTCGCCACCATGCTCCACCCCTCGCCGATCAATCGTCGAACGAGAAGCCCGAGGGGTCCTTCTCGATGATCCGCTCCATGGCGGCCTCCTCGAGCAGATCGATCATGCGCTGGCCGCCGTACTTCGCGACGAGCTTGTCGTCGTACTCGTCGGCGATGAGCGCCACGTCGCGCAACGTGGCCGTCAGCTCCTCGCTGTCGAGCGTCGTGCCGCCCAGGATCGTGTGCGAGAACAGCACGGTGTGCTCCGTCGGGTCGTACGCGAACGCGCCGAACCGCAGGTGGCCGTTCAGCTCGAGCAGCTGCTTCGCGAGCTTGCCGTCGACGTCGACGCCCTTCACCAGCTGCGACGTGCACCGCACCATCGCGCGGTTGTCGCCCCACGGGACGACATTGATCATGACGTAGGCCGAGCCCTGCTTGATGACGTACAGCGAGTCATCGACCTTGCGGTACGCGGGGCTGTCCTGCAGGGTGCGCTCGATCAGGAGCGCGGTAGCGACCTCGGCGGGATTCATGTCACGTTCGTATCACGACGCCTCGTGACATACTCGCGCCCCGTGAAAGTCGCGCTGGCCGCAGTTGTCATGCTCGCCGCCGCCACTGCGATCGCGCAGGCCGATGTGGTCCGCGACATCGCGGTCCAGGACAACACCAAGACCACGCCCGAGACCGTCGCGCTGATCTCGCGCCTGCGCGTCGGGGACGAGTGGACGCCCGACATGGCGCAGATCCTCCGGGACCGCCTCGTCACGAGCGGCCTGTTCAAGGACGTCGAGGTCTACTGGGAGCCGATGGACGGCGGCGTGCGCGTGCACATCCTCGTCAAGGACAAGTTCTCCTGGGTCATCGCGCCGGCGTTCTACACCCAGCCGACCAACATCGGCGGCGGCTTCGGCTACGGCGAGAACAACTTGTTCGGCTTGAACCAGAAGCTGCTCGTCTACGCGCAGGTCGCGACCGGCGACTCCTTCTTCGTCGGCGTGTGGCAGGTGCCGTCGATCTTCGGCACGCGGCTGCACTCCCAGCTCGACACCTACCTCGCCGACATCCGCAACATCGAGTACAGCGAGCCCACCCGCTACACGAGCGATCCCACGCCGGTCCGGCAGTCGCGCCTCATCTACCTCAACGCCGGCGGCAAGCTCGGCGTCGAGATCGCGCGCGGCATCAAGCTCGACGGCCGCGTCCGCGGCGCGCACGTCAGCTACCGCGACGTGGTGCTGCTCCCGGGCGCGCACCCGCAGGACGCGAACGCCGATCCGGTCACCGGCGCGATCCCGGCGCCGGGCAAGGAGGGCTGGGACGTCTCCGGAGAGGTCGACTTCTCCGTCGATCGGCGCGCCAACTGGTACGGCATCGCGAGCGGCTACAAGCTCGGCATCTCGTACGAGCAAGCGCTGCCCGCGTTCGGCTCGGACTTTCACTATCGCGAGGCCGGCGCCGATGCGTACGAGGCGATCCGCTTCTTCGAGCGCCACAACCTCGTCCTGAAGGCGCACCTCAACATGGGGCACCACCTGCCGTTCCAGCAGGAGTACCTGATGGGTGGCACCAGCATGCGCGGCTGGCTCAACAACCAGTTTCGCGGCGACTTCAAGGCGGCGGCGAATGTCGAGTACTCGGTGCCGATGTTCACCGTGAAGGGCCTCTCCGTGCGCGGGCTCGGCTTCTTCGACTCGGGCTATACGACGTTCCTATCGAACAACAACCCCGAGCGCGATTACCTGCCGAACAGCGAGCCGCGCGGCCTCGCGCCATTCAAGAACTCGGTTGGCGTCGGCACGCGGTTGTACTTGCGGTCCATCGTGTTGCCCCTCCTCGGCCTCGATTTTGGGTATGGTCTCGAAGCCGGTGATTTCCAGGTCTATCTCGCGATCGGCCTCACCGACTGAGCGTGCTCCCGCGTGAGGTTCTGTCCGTTCTGTAGCGCCGAGAATGCCGACGAGCTGGCCGCGTGCCAGGCGTGCGGGCGGCGCTTGCCGCCACTGCCGCCGCGCCGCGCGCGGAACGCGCCACCGACGGGTGTCCAGCTCCCGCCGCGCCCGACGAGCACGACGCAGTCGCCGCCCCTGCGCCGGACGGGCGCGACGATTCCGCCGCCGGTGGCTGCGTCCGCGAGCGGGCCGCCGATGGTGAAAACGCCTCCGGTCAGCGGCGCGTACACGGCGCAGACCGCCGCACACGAGCCGCCGCCCGCCCCGGCGCGGACGACGACCGCGCAGCTCCCCTCATCGCCACGCCCGCCCGCGAGCGGCGCGTTCGACATCCCGCCCGGGCCGAGCACGACGACGCACACGGCCGTCACACGCATCGATCGCGACAGCGCCCCGCAGCTGCCGCCGCCGCCGGCCGTGCCGACGGTCGCGCAGGTCCAGGCCGATGACGCCGCCCGCCGGGCGCTGCTCGGCGCGATCTCGCCGGGCCCGGCCGCGCTGCGCCGCGAGCCCGCGCCCGCGATCCCGCGCGTGACGACGGGCGAGCCCGCGCGCCGCCGCTCCGACGCGAGCACGACGATGCCGCCACCGACGCCGGAGCCGCCGACGCACGTGGTGACGCCGGTCGCCGCCGACGACGCGCCGACGAGCGCGCGGATCGTGGCCCCACCGCCGACGCCGTCCCGCGGATCGCGACCGCCGCCGAGCCCCACGCCGCCGCCGCCGCACCCACCGTCGCCGCCGCTGATCGTCGCGGCTCGGCCGCGCCCCTCCGCCGCCATGCTTGCCGCCACCGGCGAGCCGCCCGCGACGCGCATCCAGCGCGGCGAGGCGCAAGACCGCCCGTTCACCCCGCCGGCGGTCAGCTCTGTCCCCGAGATCCCGGAGCCGGGCCTCGTCAACGCGGCCAAGTACGCCGCGCGCTTCGCCCGCGCCCGCTACCAGCGCCGCGGCGCGATCAAGGTCCTCGGCGGCGAGATCAAGCAGGACACCGAGGCGCTGGACCAGGTCCTCGGCGCGCTCGGGCGCGAAGCGCGGACGCGCAAGGTGGAGGGCCGCGTGTTCTCCGCCGAGAACACCGCCATCACCGCCGCCGAGGAGCGGATCGCCCAGCTCGGTCGCGAGCAGGCCGAGGTGGACGCGCGCCGCGCCGACGAGAACGCGAAGTTCGCCGACGTCGAGCGCGAGCGCACCACGAAGCTGTCGGAGGCGGAGCGCGGCGTCCAGGAAGCCCAGCGCGAGCTCCTGGTCCTCGAGGGCCAGCGCCGCGCCCTGCGCGACCGCCGCAAGGATCTCGAACGCCGCCAGAAGGCGCACCTCAAGGCGGCCGAGGATCAGGATCGCCAGGCCGGCGCGGCGCAGATGGGCGACCAGCGCAGCGAGCTCCGCCGCGCGGGCGAGAGCCACCGCAAGGAGGCCGCCGCTCTCGAGCCCGAGCGCCAGGACTGCGACCGCCAGCTCGGGGCGATCGAGCGCCCGATCGTGGAGGCCACCGCGCGCCAGGACGCCGCGAAGGCCGAGCTCGACGCCGCGAAGCGCAGCCTCGCCGACGCGCGCGAGGGCCACACGCACCGCGTCGCGGAGCTCGACGCCGAGCACAAGCGCAAGTCGCGCGAGATCGCGCTCGCGGAGGGCGAGATCGCCCGCCGGCTCGTCACGCTGGGGACCCTCGTCAACCTGAACCGCAGCGAGGACCCGGGCTTCGCCGAGCTCTACCAGCGCATCGATCGCCTGCGCGGCGCCATCACGGCCCGCACGACGGAGATCGAGAAGCTGACCGCCGAGCGCGACGCCTTCGACCGCGGCATGCTCGTCCGCGGCGTCAGCGTCATCGGAGGCGCCGTCGTCGCGTTGATCGCCCTGATCGTGATCCTCCGCGCCATCCTCTGATCCGCTGGATCTGCTAAAGTCAGCGCTGGCGTGCCCAAGGTCCTCGTCTCGAACAACAGCGAGCTCCTTCGCCACTTCACGGCGCCGCCGTTTCAGCGCCTCGGCCTCGAGCTCCTCGTCTTCACCGACTGGGAGACCGCCCGCGCCCTGTTTCTCGAGCAGGAGCCGCAGCTCGTCATCCTCGATGCGGAGATGGACGCGGCCGGCGGGCCCACGAACGATGGCTTCGCCGTGGCGAAGATGGTCAAGGAGCGCAGCCCCGCGACGCGCGTGATCATCGTCGCCGGCAAGCGCCTCACTGGCGACCAGATGCGCGACGTCTCCGCGTGCGGCTGCGACGAGCTCCTCATCGCGCCGATGACCGCCGACGAGCTCCACGACGTCATCGCGATCCAGCTCGGCGAGCCGCGGCCGGGCACCGAGGCGTTCTCGTTTGCCATCGAGATCGCCGGCCGCAAGGTCGAGGCGACCGTCTCGAACCTGTCCGTCGACGGCGTGCGGGTCGTCGTCGCCGAGCCTGTCACCGAGGGCCAGGCCGTCCAGATCACGATCACGCCGGACGCGGATGCGCCGGTCACGATCCGCGGCACGGCCCTGTGGGCGCAGCCGCGCGAGGGCAAGACCGTCGTCGGCATCGGCTTCGACAAGCCGGATCCGAAGGCCCGCGCGGTCCTCGCCAAGCTCACCCAGTGGCAGGTCGTCAAGGACGGCGACCGCACGCGCGTCGTCCTCCGCGGCGACTTCACCGAGGCCACGCGCTTCGACGAGCTGCTCCCGGCGATGGTCGGCCGGGTCGTGTTCGACATGGCGCAGGTGACGTACATGAACTCGCTCGGCGTGCGCGCGTGGTGCGAGTTCCTGCGCCAGGCACGGATCCAGGGCTACGAGTTCCACGCGTGCTCGGTGCCGTTCATCCTGCAGGCCTCGATGGTGCGCGACGTCATCGGCCGCGGGACGGTCACGTCGTTCTTCGCCGCGTTCCACTGCATCGGGTGCGATCATCAGGAAGAGCGCCTGCTCCAGACCGCGGCGATCCTCGCGTCGAACCTCGAGCCGCCCGTCTTCAAGTGTCCGAGCTGCGGCGGCGCGCTCGAGTTCGACGACCTGCCGGAGCGCTACTTCGCGTTCTTGCAAGACGACGTCGACTGATGAGGAGGCTGTTCCTCCGCTCGTTCGCGCTGGCGGTGATCGTGTTCACGCTGTTCTTCGCGGTCGAGTTCTTCCTCGAGCTCCGCGCCGCGGGCTACCCGCCGTGGACGGACCTGAGCTGGGACGGCGTGGCGAACGGCAAGCTCGTCGACCTCCTGTCGCCGATGGCGCGCGCGTACAACAACGTGCTCGCGATCCTCCTCGCGGTGATCGGCGTGGCCATCCCGCTGACGGCGAACATGCACACGCCGAAGCTGATCGAGATCTTCCTGAAGGATCGGGTCAACCGCTGGGTGCTGTTCTACATCGCGTTCGGCGCCGCCCACGTCCTGTGGGTCGACTACATCGTGGGGCCGAAGTTCGCGCCGCTCACCGCGATCGCGATGTGCACGATCGGCGCGATCATCGGGTGGGCGCTCGTCATCCCGTACTTCTTCTACGTCATGCGGTTCCTCGATCCGTCGCGGATGCTCGCGAAGCTGCGCGACGCGACATCGGAGCTCGTCGACCGCTGCGCGGCGCGCACGCACGACTTCGACAGCAGCCAGCGCGAGGTGCTGGTGCGCGTCGGGCAGATCGGCACGCTGATCATCAAGTCGCTCGACCGCAACGATCGCGACGTCGCCGCCGAGGGCGCGTGGACGCTCAAGCTCCTGCTCGATCACTACGCAAAGCACAAGTCGCGGATGCCGAAGGAGTGGTTCATGGTGGACCGCGCCGACTTCATCGGCTTCTCCGACGACGCGCTCGACATGCTGTCCGGAAGCCGGACCTGGTACGAGATGAAGTGCCTGATGCAGATCGAGCTCGGCTTCCTGCGCGCGCTGCGCGGGTTCGACGACACGATCTCGGTGTTCTCGGACGCCACGCGCGTCATCGCGGTCCGCGCCCACGAGAACCGCGACGACCAGGCGCTGCGCCTGTGCATCCGGTTCTTCAATAACTACCTGCGCGAGTCGATCAAGTCGAAGCACCTGCGCTCGGTCTACGACGTGTTCCACCAGTACCGGAAGCTGGCGCGCGAGATCGTCGATCGGCCGGAGCTGCTGCGCGAGATCGGCAAGGCGTTCGCCTACTACGCGGCGATGGCGCGCACGTACGGCATGGTGTTCGCGCCGCAGCTCGCGGTGTTCGACCTCGGCTACGTGACGCGGCGCGCGTACGAGCGAGCGTCGCCGGCGGCGGCGGAGCTCCTGACCGAGGTGCTGGCGCTGCCGCACCGGAGCGGCAACGACATCCACACGATGGCCGTCAAGGCGAAGCTGATCCTCGGGGGCTTCTTCCTCGAGATCAAGCGCGAGGCCGAGGCCCAGCTCGTGCGCAAGAACCTCGACGACATCGACGGCCCGAGCGTCGAGCGCGCCGAGGCCGAGCTCCTCGCGGCCGACCGCTCGTTCTTCGAGGTCACCGACCGCCAGCTGAACCTCGAGTACATCCCGCCCGACCGGCGCGAGCCGCTCAAGCAGTTCTGCGAGTCCCTGGTGAACCAGTCGGCGTACCGCGCGTAGCAGGCGAGAGCGCTGGCGACGCTTACCGCAGAGTCGCAAAGCTCGCGGAGAGTGAGGAGCAGAAGGAGAGGGTTTGACCCTCAGGGCACACGGCTGCGCCCATCGACGCTGGCGAACCAACCCCTCTCGTTCTGCTCGTCACTCTCGGCGGGCTCCGCGGCTCTGCGGTAAGCAGCGCGCACGCGCTCGCGACCGTCGCGCCGCGCCGCGCCGTCAGATCTTCGGCGCGATCGACGGCTGCGCGCTGCCCGGCTCGGGCACGGCGTCGCGCTTGAGCGAGCCCGTCGAGGACGAGTACAGGACGTAGCCGAGGGCGGCGAGGCCGAGGACGGCGAGGATCAAGAGCGCGCCGAACGGGACGCGATCACCGAACGTGCGCCGGCCGAAGAACGCGCCCGCGGAGCGCTTGCGGATGATGTCGGTGACGTCCTGGTCGAACTGCGCCGGAGCGCGCGCCTTCTGCAGGCCGGAGAGGTTGTCGCGGGTCAGCGCCATCTCGGCGTGGGCGCGCTTCCACAGCGGGTCGGCTTCGATCTTCGCCTTCACGCCGGCGCGCGCGTCGGGCGGGAGGACCCCGTCGACGTAGTCGGAGACCTGCGCGAGCACGTCGTCCGGGATGTCTTCTTCGAGCTCGGTCGCGCCGCTCGTGTCGTTGTCGCTGCTCATGACTCCTCCACGTGGCGCGCCAGCTTCTTGCGTAGCGCGAGCCGCGCCCGATGCAGCCGCGATTTCACGGTGCCATCCGGCAGCCCGGTGATCTCGCAGATCTCCTCGATGCTCAGATCCTCGACGTCGCGGAGCACGACCACCACGCGGTGGTCGTCATCGAGCGTCGCGATCGCCTCCTGCAGCACCTTCTCCATCTGGGCCGACGCGAGCGCGCGGTCCGGGTGCTTCGCCGCCGTCGGGCCCTCGACCGCCGTGTTCGCCGCGCGCGAGGTCTCGTCGAGCTCGTCGCGGTCGCGGTCGTGGCGCCGCGCGAGGTACTTGATCCGGTTCTTGCAGTGGTTGACGGTGACCCGGTACAGCCACGTGGAGAACTTCGCTTCCTCGCGGAACGTGTCGATCGTCTTGAACACGGAGATGAAGACCTCCTGGGCGACGTCCTCCGCCTCCTGACGGTGGCCGAGCATGCGGTACGTGATGTTGAACACGCGGTCGCGGTGAGCCGCGATCAGCTCGCGAAACGCCCGCTCGTCGCGGGCCCGCAGGCGCCGGAGGAGGGCGGGGTCAACGTCCGTCATGAACCGCGGCGAGCATACCCGTCCGGGGGATGGACACCGCGATCCGGCCGAGGTTCCTGGGTCAATTCCGGGACCTGCACGCCATCGCTGGATCTGCGTAGCTTTTCCCTGGGGGACCAAGTACGTTCTGGGCCGCCACAGTTACGTCGGTTTGCGGATGGGTCGCCTGCGCGGTTTGCTACAGGGCCACACGCTTCCTAGTCACGGTGGATTCCAGAACGAACCCGCGCTGCGAGTCAGAATGGCCCCCCGTGGGGCGGGTTAACGACACAGGGCCTGATTGAGCATGCGATGAACACTCGTCTGTACGTTGGCAATCTCTCGTTCAACACCAATGCTGAAGGCGTCCGCACGGCGTTCCAGGAATTCGGAACGGTCAGCGACGTCCACCTCGTGACCGACCGCGAGACGGGCCGCTCGCGCGGCTTCGCGTTCGTCACCATGGGCACCTCCGAGGAGGCCGCCAAGGCCATCGAAGGCATGGACGGTCGCACGCTCGACGGTCGCCCCCTTCGCGTCAACGAGGCCGAGGCGCGTCAGCCGCGCGGCGGCGGCGGTGGCGGCGGCGGCGGTTACCGCGGCGGTGGCGGTGGTGGCGGCTACGGTGGTGGCGGTGACGGCGGCGGCGGCGGTGGGTACGGCGGCGGCGGTGGCGGGCGGCTGCCCGGACGTCGGCGGGCGTAAGTCCCGGCGAGGCGCGGTGCGTCGCGACGAGGGACTTCAGCACCGCGACCTGCCGGCGAT